>CALMVA010000094.1 GCA_937873035.1 uncultured Sphingomonadaceae bacterium | reverse complement strand
AATTGGCGGGGCTGCGTTCCTGGCTGCTGATGAACCCTTTGGGCATCTTCCAGCCATTCTCAAGGTAGAGCTGCTTGGATACGTCCATGAGCTTGCTCTTGAAGTGCGACATCTGTTTGGCCGTCATGGTCTCGGCATCAATGCGCGACCAGACGCAATGGGCATGGCGGCGGCCTTCCTTTTCATGGAACACCACCACACGGGGCTGGCCTTGTAGCCCCAGTCGCTCTTCGATCTTCGCTATCGCGCCCTCGAACACCTCAACCGCCACGGTTTCGGTTTCCGGTGGGCTGAGCGACACGGAAAACAGATATTGCTGGCAGCGTGTCCCCATGGCCATCGCCTGCGCTTCCTTCATCGCGCCCAGCACGGATTCCGACAGGAAGCCGCTAACCTCGTGGACTTCCACCTGCTCATTGTCTTCGGCATTGAGCAGATGCCGCCCTAGATTCTGGCCACCGCTGCGCTGCGATGCTTTGAGGATCATGGCGTGACCTCCAGCCCAAGGGCTTCGATCAGCAATTTCCGCATGGCGGCGATATCGTCCGCCGCTTCGATAATCGCGGTTTCGGTGTCAGGGGTGACGGGCAGTGCGCCCAGATTGGCCAGCCGCGCCAGTTGATTGAGATTGCTCGAAAGGCGCGATTGCCCGAGCTTCGCCAATAGCTCCGCAATCGCCTGCTGATCCTTCACAGGCGCTTTGCCGCGTTTGCGTCTGGCGGGCGGCGCTTCCGCGCCGAACAATCGTTCATGGATATAGGCTGAGAGCGAGGAGCCTGCGGCCTCCTGCTCCAGCCGTGCGCGCTGCTCGAAGGTCAGCCTCAGCGAAAATGGCGGGGTGCGCTTTTTCCGCATCGCGCCCCCGACTCAAGCCGTTCGACGCCTCCGCACGGCAGCCGGACGACTGCCGCGCGGGGCGCTGTCATCCTTCCGTTCATTCTGATTGTCAGGGGTATTTCGACCGAGGCTCGATTTCTGAAGAACCTTGTTCCAGTCCTCCAGAATCTCGGTTAGGCGGTTGGAACTCGCGCCCAGCAAGTCCGCCAGCACCGCCCGCTTCCCTTCGGGCGACCTTGGGTGAAACCCCAAAAATCTGCGTGTGCCAGCGGGTAAATGCGCCGATTGAGCTATATCCCAGCATATCTGCAATGTCGGTGATGCGCAGGCGCGGGTTTGCGAGATATTGGGTGGCGAGTTGCTTGCGCGCGCGGTTTACGAGCGTGCTGAACGTTTCCCCCTCCGCATCAAGTGCGCGTTGCAGGGTGCGCACGGTCATCCCCATCGACGCCGCACAAATCTGCACAGTGGCGCGCCCGGCGGGGAGCAGCAGCTTTATGAGCTGTTCCACATCTGCCGCACAGCCACGCGCTGCCGGGCTCATCACTGAATGGAGCAATTGCCGCGCATGGAGCGCCAGTTGCTGGTCGGCGCGATCATTGGTCAGATCAAGATCGGCGCGACCGATGACAATGCCGTTGAATGTGCAGTCAAATTGGGGCTTGCAGCGGAATACACGGGTATAGAGCGGCAGATCAGCCGATGGCGGCGCATGGTGCGAAAAGCACACTGTGCGCGGTGCCCATGATCCGCCAAGCGCCGTGGTGCACAGCCGCGCCAGCACGCCAAGAGCAAGGTCTGTCGATTGCCGCGTCGGCTCTGGTCGGCTGAGCGAAAAATCTTCGCGCAGAATAACGTCTTCCTCCAGCTCTTCGAAATGGAGAACCAATGTGGAGTTGATACGCGCGCGAAATTCCTGAAGCGTCTCCAGCGTCTTGCGGAGCGTCGGCTGGTGCGCGATCAACAAGCTGGTCGCGCCGAGATTGGCGAGCGATCGCCCTTCCGCCATGCGCAGCCCCAGCGTGACGCACCCCGTCGCCTCTGCGCTGCGCTCCAGCAGACGAATGGCCGCCAGTGCGGAAATAAATTGTTCGGGATCGAACAGCAGGTGGGTGGAGAGCCCCTGCTCTTGCAGCAGCCCGCGCGGATCGACGCCGAGACTCGCCATGACTTCAAAATAGCCGGAGAGCGCCGCCGCCCGGACATATTCCGCCATCCCCTCTCCCTTCGCACCCAGCTTGGCACCAAATGAGAAAACAATGTCATGAAATATGAAAAATGCAATCCGCATGGGCGCTAGCTTGGCTGCAACAAGGATTGAGGAGAGGCAAAACCGATGGCCAAAGCCGTGCGTTTCCATGAAGCTGGCGGACCTGAAGTTCTCCAAGTGGAGGATGTTGAGGTCGGGAATCCGGGTCCGGGTGAAGTCCGCATCCGCCATGCCGCTGTCGGCTGCAATTTTGCCGACACCTATTTCCGCTCCGGCTATTATCCCGTGCAACCGCCCTGCGGCATCGGCGTGGAAGGCGCTGGCACCATCGAGGCGGTTGGCGAAGGCGTAACCGGCTTTGTTCCCGGTGATCGGGTGGCATATAATGGCAGCCCGCTTGGCGCCTATTCCACCGAGCGTATCATGCCCGCCGCGCCGCTTTTCAAACTGCCTGACGCCATCTCCTTTGAAGACGCGGCAGCCTCCACCATGCGCGGCCTTTCCGCAACCTATTGGCTCGCCAAGACCAATCCGCGGATGAAGGCGGGCGACACCATTCTGCTCCATGCGGCCGCAGGCGGCGTGGGCTTGCTCGCGGTGCAGTTGGCAAAGCTCATGGGCCTGCGTGTCATCGGGACGGTTTCGAACGAAGAGAAGGCTGAAAAGGCCAAGTCCTTCGGTTGCGACGAAATCATCTTCTACCGCCGTGAGGACGTGCCCCAGCGCGTGAGGGAACTGACCGGCGGCAAAGGCGTTGAAACCGTATTCGACAGCGTCGGCAAGGATACCTTTGAGGCCTCGCTGAAATCGCTCAAGCGGCGCGGGGTGCTGGTGGGGTGCGGCACGGCCTCTGGCCCCTTCCCCGCCATCGACGCCTTTCAGATGATGATGCAGGGGTCGGTCTATTTCACGCGGCCCGCCTTTGCCGATTATTATGCAGATGCGGAGGAACGGGCAGAGCTTTCGCAGCTCTGGTTCGGCCACCTCGCCGCCGGGCGGATCAAAGTGGAGATCGGCCAGCGTTATGGGCTTGAAGACTGCGTCGAAGCGCACCGCAACCTCGAAACCGGCAAGACCATCGGGTCATCGATCTTCGTTCTCTAGCGGGAGTTTGTCATGCATATCGAAAAACTCACCACGCATATTGGCGCTCAGGTTTCTGGCATCAGCTTGGCTGAAGCTGCGACGAATGATGATCTTTTTGGAGATATCCGCGCCGCACTGCTGGAGCACAAGGTGCTCTTTCTGCGCGATCAGGACATCAGCCGCGCAGAACACGTTGCCTTTGCCGAACGCTTCGGATCGCTGGAGGATCACCCGGTTGCAGGCAGCGATCCCGAACATCCCGGCCTTGTCCGCATCTACAAGGATGAGAACTCACCGCCTGATTATTACGAAAACTCCTGGCATTGCGATGCCACATGGCGCGTCGCGCCGCCGATGGGCTGTGTGCTGCGCTGCATCACCTGCCCGCCCGTTGGCGGCGACACCATGTGGGCCAATATGGCAAAGGCCTATGCGGACCTGCCAGAACACATCAAGCACAGTATCAGCGGCCTGCGCGCGCGCCACTCGATTGAAGCGACGTTCGGCGCGCGCATGGCGGAAGACCAGCGCCTTGCGCTTAAGGCACAATATCCCGATGCCGAGCATCCAGTTGTCCGTATTCACCCTGAAACAGGCGAAAAAGTGCTGTTCGTGAACGGCTTCACAACGCACTTCACCAATTTCCACACCGCCGAAAATGTCCGCTACGGGCAGGATTATGCGCCCGGCGGCGCGATGCTGCTCCAATATCTCATCAGCCGGGCGAGCATCCCGGAATATCAGGTGCGCTGGCGCTGGCAGCCCAATTCCGTCGCCATCTGGGACAACCGCTCAACCCAGCATTACGCCGTGATGGATTACGCGCCCACCGTCCGCCGCATGGAGCGCGCGGGCATCATCGGCGACCGCCCATACTGACCCCCACCAAAACAGGCCCCATCAAAAACAGGAGAGACGCGATGCAATTTCTCGACGATTCACTGCTTCCCGCAAATCAGGACAAGCTGGTTATCACCGTGGCTCCTTATGGCCCGGAATGGGCACCGGAGGATTTCCCCGAAGACATTCCGGTCAGCGTTGACGCGCAGGTCCAAAAGGCGGTCGACTGCTATAATGCAGGCGCCACCGTGCTGCACCTCCACTGCCGCGAGCCGGATGGCCATGGCTCCAAATATCTCTCACGCTTCAACGAAGTGATCGGCAAGATCCGCGATGCCGTGCCAGAGATGATTATACAGGTGGGCGGCTCCATTTCCTTCGCGCCTGAAAGCGAAGAAGAAGGCGCGGAAGCCAAGTGGCTGTCGGATGAAGTGCGCCATATGCTGGCAGAGCTTCAGCCTACGCCTGAACAGGTGACCATTGCCGTCAACACCACGCAGATGAACGTGATGGACCTGATGCGCGAGGAAGAATACGGCCCGACGAGCCTTGCCAACCCCGCCATGTATCACGCCTATCGTGAGATGGTCGTGCCCGCCGGGCCGGCATGGGTGGAAGAACATCTGCGCCGCCTGACCGCCAATGGCATCCAGCCGCACTTCCAGCTCACCTGTATGCCGGATATGGAAACCGTGGAACGCCTCGTGCGGCGCGGACATTATAAGGGGCCGCTCAACCTGACATGGGTTGGCATTGGCGGCGGCTTTGATGGGCCAAACCCTGCCAACTTCATGGAATTCATCCGTCGCGCACCCGATGGCTCAACCGTGACGCTTGAAAGCGTGATGGGCAATGTCCTGCCGATCAACACAATGGCCATCGCGCTGGGGATGCACGCCCGCTGCGGCATCGAAGACACGATCTACGATCCGCATGGCAACAAGATGGGTTCGGTCGCGCAGATTGAGCAACTCGTCCGCATTTCACGCGAGTTGGGCCGTGAAGTCGCCAATGGCGAGGAAGCGCGCGCCATCTACAAGATCGGCACGCAATATAACTCGACCGAAGAGACGCTCACCAAACTTGGCATGGCGCCAAACCGCGAACGCGGCCAGCTGGGCGTTCCGCTGCGCAATGCCGCGTGAGGCGGAGATGACGGTGTTGCCAGCCGATGTGACCGTGCTGTTCGTGCCCGGATTGCGCGATCATGTGGACGAGCATTGGCAGACACACGCAGCACGGGCGATCCCCGGTTCGGTGACGGTTGAGCCGCTCACCCTGGATCGCCTGAGCCGGGCCGCGCGCGTGGCGGCGCTGGATGCCGCCCTCAACAGCATTGAAGGCGATGTTGTGATTGCCGCACACAGCGCAGGCTGCCTGATGGTTGCGCACTGGGCTGAAAACCCGACGCGCGCCATCAAAGCCGCACTGCTCGCAACGCCTGCGGATGTGGAAAACCCGTTGCCTACGGGCTATCCAACGCCCGACGCACTCAACGAGGGCGGCTGGGTGCCCATGGCCCGCAGCAAGATGCCCTTTCCAACGCTGGTCGTCGCAAGCCAGAACGATCCGCTCGCACGTTTTGACCGGGTGGCGGATTTGGCGGAAAGCTGGGGCGCAACGCTCCATGACGGCGGTGAGGTTGGGCATCTCAATCCCCCCGCCGGTTTCGGGCCATGGCCCAAAGGGCTGGAGTTGATCGCGCAGCTCGCAAAATAGCGGGCGCGCAAGGAGAAGGACGGCGGCATATGGCGGGACCAGTCAGCATTGCAGGCATGGGCAAAGGCCCATCCCGCGCCACCACCTATAGCTGGCTGATCTTCGCGCTGAGCTTTGGCTTGCTCATCTCGGATTATATGGCGCGGCAGGTGCTCAACGCGGTCTTTCCGTTGCTCAAGGCGGAATGGCATCTGCTCGACAGCCAGCTTGGCCTGCTCTCCGGCGTTGTCGCCGTGATGGTTGGTCTGCTCACCTTTCCGCTCTCGCTCGCCGCAGACAAATGGGGTCGTGTGCGCAGCCTGACCGCCATGGCCATCTTGTGGAGCCTCGCCACATTATTCTGCGCCCACGCGCAGGGTTTTGGGGAGATGTTGGCCGGACGCGCGCTCGTCGGCCTTGGCGAAGCCGCCTATGGCAGCGTGGGGATTGCCGTTGTCATCAGCGTCTTTCCCCAGCGTTTGCGGGCGACGCTTTCCGCCGCCTTCATGGCAGGCGGGCTGTTCGGCCAAGTGCTCGGCGTAGCGTTGGGTGCCCAGATCGCGGCGAGCCATGGCTGGCGTGAGGCGTTTATGGTGATCGGCGCGGGCGGCCTTGTCCTTGGCCTTCTCTACCCCATTGTCGTGCGCGAGCAGCGCGTGCAGGCACTTGCCGGCATCAGCCCGCAAAGCGGCGCGCCCACGCTTGCAGCCTCACTTCGCGCGCTATTTTCCACGCGATCCGTTCGCCTTGCCTATGCCGGAAGTGGCCTCCAGCTTTTTGCAGCAGGCGCTCTGCCCGCATGGCTGCCCAGCTATTTCAACCGTTATTACGCGCTGCCGGTGGACAAGGCCGGACGCATGGCAGCGCTGCTGCTGCTGTTGTGCGGCGCAGGGATGATCCTGTGCGGAATGTTGAGCGACCGGATTGCGCGCAATCAGCCAGAGCGCAAGATCGCGCTCGCCATCGGCTATAGTCTGGGCACCGCAATCTGCCTTGGCCTGGCCTTTCAATTGCCACCCGGCATCGCCCAGATGGTGCTGCTGGGGCTGGGGATGTTTCTAGTTGCAGGAACGACCGGCCCAGCGGGCGCGATGGTCGCCAATCTCACACCGCTCATGGTTCACGGCTCGGCATTTGCGACGCTGACGCTTGCCAACAATCTGCTGGGGCTGGCACCGGGGCCGATCCTCACCGGCCGCGTCGCAGATGCGATTGGCCTGCTCGGCGCGCTTCAGTTGCTGCCCCTGCCCTGCCTGGCCGCCGCCACCGTCTATGCCGCAATGCGCCGCAGCTACCTGACCGACCTTGCCAGACGGCCCACATAGGATAATTGACCATGACAACACTTCCCCCCAAGGTCCGGGCCGTGCTTCCCGGCCTTGGCATCGCGCTGGTCATCGCGGCGGCAGCGACCTTCCTTTCGGAACATTATACCGCGCCGTTGATGCTCTATGCGCTGCTGCTTGGCATGGCCTTCAACTTCCTCACCGAAACCGAGCGAACCAAGAGCGGCATCGACTTTGCGTCCAGAGGCTTGCTGCGTATCGGCGTCGCGCTGCTGGGAATTCGCATCGGCTGGGATCAGGTGACGTCGCTCGGCCTTGGCCCGGTGCTGATGGTGGTGGGGATTGTCGCCATCACCATCCTCGTTTCGGTGGGCCTTGCCCGCGCGATGGGCTTCAACCCGCTGTTCGGCTTTCTGTCTGGCGGGGCAACCGCCATATGCGGCGCTTCCGCCGCGCTCGCACTTTCCGCCGCGCTGCCACCGCATGAAAAGAAGGAGCAAGCGACTCTCTTCACCATCATCGGCGTGTCGATCTTTTCGACGACCGCGATGATCGCCTATCCCGTCATCGCTCATGCAATGGGGCTGTCTGCGCACCAGTCCGGTGTGTTCATCGGCGCGACGATCCATGATGTCGCACAGGTCGTCGGCGCGGGCTATGCCATCTCGCCCGAAGCAGGCGACACGGCCACCATCGTCAAGTTGTTGCGGGTGGCGATGCTGCTGCCCGTCATTCTCGTCGCGGGACAAATCACGCGGAGTTCTGCGGCCCCCGGCACGACCCGCCCGCCGCTTCTGCCGTGGTTTGTGGTCGCCTTCATCGCGCTTGTCGTGCTCAACAGCACGGTCGATCTTCCCAAGCCGGTCACCAGCTTGGGCAATGAACTGTCGCGCTGGTGTCTTGTCACCTCCATCGCCGCCATCGGCGTCAAGACGCGGCTCGGTGAGATCGTGAAGGTTGGCCTCAAGCCCGTCATTTTGATGGCGGTTGAAACCACGATGCTGGCGGCAGGGGTGCTTCTATTGCTGAAATTTGGGCTTGTGTAACCACCAGAGCCGTGCGGCGGGCGGGCAACACCCGCCCTGCCAGCCGCTTACTGATGCAGGTAGATCGCGCGCTCGTGCGAGAAGGCCTTGAAGCCAAAATAGCCGTGATAGCTGCCCATGCCACTCGTGTTGACGCCACCGAAGGGCAGCCGGTTTTCAAGATAGTGCGAGAAGACACCGTTCACGGTCACGCCGCCCGATGACGTTCGGTCGAGCACCTTCTGCACGTTCGCCGCATTGTTTGAATAGACGTAGAGCGCGAGCGGCTTTTCACGCTCTTCGATATAGCTGATCGCCTGATCGAGACTGTCATAGGTCATCACCGGCAGCACAGGCGCGAAAATCTCGTCCTGCAAGATCTTCATCTGGGGCGTCACATCAGTCAGCATCGTCGGGTGGATCGTGAGGTCCGCTTCTTCAAGCGTGCCGCCCACAGCCACAGTCGCCCCCTGTGCCACGGCATCGTCGAACATCGCCTTCACGCGGTTGAAGTTCGCCGGGTTGACGATCTGGGCGATGCTTTCCTTCTTGATCGCGCCATTTTCATCATAAAGGTTGTTGGCGACACTCGCGCGGAAGCCTTCCACGAGTTGCGCCTTCTGGTCTTCCTTCACAAACACATAGTCCGGGCAGATGCACGCCTGCCCGCCGTTGAACTGCTTGGCATTGGCGAGCTGCGCGGCGATCAGATCGATATCCGCGCCATCATCGATGATTACCGGTGATTTCCCGCCGAGTTCGAGCGTGACACTGGCGAGATTCCTGGCCGCTGCCGTCATCACGATCTTGCCAACGCGGGTGGAGCCTGTGAAGAAGATATGGTGGAAGGGCAGATCAAGCAGCGCGGTCGCCACGCTGACATCGCCGTCGAACAGCGCCACATCGCGCTCGTCAAAGGCTTCGCGGATGATGGTTGCCGCCACCCGCGCAGTGGCGGGGCACAGGTCGGTCAGCTTCACCATGCAGCAATTGCCTGCCGCGATGGCCGCCGCAACCGGGCCGAGTGTGAGGCCCAGAGGGAAATTCCACGGCCCGAGGATCAGGCACACGCCACGCGCTTCATACCGGATTTCGGCACTGTCCGCCGGGTTCATGGATGTGGCGACCTGCGTCGGGGTCATCCAGGCGTCGAGATTGTCGATATTGCGCTGCACATTGCCGACGATGTTCATCACTTCCGTCACGCGGATTTCAGCTTCGGGCTTGCGCGTGTCTTCCAGAACAGCGGCGACAATATCATCCGCATGGGCTTCCACGGCAGCTTTCAACCGGGCAAGCTTGGCTTTGCGCTCTGCGGCGGAAGAGGCCTTGGCTGCCCATTGATGCTCTTGCTGAAGCGCGAAGATG
>CALMVA010000093.1 GCA_937873035.1 uncultured Sphingomonadaceae bacterium | reverse complement strand
ATCCATCAGGTCGGGAGTAGCTTAACACCCTGTCCAGAAAACCGGCACCACCTCACTGCGCCTGTAGCTGACGCGAGCGATCGACGATGCGCGCGAGCCGCCCGGTCAGCACATTCATGAAATTGCCGATCGCCACGAGAATGAAGATCGGCGTCAATGCCAACTGGATCGTCTGGGCGATCGCGGAGACGTCAAACGCATTCATGCGCGGCGGTTTGCCACCAGATCGTCCACTACCGAAGGGTCGGCAAGCGTTGAGGTGTCGCCAAGGCTTGAGACATCGCCTTCGGCAATCTTGCGCAGGATGCGGCGCATGATCTTGCCCGAACGCGTCTTGGGCAGGCCCGGCGCGAACTGGATATGGTCAGGCGTCGCAATCGGGCCGATTTCCTTGCGCACCCAGCCGACCAGTTCACGGCGAAGCTCTTCGCTTGGCGCGTCATTGGCGTTGAGCGTCACATAGGCATAGATGCCCTGACCCTTGATGTCATGCGGGAAGCCGACCACCGCGGCTTCTGCGACGCGGGCATGAAGCACCAGCGCGCTTTCAACTTCCGCCGTGCCCATCCGGTGGCCAGAGACGTTGATGACGTCATCAACACGGCCGGTGATCCAGTAATAACCATCGGCATCGCGCCGGCAGCCATCGCCCGTGAAATATTTGCCGGGATAGGTGGTGAAATATGTGTCGAAGAAGCGCTGGTGATCGTTCCACACGCTGCGCATCTGCCCCGGCCAGCTGCGCACGATGCACAAATTGCCTTCGGCTGCGCCATGAAGCACGCCGCCTTCGGCATCGACAAGCTGCGGCTCGATGCCCGGCATCGGCTTGGTGGCGCTTCCGGGCTTCAGGTCGGTCGCGCCGGGCAGGGGGGCGATAAGTGCGCCGCCCGTTTCGGTCTGCCACCAGGTGTCGACGATGGGGCAGCGACCTTCCCCCACCACGCCATGATACCAGCGCCAGGCTTCCGGGTTGATTGGCTCGCCAACTGTTCCCAGCAATTGCAGTGATTTACGAGATGTTGCTTTCACAAAATCATCACCTTCACGCATCAGGGCGCGCAGTGCCGTGGGGGCGGTGAAGATGGTGTGGACATTGTGCCGGTCACACACCTGCCAGATGCGGCTGGCATCGGGCCAGTTGGGCACGCCTTCATACATCAGCGTCGTCGCGCCGTTCGCCAGCGGGCCATAGACGATATAGGCGTGCCCCGTGACCCAGCCGATGTCGGCGGCGCACCAGAAGACGTCGCCGGGGCGATAATCGAACACGAGTTCATGCGTCAGGCTCGCCCAGACAAGGTAGCCGCCGGTGGTGTGGAGCACGCCCTTGGGCTTGCCCGTTGAGCCTGAGGTGTAGAGGATGAACAGCGGGTCTTCCGCGCTCATCACCTCCGCCGGGCAGTCCGCACTCACCTTGGCGGCTTCCTCATGATACCAGACGTCGCGGTCATGGGTCATGGCAATGTCCGCGCCCGTCGCCTTGATGGTGATGATGCTCTTGAGGCTGGGGCAATGCGGTGCCGCCGCATCGACATTTGCTTTGAGCGGAACCGCTTTGCCGCCGCGGCGGCCTTCGTCTGCCGTGATGACAACCGTGGAATCGCAATCCTGAATGCGCCCGACAAGCGCGTCGGGCGAGAATCCGCCGAACACCACCGAGTGGATTGCGCCGATGCGCGCGCAGGCAAGCAGTGCAAAGGCAGCTTCGGGGATCATCGGCAGATAGACCGTGACCCGATCTCCCTTTTGCACGCCTTGCGCCTTGAGCACGTTCGCCATGCGGCAGACCTGCTCGTGCAATTCACGATAGGTGATGTGGCGTGCCTCTTCGGTCGGCACATCGGGTTCCCAGATGATCGCAACTGCGTCGGCCCGTTCCTTCAGATGCCGGTCGATGCAGTTTGTGCTGACATTGAGCTTGCCGTCCGCGAACCAGTTGATGTGGAATGTCGTGGCGTCAAACGACCAGTCGCCTGCGATTTCGGGGCGTTTCACCCAATCAAGCCTGCGGGCCTGTTCCAGCCAGAAGGTGCCGGGGTCAGCGAGCGAGCGACCGTAAATATCGGCATATTTTGCCGCGTTCACGCGTGCCTTTTTGGCCCATTCGGCGGGAACTGGAAACAGGTCTTGCTCGGACATCGCGGACTCCCTTGGTTGGCAGGGTTAATGGGAAAAAGGCGGCAGCGAGGCAAGCCCGGAATGGCAGGGATTTTCCATCAGGTCGAAATGATACAAATCAGGCAAGGCGATAGGGGACGACCTCACGCCGATCAGGATCAACGATAATATCGCGGTCAGAGGGCGGAAAGGCGCGCTGATCGCAATCCGGGCGCGCGCACAAGCGACACGAAATGCCGATGCGTGTGGCGGCGCGGTCCGATGAGAGATCAAGCCCGTCAGCATAGACAAAATCGCGCGCATGGTCTGCCTCGCAGCCAAGTGCGACGGCGTAGCGGCGCGGCGCACGGTCATAGCTGCCAGAGGGCTTCACAAGCCCCTTTGCCATCGAAACATAGCGCACACCATCCGGCGTTTCAGCCAGCTGCACGAGAACGCGATCAGGAATGGCAACGGCTTCATGCACGATCCACAAGGGGCAGGCGCCGCCAAAGCGCGCGAATTGAAGCCGTGTCGCCGAATGGCGTTTGGTGATGTTGCCCGCCATGTCGACGCGGCAGAAGAAGAAGGGAATACCCCGCACACCGGGCCGTTGGAGCGTTGAAAGCCGGTGGCACGCCTGCTCAAAGCTGACGCCGAATTTCTGGCGCAATCGATCAATATCATGCCGTACTTCGCGCGCTTCGTCGCGAAACCGGGTGTAAGGCATCAGCAACGCCCCGGCGGCGTAATTGGCAAGACCCACCGAGAGCAATTGCCGCGCCGCTGCCGTGCGCAACCCGGCCTGCTCGATAACGGCTGTTATCTCGTCACGCAGCGCGAGGGCGCTCAGCTGGTGCGCCAACTGGAAGCGGCGGCTTTCAATCGGCTGACTCTGGTCGATCACCAGATGCCCCATTTCTGCATCATAATCGCGTAGCCCCGCGCTCCCGGCATAGACGAGCGAGACAGACAGGGCATTGCGCAGATAAAGTTCAAGCCCTTCAATCGCGGGCGTCAGCTGCGTGCCACGCAGCCTATCTCCCAGCCGCTCCGCCGCTCGATCCAGCACATCGATGTAGTTGCCCGCATTGTGAAACCAGTCACGCACTTCTTCCCAAGGCAGGCGACTGCCCCCCGCATGGTCCGCCCCCATCGCCTCATCGACGATGTGGAGACGCTGCCCGGCATTGCGGTAGGCCGAATGCAACTGGACAAACTGATCGGCGAGGGCGGGTTGCTGCTCGGCGATGCGGGCAAGCTGTTCAGCTGAAAGCGGGTTTGCGAAAAGCGGGTCTGCGGCGGCTTCGCGCAAGGCCGCGAAACGCCGGGTGGCCGCGTCTTCCTCAAAATCCTGCCAGTCGAGCGGAAAGTCGCGCGCGAGGATTTCCAGGAGCGTGGAGGTTAGCGGACGATCATCGCTTTCAAGCTGTGAGAGGTAGGAGACGGATATTCCCAGCCGAGCCGACATTTCCGCCTGTTTCAGCCCGCGCGCCGCGCGCAACGCCTTGAGGCGCTGACCGGCAAAAATGCGGCGTTTTTGAGTGCTCATGGCGACGCGATAAGGCATTTTGGCAATTTTTGCAAAGTTGAGCTTTGCAACTTCGCAAATTCACATTGGACTTTGCTTGGTCACATCGCCAAACCGCCCGCTTCAATAGTCTAAGGGACCGCCATGTCATCGAACATCGCAGAACTCGAAAAGCGCCGCGCCGCAGCCCGCATGGGCGGTGGGCAAAAGCGCATCGACGCGCAGCACAGCAAGGGCCGCCTCACCGCACGCGAGCGGCTTGACGTTCTTCTCGACGAAGGCTCGTTTGAAGAGCTTGATATGTATGTCGAGCATAATTGCGTCGATTTCGGCATGGAAGAGACGAAGATTCCGGGCGATGGCGTCGTCACCGGATCGGGCACAATTAATGGCCGTCTCGTTTATGTGTTCAGCCAGGATTTCACGGTGTTCGGCGGTTCGCTCTCGGAGCGTCACGCACAGAAAATCTGCAAGGTGATGGATATGGCGCTCAAGGTCGGCGCGCCTGTCATTGGCCTCAACGACAGCGGCGGCGCGCGTATTCAGGAAGGCGTGGCATCGCTTGGCGGCTATGCCGAAGTGTTCCAGCGCAACGTGCTGGCATCGGGCGTCGTGCCGCAGCTTTCGCTCATCATGGGGCCATGCGCGGGTGGTGCTGTTTACAGCCCGGCTATGACGGACTTCATCTTCATGGTGAAAGACAGTTCTTATATGTTCGTCACCGGCCCTGACGTCGTGAAGACCGTCACCAATGAAGTTGTGACGCAGGAAGAGCTGGGCGGCGCTGTGACGCATACGGCGAAATCGGGCGTTGCCGATCTGGCGCTGGAAAATGACATTGAGGCGCTGCTCGCCGCACGCGACTTCATTGACTTCCTGCCGGAGAATAATCAGTCCGGCGTGCCAGAGCGCCCGACGAGCGACCCGTGGGATCGCATTGAAAACAGCCTTGATACGCTCATCCCGGCCTCGGCAACGATGCCTTATGATATGCACGAGTTGATCCGCAAAACGGTGGATGAGGGCGATTTCTTCGAGGTCCAGCCCAACCATGCGGGCAACATCATCATCGGCTTTGGCCGTATCGAGGGGCGCACCATCGGCATCGTCGCCAACCAGCCGACGGTTCTTGCCGGTTGCCTTGACATCGCGGCGTCCAAAAAGGCAGGCCGCTTCGTCCGCTTTTGTGACGCGTTCGATATTCCGATCATCACCTTTGTCGACGTTCCGGGCTTCCTCCCCGGCGTCAGCCAGGAGCATAACGGCATCATCAAGAACGGCGCAAAGCTGCTCTTCGCCTATGCCGAAGCAACTGTGCCCAAAATCACCGTCATCACGCGCAAGGCCTATGGTGGCGCCTATGACGTCATGGCGTCAAAGCATCTGCGTGGCGATCTCAACTATGCGTGGCCGACCGCCGAAATCGCGGTGATGGGCGCCAAGGGCGCTGTGGAAATCATCTTCCGCTCCGACATTGGCGATCCCGAAAAGATCGCCGAGCGCACCAAGGAATATGAAGACCGTTTCGCCAACCCGTTTGTCGCGGCAAGCAAGGGCTTTGTGGACGAGGTCATCATGCCGCACTCCACCCGCCGCCGCATCGCGCTGGGCCTTCGCAAGCTGCGCAACAAGCAGCTCGAAAACCCGTGGAAGAAGCACGACAATATTCCGCTATGAGCGTCATGCCAGCGCAGGCTGGCATCTCGCGTAACCAAGACCCCAGCCCTCGCTGGGGTGACGAAAAGGGCAGTTTATGCAGCTAGGTCGTCTCAACCATATCGGCGTCGCGACGCCTTCCATTGCGGACAGCATTGTCTTTTACCGCGATGTGATGGGCGCGACGAAGATACATACTCCGTTCGATCTGGAATCGCAGGGTGTGAAGGTGTGCTTTGTCGATACGCCGGGCGCGGATGGTGCGCTCAATGGCACGCAGATCGAGTTGATCGAGCCGCTGCCGGGCAACACCTCGATTGCGTCCTTCCTTGAGAAGAACCCGCAAGGGGGCCAGCACCATATGTGCTACGAGGTGCCTGACATTCACGCCGCCAAGGCCGAATTCGAGGCCATGGGCAAGCGCGTGCTGGGCGAGCCCCGCATCGGCGCGCACGGCACGCTCATCTTCTTCGTCCACCCGAAGGACATGGGCGGTATTCTGACCGAAATCATGGAGACGCCCAAAGAGGCGCATTGATGGCATTATTCGTCACCCCAGCGAAGGCTGGGGTCTCCACGGAAAAGGAGATGCCAGCCTTCGCTGGCATGACGGAAAACAAATCTGGAGAGGACTGGAGACAACATGACCTACGAAACGATCACCGTTGACGTGACCGACAAGATCGCCACCATCACGCTCAACCGCCCGGAGCGGATGAACGCGTGCAGCCTCGACATGGCGG
>CALMVA010000092.1 GCA_937873035.1 uncultured Sphingomonadaceae bacterium | reverse complement strand
CGATGGGCAGCTGCGCCAATGGCGGTGGCTATTATCACTATAGCTACAGCGTCGTGCGCGGGTGTGACCGCATCGTGCCCGTGGACATTTATGTGCCGGGTTGCCCGCCGACGGCGGAGGCGCTGCTCTTTGGCATCATGCAGTTGCAGCGCAAGATCCGCCGCGCAGGGACGCTTTCGCGATGACACATTCGGCTCCCCGTTATGCCGGCAACGATGGCGTTGCCGATGCGATTGCCAAGGTGCTTGGCAAGGACGTTATCAGCATTGACGAAGCGCATGGCGAAATCGCCGTTACGGTCGTCTCGGCGCGCCTCGTCGAGGCCATGGTCGCGCTGCGCGATGAGCTTGGCTATCAGCAGCTCATGGAAATTGCAGGCGTGGACTGGCCCGATCAGGACCCGCGCTTTGAGGTTGTCTATTGCCTGCTCTCGCTGACGAAGAACCATCGCATCCGCGTGCACGTGCGGACGAATGAGGATGTGCCGGTGCCCTCCGTTACGGGTATCTGGCCGGTCGCGGGCTGGCTCGAACGCGAAGTCTTCGATATGTATGGCGTGCTGTTTGAAGGCAATTCGGACCTGCGCCGCATCCTCACCGACTATGGCTTTTCGGGCCACCCGCAGCGCAAGGACTTCCCGCTGACGGGTTATGTCGAGCTGCGCTATTCCGAAGAGCATAAGCGCGTAATGTATGAGCCTGTCTCGCTTGCGCAGGATTTCCGCTCGTTCGATTTCATGTCGCCATGGGAAGGCGCAGACTATGTGCTGCCCGGCGATGAAAAGGGAGAACAGAAATGAGCCTCTCTCCCGATCTCGCGCCGACGACAACCGGCGAAGACATCCAGAACTACACGATCAACTTCGGCCCGCAGCACCCCGCGGCGCACGGTGTTCTGCGTCTTGTGATGGAACTGGACGGTGAAATCGTCGAGCGTCTCGATCCGCACGTCGGCCTGCTGCACCGCGGCACCGAAAAGCTGATCGAGTATAAAACCTATCTTCAGGCGCTGCCTTATTTCGACCGGCTCGATTATTGCTCACCGCTCGGCATGGAGCACTCTTACGTGCTGGCGGTTGAAAAGCTGCTCAACGTCGAAGTGCCGCTGCGCGCCCAATATCTGCGTGTGCTGTTTGCGGAGCTGACCCGCATCTGCAACCATATGCTGAACCTCGGTTCGCACGTCATGGATGTGGGGGCGATGACGCCCAACCTCTGGCTGTTCGAAATCCGCGAAGACTGCATGAACTTTTTCGAGCGGGCTTCGGGCGCCCGTATGCACGCGGCGTGGTTCCGACCCGGTGGCGTCCATCAGGACGTGCCCTTGAAGCTGCTCACCGACATTGCGGATTGGCTCGACAAGCGCGCGCCGACGCTGTTTGAAGACGCAATCAGCCTTGTTGCCGACAACCGCATCTTCAAGCAGCGCAACGTCGACATTGCCTATGTGTCGAAGGAAGACGCGATCAAATGGGGCTTCTCCGGCCCGATGATCCGTGGCGCTGGAATCCCGTGGGACATCCGCAAGTCGCAGCCCTATGACGCCTATGATCGCGTCGAGTTCGATATTCCCGTGGGCACCAAGGGCGATTGCTATGACCGCTTTATGGTCCGCGTGGAAGAAGTCCGCCAGTCGATGCGCATCATGAAACAGTGTCTGCGCGATATGCCCGAAGGCCCGGTGCTGACCGATGACCGTAAGGTCGCTCCGCCCAAGCGCGGTGAAATGAAGCAGTCGATGGAAGCGTTGATCCATCACTTCAAACTCTACACCGAAGGCTTCAAGGTGCCCGAAGGCAGCGTCTATGTGGCGACGGAAAGCCCCAAGGGTGAGTTTGGCGTCTATCTGGTGTCAGATGGCTCAAACAAGCCCTATCGCTGCAAGATCCGCCCGACGGCCTTCTCGCACCTTCAGGCGATGGACTTCATGAGCCGTGGCCATATGCTTGCCGATACGACCGCCATCTTGGGCGCGCTCGACATCGTGTTCGGGGAGTGCGACCGGTGAGCAATCTCGAAACCGCCAAGGCGATGATCGCCGCTTACAACGCGCAGGACGTCGACACCTATGTCTCGTTCATGACCGACGCTGCCTGCGAGGCCAATTATCGTGGTGATGTGGTGCGCGAAGGCAAGGAAGGCACGCGTTCGGGCCTTGCCGCTGCTTTCGCACGCTGGCCGCAGAACCATGCCGAGATCATCGAGGCGCAGGCCATCGGCAATTATGTCCTGATGCGTGAGCACGTAACCCGTGGCCCGGCCACTGATGGTTCTGATCTGGTCGAACCGTTTGACGTGGTCGCCGTCTATTCTTTCGAGGGCGATAAATGCTCTCGCGTGGAGTTCATCCGCTAATGGCTGACGCAGTTCATATTCCTGATGAGGCGGAAGTCCGCGCGCGCTGGGGCAATTTTGCCTTCTCGCCGGAAACTGCTGAAAAGGCGCAGGCGATCATCGCGCGCTATCCCGCTGGCCGTCAGGCTTCGGCCGTTATGGGCCTGCTGGATCTTGCCCAGCGTCAGGTTGGCGCAGAAACCAATACGCAGGGCTGGTTGCCCGTTCCCGTGATCGAATATGTCGCGGCGCAGCTCTCCATGCCCTATATGCGCGTTTATGAAGTCGCGACCTTCTACACCATGTATAACATGGCGCCGGTCGGGAAGTTTCATGTGCAGGTCTGTGGCACCACGCCGTGTATGTTGCGCGGGTCGGACGATGTGCTGGCCGCCTGCAAGTCCAAGGGGATGGTCAAGGGCGGCACCACGGCGGACGGGCTGTTCACGTTGAACGAGGTCGAATGTCTTGGCGCCTGCGCCAATGCGCCGATGGTCCAGATCAACGATGACAATTTCGAAGACCTGACCTTTGACAGCACGGTTGCGCTGCTCGATGCGCTGGCGGCGGGCAAGCCGGTGAAGATCGGCCCGCAGATCGACCGCCAGACAAGTTGCCCCGAAGGCGGGCCGACGGCGCTCAAGGACATGGTTTCCGAAAACCACGATTACCGGGGGGAATGGAAGTGATTGCGCAATCCGCTCCGTTTGCCCTGAGCCTGTCGAAGGGCTGTCCTTCTGGACACCACGCTGAAAAGAAAGGGCAGGGCTTCGACAAGCTCAGCCCAAACGGATTTGGGGGCGTTTCTGATGCTCGCTGACAAGGATCGCATTTTCACCAACCTCTACGGCTTCCAGCCGTGGACGCTGGATGCCGCCAAGAAGCGCGGCTGCTGGGATAATACCAAGAAGCTGCTCGCCATCGGCCAGGACGAGATCATCGAGGTCATCAAGGCTTCGGGTCTGCGTGGTCGCGGTGGCGCTGGCTTCCCGACGGGGATGAAGTGGAGCTTCATGCCCAAGGCGCCGACGCCGGATCGTCCCAACTTCCTCGTTATTAATGCCGACGAGTCCGAGCCGGGCTCGTGCAAGGACCGCGAGATCATCCGTCATGATCCGCACCGCCTTATCGAAGGCGCGCTGATCGCCGGTTTCGCGATGCGCGCGCGCGCGGCCTATATCTACATTCGCGGCGAGTTCATCTACGAGGCCAAGGTGCTTCAGGCCGCGGTTGAAGAAGCCTATGCCGCGGGCCTGATCGGCAAGAACGCCTCCAAATCCGGCTATGATTTCGACGTCTTCGTCCACCGCGGCGCGGGTGCCTATATCTGCGGTGAAGAAACCGCGATGATCGAAAGCCTTGAAGGCAAGAAGGGCCAGCCGCGCCTCAAGCCCCCGTTCCCGGCGGGTGCAGGGCTTTATGGCTGCCCGACGACGGTCAACAATGTGGAATCCATTGCCGTGACGCCGACGATCCTTCGTCGCGGGGCAGACTGGTTCAAGAGCTTTGGCCGCGAGAACAATGCGGGCACCAAGCTGTTCCAGATTTCGGGCCATGTGAACACGCCGTGCACCGTGGAAGAGGCGATGAGCATCCCTTTCAAGGAACTCATCGAAAAGCACGCGGGCGGCATCCGTGGCGGGTGGGATAATCTGCTGGCGGGTTTACCCCGCGGCGCCTCGGGGTCTCCGGTGGCCCCCCAAAGGTACATAGAAGCACCGATGGGCCTTGTGTGGCCCCGGCAGCGCCGGCCCGGCCC
>CALMVA010000091.1 GCA_937873035.1 uncultured Sphingomonadaceae bacterium | reverse complement strand
AACCGGCGTGCAAGGATTTGCAGTCCTCTGCGTCACCACTCCGCCATCGGGCCTCTTTGTCGCGGTGAGCGGCGGTCTCTGCGTCCATCGGGCGCGTCTGTCAACCGTGGAATAAATTGAACCGTTGCCACTTCACGCGAAATCACTCTAAAGCGAAGGTTAGCTTTTGGGTGTATTGCGCCCGTAAGACAGTTGTGCCACAGGAGTTGATGTGAGCGATCTAGATTTTCAGGCCATGCGCCGCGCGATGGTGGTGAGCCAGTTGCGCACCAATGCCGTCAACGATCCGCGCGTAACCGCGGCGATCGAGGCGGTTGCCCGTGAGGATTTCGTGCCGGCAGAGCGCCGCTCGGTGGCTTATGTCGACCGGGCTGTGCCGCTTTCGGGCGCGCGGGCGCTCAACCCGGCGCTTGTCACGGCGCGCCTCATTGTCGAAGCGGGAATCAGTGGCGACGATAAGGTGCTGATCGTGGGTGCTGCTTCGGGTTATGCCGCAGCGGTGGTTGCCGGGCTGGCGGCGTCGGTCGTGGCGCTCGAATCGGATGCGGACCTGGCAGCGCAAGCCAAGGCGCATTTGAAAAACATTGCCAATGTGAGCGTCGTCACGGGTGATCTGGCAAAGGGCCATGCAAAGTCTGCGCCCTATGATGTCATTCTGGTGGATGGGGCGATTGAAGAGGTGCCCGATGCGCTCATCAAGCAACTTGCGGACAATGGCCGTCTGGCCGCTGCTGTGATCGATGGCGGCGTATCGCGCCTGTGTGTTGGCTATAAGGCAGGAAGCGGCTTTGGCTTCGACATCGTGATGGATGCCGATGCGGTGGTGCTTCCCGGTTTTTCAACCCCCAAGGGGTTTGCTTTTTGAAGACCAAGGGTTGGCTTTTTGAAGGCCAAAGGTTTTGCTTTTTGAAGGAATGACGATGTCCCAGCGGATCACGTTTGGAATGTTTTTGGCGGGCGCTGCGCTGGCCATCCCCGCCGGGGCATCGGCCGAGACGCTTCGTGAAGCCTTGTGGAAGGCCTATCAGACCAACCCGACGATGACGGGCGCGCGGGCAGGCCAGCGCGCGGTGGATGAAGGCGTGCCGCTGGCGCGGGCCAATGGGTTGCCGGAAATCGGCACCACGGGCACGTATAATGAAACGCTGCACAGTTCGACGGCGACGATCAATTCGCCCGACCGGCTGTTCACCGCGCGGGCAAGCCTGAGCGTGCCGATTTACCTGGGCGGCGCGGTCCGCAATTCGGTGAAGGGCGCCAAGGCGCGCGTGGAGGCCGGGCAGGCCAATTTGCGCGGCACCGAGGCCGATCTCTTCAGCGCGGTCGTCGGCGCGTATATGGATGTGATCCGCGATGAGGCGATTGTTGATCTCAACCGCACGCAGGTGCGCGTGCTGGGCGTCAATCTGGAGGCGACGCGCGACCGGTTTGAAGTGGGCGATTTGACGCGCACCGACGTTGCGCAATCCGAATCGCGTCTGGCGGTGGCGCGCGGCCAGCTTCAGCAGGCCGAATCACAGCTGATTTCCAGCAAGGAAAATTACGTGCGCCTTGTTGGCAGTGCGCCTGACAAGCTGGAAACCCCGCCTGCGCTTCCCAATCTTCCGGGCACTGCGGAAACGGCGGTTGCAGTTGCGCTCAAGAGCAACCCCGATTTGATTGCAGCAGGCAAGGCGCGTGATGCTGCGCGTTATGATGTGGGCGCGGCCAAGGCATCGCGGATGCCCAAGCTCTTTGCGGTGGGCGATACGTCCTATACCGATTATCTGAGCTCGCTGCCCAACACGCTGCCGGGCACCGCCAAGGCGACGACGGCGGGCGCGCAGATCAGCGTGCCGCTCTATCAGGGGGGTGGCCCCTCAGCGCAGGTGCGTCAGGCGCAGGCTCGCCAGAGCCAGGCCATCGAGCAGGAAATCGCAGTGGAGCGCGGCGTGATCGCGCAGACGCGGTCTTCCTACGCGGTATGGCAGGCCGCCAATGAAGTGATCGCCTCGTCGCGCATCGCGGTGGATGCCAACAAGCTCGCGCTCGATGGCGTGCGCGCAGAAAACAGCGTCGGCACCCGCACCATTCTCGACATTCTCGATGCCGAGCGCGAACTGCTCAACACGCAGGTCCAACTCGTCACGGCAGAGCGCAACGCCTATGTGGCGGGCTTCACGCTCCTGGCCTCCATGGGGCAGGCCGAGGCGCGCGACTTGGGCCTTGAAGGTGGTGCTCTGTATGATCCGCAGCAAAATTATCGCCGCGTTAAGGGAATTTTGTGGGATTGGGATCAGGACCCGACTCCGGCTGCGAAGGCGACCCGCACGGTTGACAGCCCGACGCAGACATCGGAAACACCCGGTCAAACGGGGAAGTAAAAGGGATTCGGGTCGATGGGTGACGTGACGCACGAGCCTTCGATGGAAGATATTCTGTCGTCGATCAAAAAGATCATCGCCGAAGACAATAGCAAGCCGCAGGGCTTCACGCGCCCGCGCGCGCGCGTTCAGGAGCGGCCGGTTGAGGTTGAAGAACCCGCCGTCGTCGTCGCGCCTGTCTCCGCACCGGCGCCTGTCGCGCAGGACGACGATATTCTTGAACTTACCGAGAGCGCACCCGTGGATATGACCGCCGAATCGCCCATCGTCTCGACCGTCGCTGCCGAAGCCAGCCGCCATGCGCTCGCTTCGCTCTCCAAACTGGTCGTAAAGCCCGAAGTCGCGGGTGCCGACACGCTGGAAGGCATGGTGCGCGATATGCTCAAGCCCATGCTCAAATCATGGCTTGATGCGAACCTGCCTGAAATCGTTGAACGCGTCGTCGCCCAGGAAGTCGCCCGCATCAGCGGCCGTTAAGGCCCGCGTCGAACCATAAATCTGCACCGTTCGCCCTGAGCTTGTCGGGGCTGAAGGCGGCCGAAGGGCAACGGCTGCCCTTTTCTGCGGGTTGCGGCATCCAGAAGAACAGTGCTTCGACAAGCTCAGCACAAACGGTGAGGTGATGCAGATTTATGGCTCGATGCTCTAGGATCTCTTAACCCGTCAGCCGGGTTGCCAGTCTCTTGCATGGCTGGCAAAGGCCCTCGCTATGTCCGAGCTGCCCAAAACCTTCGATCCCGCCGCCATCGAGTCCAAATGGTATGCCCATTGGGAAGAGACAGGCGCGTTCCGCCCGCATCGCCCTGAGGCAGAGCCCTATACGATCGTCAATCCGCCGCCCAACGTCACGGGCAGCCTGCACATCGGCCACGCGCTCGACAATACGTTGCAGGATATTCTGATCCGTCACGCGCGTCTGCAGGGCAAGGATGCGCTCTGGGTGGTCGGCACCGACCATGCGGGCATTGCGACGCAGATGGTGGTCGAGCGTCAGCTTAACGAACGCCAGCAGAAGCGCACCGACTTCACCCGCGAAGAATTTGTGGCGAAAGTCTGGGAATGGAAGGAAGAATCGGGCGGGCAGATCACCCGCCAGCTTCGCCGCCTCGGCTGCTCGATGGACTGGGCGAACGAACGCTTCACGATGGACGAGGGCTTTAGCCGTGCCGTCCTCAAGGTGTTTGTCGATCTTTATAACCAGAAGCTCATCTACCGCGACAAGCGGCTGGTGAACTGGGATCCCGGCCTCAAGACCGCGATTTCGGACCTTGAGGTCGAAACGCGCGAGGTGAACGGCAAGTTCTGGCACTTCCGCTATCCGCTCGCCGATGGCAGCGGGCACATCTCGGTGGCCACCACGCGGCCGGAAACGATGCTTGCCGATATGGCGGTGGCCGTGAACCCTGAGGATGAACGCTACAAGGCGCTCATCGGCACCAAGGTGAAGCTGCCGATTACGGGCCGCGAAATCCCGATTGTGGCGGATGAGCACGCCGACCCTGAACTGGGTTCGGGTGCGGTGAAGATCACGCCGGGGCATGATTTTAACGACTTTGAAGTGGGCAAGCGCGCCGGGCTGAAGGCGGGCGAGATGCTCAATATGCTCGATGCCGATGCGCGCGTCTGCCAGACGGCGGATGGCTTTATTCCCGATGACTATCTGGGCATGGACCGTTTTGAGGCACGCAAAAAGGTTGTCGCCGCAATTGATGCGCTGGGCCTGCTCGACAAGGTCGAGGATCGCGTCATCCAGACGCCGTTCGGGGATCGTTCGGGTCAGGTGATCGAGCCGTGGCTGACCGACCAATGGTATGTCGATGCCGAAACGCTGGCGAAGCCCGCGATTGAGGCAGTGCGTTCGGGTGCGATCAAGGTCGTGCCGCAGAGCTGGGAAAAGACCTATTTCAACTGGATGGAAAACATCCAGCCCTGGTGCGTCTCGCGCCAGCTCTGGTGGGGGCACCGGATTCCGGCTTGGTATGGGCCAAGGGTACCAGACGAGGACACAGACCTGTCTGACATATCTTGGACTGTTGATGAGGTTGTCTTCGTCGCTGAGGATGAAGACCAACTCAGTCGTCAGTTAAAAGCCTATTATGGCGACCGCGAATTCTTCGTCCATGACACAATGGAGGAATACTACGAATGGGATTCAGCGCTGAGCAGCGGAATTGAAATTCCGACTGAGCAGATGGGGAAAGTTCACCTGTATAAAGAGGAAGACGTTCTCGACACTTGGTTCTCATCCGCACTCTGGCCGTTCGGCACGCTGGGCTGGCCGGATCAGACGACGGCGCTCGAGCGCCACTACCCCAATGACGTGCTGATCTCGGGCTTTGACATCCTGTTTTTCTGGGATGCGCGCATGGCGATGCAGGGCCTGCACTTCATGAAGGATGTGCCCTGGAAGACGCTCTATCTGCACGGCCTTGTCCGCGCGGCAGACGGCTCCAAAATGTCCAAGTCCAAGGGCAATACGGTCGATCCGCTCGGGCTCATTGATCAATATGGCGCGGATGCGCTGCGCTTCTTCATGGCCGCGATGGAAAGCCAGGGCCGCGACATCAAGATGGATGAGAAGCGCGTCGAGGGCTATCGCAACTTCGCGACCAAGCTTTGGAACGCGTCGCGCTTCTGTCAGGCAAATGGCATTGGCGCGAGCCATTCGGTCGCAGCGCCCGTGGCGACGACCGCTGTCAACCGCTGGATCGTTGGTGAAGTCGTGGCGACCGTCGAAAAGCTCGACAAGGCCTTCGAGGAACTGCGCTTCGATGGCATGGCCGACACCATCTACCACTTCGCATGGGGCACCTTCTGCGACTGGTATCTGGAGCTTATCAAGGCAGACCTTCAGGGCGATGAGGGCGCGCGCGCGACTGAAACCCGCGCCGTTGCCGGTTGGGTGCTCGACCAGATTCTTGTCATGCTCCACCCCTTCATGCCCTTCATCACCGAAGAGCTGTGGCACGCGCTGGGCACACGCTCGGGCGATCTCATCCACGCACACTGGCCTGCGCCGGAAGCTCAGGTGGATGCTGCCGCAAAGCGCGAATTGGAATGGATTACTGCTTTTGTTGAAGCTGTCCGTTCAGTGCGGACTGAGTTCAACATCCCGTGGAGTGTCACTCCCGTACTGACGTGCGGCGAAGTCGATTTCAGCACAGCCCAATTGATTGAGCGTAACGAGTCAGCCCTGTTCAGGCTTACAAAAACGTCCATCAACGTTGAAGCAACCCAAACGGCTGGCAAAGACCCAAATCGCGCGTGGGTGCTTGATGAGGCCGCACAGCGGGGTGCGGTCACCGTAATCGTTAAGGACACCTCATTCCTTATGCATCTGGGCGATATCATCGATCTCGATGCCGAACGTGCGCGCATCACCAAGGCGATTGAGGCTGCGACCAAGGAAATGAAGTCGCTGGAAGGCCGCCTCAACAACCCGGCCTTTGTCGAAAAGGCAAAGCCCGAGGCGGTTGAAAAGGCACGTGCCGACCATGCCGAAAAGGCCGCGGAGGCAGAGCGGTTGCAGGCGGCGCTCGCGCGTCTGGGCTAAATGGCGCAGCTACCGCGCCAGCATGACCTGACCCAAGGGCCGGTCGCGAAGACGCTGCTGCTCTTCGCGCTGCCCTCGCTTGGCGTGAACATCCTGCAATCGGCCAATGGCTCGGTGAATGCGGTGTTCGTCGGCCAGTTTCTGGGCGAGCGCGCGCTGGCGGCCACCGCCAATGCGAACATGACGCTGTTCCTCATGTACTCGACGATGTTCGGCTTCGCGATGGCGACGACGATCCTCATCGGGCAGGCGATGGGGCGGCGCGACATTGCTGATGTGCGCCGCACGATTGGCGCGGCCTGCGGGCTGTTTGGCGCGCTGGGGGTTGTGACGGCGCTGCTCGGCTGGTTCTTTGCGCCCAACATCCTCCACATATTGGCGACGCCGAAGGATGCCTTTCCGCTGGCGCTCACCTATTTGCGGATCATCTTTCTCGGCATGCCCTTTGCCTTCATGGGCGTGCTGCTGACATCGGCTTTGCGCGGCGTGGGCGATGCGGTGTCGCCGCTGTGGAACACGCTGCTGAACGTCGTGCTGGATGCCGGGCTGAACCCCGTCTTCATTCTGGGGCTCGGTCCCGTGCCTGCGATGGGCATTGCGGGCTCGGCACTTGCCTCGATCCTCGCGACGGCCATCAGCGTCGCCGTGCTCGTCTGGCAAATCTATTCCAAGGATCTCACGATCCGCCTGCGCGGGCCGGAGTTGCGCTTCCTCGTGCCTGATGCGGCGCATGTGCGCCCCATTTTCGCCAAGGGCCTGCCCATGGGGCTGTCGATGATCGTCATGTCGCTCTCGTCGCTCGTGATGATCGGCCTCATCAACCGCGAGGGCGTGGATACAGCGGCGGCCTTTGGCGTGATGAACCAGCTCTGGAGCTATGTGCAGATGCCCGCCGTGGCCGTTGGCAGCGCGGCGAGCGCCATGGCCGCGCAGAATATCGGCGCGGGCAATTGGTCGCGCCTCAACCGCGTGGCCTGGGCGGGCATCGGCATCAACCTTGCGATGACGGCGGCGCTGCTCGGCGTGATTTCGCTCTTCATCCACCCGCTGCTGGCGCTCTTCATGCCCGGCGGTGGCGGTGCGACCAGCATTGCCGTGCACATGAACTTCGTCGTCGGCTGGACGTTCGTGCTGATGGGTGTCTCGATGGTCGTCAGCTCGGTCGTGCGCGCCAATGGCGCAGTGATCGTGCCGTTCATCATCCTTGTGCTGTCTGCCATCGTCATGCGCTTTGCGGTGGGCTTTTCGCTCCATCCCTATTGGGGCGCGGATGCCATCTGGGCGGCGTTCGGCAGCAGTGCCGTGACCTCGATGCTGTGTTCGGTCGGCTATTATGTGCAAGGCGGCTGGCGCAAATCGAAGATGGTCGCGCGCTAGCCTTTTCACGCAAAAGGCGTATGTACGCCAAGCTCGCGCTCCGGCGCGGCCTCGCAACCCGACCGACACAGACTTTTCAAGCAGGTGATCCGATGACAGCCGGCCTCCATCTCGCAACCCGCATGCGGCGCACCCGCTCTTCGTCGTGGAGCCGCGCGCTCCATGGGGAAACGGTGCTGACGCCTTCGGACCTGATCTGGCCGCTGTTCATTACCGCAGGCGATACCGAAGAACCGATCTCCACGCTGCCCGGCGTCTCGCGCTGGTCGGTGAAGGAGATTGCCAAGCGCGCCAAGGAAGCGCGTGATCTGGGCATTCCCTGCATTGCGCTCTTCCCCAATACCCCGCGTGAACTGCGCACCGAGGATGGTCGCGAGGCGCTCAATCCTGACAACCTCATGTGCCGCGCCACCAAGGCGATCAAGGATGCGGTGCCCGATATCGGCGTGCTGACCGATGTCGCGCTCGACCCTTATACCGCGCACGGGCATGACGGGCTGATTGACGCCAATGGCTATGTGCTCAACGACGCGACCGTCGAAGTGCTCGTCGGCCAGTCGCTCAACCAGGCGCGGGCCGGGGCGGACGTTATCGCGCCTTCGGACATGATGGACGGGCGCATCGGCGCGATCCGCAATGCGCTGGAAGAAGCGATGCTGCCCAATGTGCAGATCATGAGCTACGCCGCCAAATATGCGAGCGCCTTTTACGGCCCGTTCCGCGATGCGGTGGGCGCGGCGGGGCTGCTGCAGGGCGACAAGAAGACCTATCAGATGGACCCGGCCAATGCCGAGGAAGCGCTGCGCGAAGTCGCGCTTGATCTGGAAGAGGGCGCCGACAGCGTGATGGTCAAGCCCGGCCTGCCCTATCTCGACATCATCGTGCGCGTGAAGCAGGCCTTTGAAGTGCCGGTCTTCGCCTATCAGGTGTCGGGCGAATATGCGATGATCGAGGCTGCGGTTGCGGCAGGCGCGGGGGACCGCGACAAGCTCGTGCTGGAAACGCTGCTCGCGTTCAAGCGCGCGGGCTGCTCGGGCGTGCTGACCTATCATGCGCTCCATGCGGCAAAGCTGCTCAATGGCTGAATTCCGCCTCGAAACCGACCGGCTCGTGCTGCGTGAGTGGCGCGATACGGACCGGGTGGCCTTCCACGCGATCAACACCGATCCGCGCGTCATGAAGTTCCTCGGGCCGCTGATGACTCTTGAAGACATCGACGCGCTTATTGCGCGGCTGCGCAAGATGCAGGCCGAGCATGGCCATTGCTTCTGGGCGGCGGAGCGCAAGGAAGACGGGCGTCTCATCGGCTGGTGCGGGCTGATCCGTGGCGGCAAGGACACGCCGATTGAAAACCGCGTCGAAGTGGGCTGGCGGCTTGCTTTTGATATGTGGGGTCAGGGCTATGCCCGCGAGGCCGCCTCTGCTGCGATTGACTGGGCCTTTGCAAATCTTCCTGATGAGGATGTGTGGGCAATCACCGTCAACGATAATGCCAATAGCTGGGGCCTGATGGAGCGGCTGGGCATGGTGCGGCACCCGGAATTGGGCTTTGACCATCCTAATGTGCCGGATGGCAGCCCGCTCAAGGCGCACATCACCTACAATATCGATCGTGGAAGCTGGGCGGCGCGACGTTAACCATATTCCAAGGCTCTCCTGTCACTGAAAGATAAAGAGCCGGGAAGGGGAATAAGGTTGACCGATTTGCCAAGCCATGAGGGCGCCAGTGCCGGGCGGAACCGCCTGTTGTTTCTGGCCACGATCTGCACGGGATCATTCCTGCTTTTCCTCGTCCAGCCGATGATTGCGCGCATGGCGCTGCCCCGGCTCGGTGGCGCGCCTTCGGTGTGGAACTCGGCGATGCTCGTCTATCAGTCGCTGCTGCTGGGCGGTTATGCCTATGCGCACTGGCTGGGCCGCTTTGCCCCGCGTCGTCAGGCGATGGTGCATATCGCGCTGTTCGCGGCGGCCGCGATGATGCTTCCCATCGGCCTTGCGGCAGGCAATCCGCCGGCAGATGGAAGCCCGTTCCTGTGGGTGCCGATGCTGCTGCTTGGCTCGATCGGTCCGCTCTTCTTCGTGGTTTCGGCGCAAGCGCCACTCATGCAGCGCTGGTTTGGCCTGCAAGGCGGGGGGGATCCCTATGCGCTTTATGCCGCCTCCAACATCGGCAGCTTTGCCGGGTTGCTGACTTATCCCATTCTCGTCGAGCCGTTTCTCTCGGTCGATGCACAAAGCACGCTCTGGTCGGCAGGCTATGTCGTGCTGGCGGCGCTGGTCCTTGGTTGCGCGCTGATGCTGCCGCGCGGCGCGGCGCATCCGGCAGAAATCTTGGCGCGCACGCCGCGCCCGGAGATGAAGCGCGTGCTGCACTGGATTGCGCTCGCCGCCGTCCCTTCGGGCCTCATGCTCTCGACGACGCTGCATCTGACGACCGACATTGTCGCCATGCCGCTTATCTGGGTGCTGCCGCTTGGGCTTTATCTGCTGAGTTTCAGCATTGCCTTTAGCGAGCATCGCGGTCTGGCGGACCTTGCCCAGCGGCTTGCGCCCATCTTCATCGTGCTGGCGGGCTTCCTGACCTTCATGGATGCGACGCGCTTTGCCTTTACCGCCGTCGGTGTCATCCTTGCCTGCCTGTTTGCGCTCTCAGCCGCGCTCCATGCCCGTATGTATGATTTGCGGCCCGCGCCTGACCATCTGACGGGTTTCTACCTCGCCATGTCGGTAGGCGGCGTCGTCGGCGGGCTGTTCTGCGCGCTCATTGCGCCACTTGTGTTCGACTGGGGCTATGAGCACCCGATTCTGCTGATCGCCGCGGCCTTGCTGATCGTGCAGCGCCCGCTTGATGTGGTCCGCGCACGGCTGGGTGATCTTTCCGCGCTGTCTGCCCGCAAAACGCGCTGGCTGCTCGCTGGTGCCATGCTCCTCTCGCTCGCCACCGTCGCGGGTTATTTGGGAGAAGACCGCGCCATCATGATGCTCGTTGGCGCGCTCCTTGCGCTGGGGGCCATCATTCTTGTTGGCAACCGTTTGCTCTATGTCGCTTTCCTTGTCGCTGCGATGATGACGGCCAATGGGCTGGAAACAGTGGCGCGCTCTTTCCGCCCAGGAGAGATGACGCGCAGCTATTTCGGCATCTACACCGTGCGCCCGCTCGGCAAGAAGGCGATGACGCTGACGCACGGCACCACGCTGCACGGTATCCAGAGCCGGGTGCCCGGTCGTGAGACGATGCCGACCACCTATTATGTCGAAAAATCGGGCATCGGCCTTGCCCTCAAGGCGGCACCCGCGCTGTTTGGCGATCAGGCCCGCATCGGCATTGTTGGCCTCGGTGCGGGGACGCTCGCCTGTTATGCAAAGCCGGGACAGGACTGGCGCTATTACGAGATCGACCCCGTCGTGGAGCACATCGCGCGCAACGCGAAGCAGTTCACTTTCATCTCGCGCTGCAGTCCTGATCTGAAAGTCGCTATCGGCGATGCGCGCCTTGTGATCGCGGCGGAACCGGCGGCCAGCGCCGATCTGCTCGCCATTGACGCTTTCTCATCCGATTCGATCCCTATGCACCTGCTGACGCGCGAGGCATTTGACGCTTATGGCCGCCATCTCACGCGGGGCGGCCTGTTGATGGTGCACATCTCGAACCGCTATTTTGATCTGTCACCCGTGCTGGCCGCCGCTGCGCGCAATGGCTGGACGGCGCGCATCCGCACCTACAGCCCCAGCGATGCGGACAAACACGAATATTATCAGACTGCCTCTATCTGGGTCGCCCTGTCGCGCGATCCGGCAACGATTGCCCGGCTTGAAGCTTCCAGTGGAGCCAAGGCCTGGCAAAAGCTGCCGCCCGCAGCGGGCTTTCGCGCGTGGACCGATAGTTACGGATCGGTATTGCCGCTTCTCAAACTGTTCAAATAGTTGATCGGGCATCCTGCATCGGCCATGACGTGGCGATGCAGGACGTCACGATCATCAGCCTCAACGGCAAAACCCCGCGTATCGACCCTTCAGCCTATGTCGCCCCCGGCTGCCGCATCATCGGCGATGTCGAGATCGGCGCTGAAGCCAGCATCTGGTATAATTGCGTGCTGCGCGGCGACGTGAACGCCATTCGCATCGGCGCGCGCTCCAATGTGCAGGATGGCACGGTTATCCACTGCGATTCGGACAAGGGCGGGATGCCTGGCACGCCCACTATCATCGAGGAAGGTGCGCTCATCGGCCATATGGCGATGCTGCATGGCTGCACCGTGCGCAAGAATGCGCTTGTGGGCCTTGGCTCGATCGTGATGGACGGCTGCGTGCTCGAAGAAAATTCAATGCTCGCGGCAGGGGCCATGCTCACGCCGGGCAAGCGCATCGAGAGTTTCCAGATGTGGGGCGGTCGCCCCGCGCGGTTCATGCGCGAGCTGGATGAAAACTGGGCGACGATGAACAGCCTTGCCGTCGCGCATTATGTGCACAATGGCCAGACGCACAAGGCCGCGCTTAACGGCTGATCGCAGCGCGCAGCGCGTCATGCGCGCTGGCCTGCCGGGCGTCGATTTCCCCGACGCTGCGAATCGCTGTTTCCACACGCGCCTGATCTTCGCTGGGCGCGCCGCTCAGCACCTGACGCAGAAGGGCATCAAGCTCTGCCAGCGCGGTCTTCACCGGGCCGCGCGCCTTGTCGAGCGCGGACACGGCCATTTGCCCCGAAATCCAGCTTTCACTGCCCATAGGGCCAGCAGTCGCGACTGCGCTTTTCGCCGCCGCCAGCGCGCTTGAAAAATCCCCTTCGCTGGCCTGTGCAGACCGCACTGCCGCGTCGATCCGTGCGACGATCGCCGGGTCGGATGCGGCCTGAACCGGCGACTTGGCGTCTGGCTCGGTCAGCAATCCCGCAGCCTGCGCCTCGATGGGGCGTGGATTGAGGCTGGGATAGCTCCCCTTGCTGGCGCAGGCAGACAGCGAAAGCGCGGAAATGGGCAGGGCGAGCGTGAGGAAAAATGCGAACTTCATATATTTCTTTCTAGGAGTTGCATTTCCATGTCGCAACGGGGTTGCACTTTCTAAAAAGGGCGACTATCCGCGCTCTTCCAATGCGCGCCCGTAGCTCAGCTGGATAGAGCATCAGACTACGAATCTGAGGGTCGGACG
>CALMVA010000090.1 GCA_937873035.1 uncultured Sphingomonadaceae bacterium | reverse complement strand
GTCGTGCATCAGCTTGCCCGCGTCCTGCTCCACATGGATGCGCTCGATGCCGATGCGCTTGTCTTCGGCGATGCCCGCCTTTTCGTCGGCCTCGATGTCGAGATGCCCTTCACCCACCAGCGGATGGTAGAGCTGCGAAATCTGGTAGCCCTGCGGCAGATCCGCATAGAAATAATTCTTGCGGTCAAACCGGCTCCAGCGGTTGATCTGCGCGTCGATGGCAAGGCCGGTGCGCACCGCCTGACGGATGCACTCGCGGTTCGGCACGGGGAGCATCCCCGGCATCGCCGCATCGACAAGCGAGACCTGCGTGTTGGGTTCCGCGCCAAAGGCGGTCGCTGCCCCCGAAAAGAGCTTGGATTTGGAAACGACCTGCGCATGGACCTCAAGGCCGATCACGACCTCCCATTCGCCCGTTGCGCCCTGAATTCGGTATGTAGATTCGGTCATCTCTGTTTCCGTCTATTGGCGCGATTCAGTGCACGCCGTTCCAATATCTTCGTTCGCTCTCGTGATCTTGGCTTATCGCTAGTTCGTCCAATCTTAAGCTGCAGCAGCTTCTCGAAAATGTGCGAAATCAAGTCGCGAAGGAGCCATTCACCGAGCCAGTTCACCACCACTTGTCCGCGCGGGCCGTGAACCCGGCGCGTTCCTCGATTGCGAGGCTGGCATTCAACACGCTCTGCTCGTCGAGTGCCTTGCCGATGATCTGAAGACCCAGCGGCAGGCCTTGTGCGTCAAGTCCGCCCGGAACCGACATGGCGGGAAGCCCCGCCAGCGAGGTCGGCACGGTGAAGACGTCGTTGAGATACATCGCCAGCGGATCGTCCGACTTTTCGCCTAGGCCGAATGCTGCGCTTGGTGCCGTTGGCGTCAGCAGCAGATCGCACTTTTCCCACGCCAGATCGAAGTCGCGCGCGATGAGCGTGCGGACCTTCTGCGCCTGTGTGTAATAGGCGTCGTAAAAGCCCGCCGAGAGCACATAGGTGCCGATGAGGATGCGGCGCTTCACTTCGTCGCCAAAGCCCGCGGCGCGCGTTGCCGCATACATATCCTGCAAATTTGCTCCATCGGGCAGATCGCGCAGGCCATAGCGCACGCCATCATAGCGCGCGAGGTTGGACGAGGCTTCGGCGGGTGCGATGATGTAATAGGCAGGCAGCGCATATTTGGTGTGCGGCAGCGACACCTCGACGATTTCGGCGCCGGCATCCTTCAGCCACGCAATGCCCTGTTCCCACAGCGCATCGATTTCCGCAGGCATCCCGTCAACGCGATATTCCTTGGGGATGCCGATACGCTTGCCCTTGAGGTCAGGCGACAGCGCGGCTTCCCAATTGGGCACGGCGAGATCGAGCGAGGTCGAATCCTTCGCGTCAAACCCGGCCATGTTCTCCAGCATGATCGCGCAGTCGCGCACATCGCGCGCCATTGGCCCCGCCTGATCGAGCGAGGAGGCAAAGGCGACGATGCCCCAGCGCGAGCAGCGGCCATAGGTCGGCTTGATGCCCGAAATGCCGGTGAAGGCGGCGGGCTGGCGGATCGAGCCGCCGGTATCGGTGCCGGTCGCGCCGGGTACGATCCGCGCGGCAATTGCCGAGGAGGACCCGCCCGAAGAGCCGCCGGGTGCAAGCGGTGCGTTGCCGCCATCATTGCGCCGCCACGGCGAGATGACATTGCCGAAATAGCTCGTCTCGTTCGACGAGCCCATGGCGAACTGATCAAGGTTGAGCTTGCCGAGCATCCCGGCACCTGCGTCCCACAGCTTTGCGGAAACGGTCGATTCATATTCCGGCTTGAAGCCTTCGAGCATATGGCTCGCGGCAGTCGTCTGCACGCCCCTCGTGGCGAACAGATCTTTCATGCCGATGGGCACGCCCGAAAGCGGCTTGAGCGCGCCCGACGCGCGATCCTTGTCGGCCTGATCGGCAGCGGCAAGCGCATGGTCGGGCGTTTCGACGATGAAGGCGTTGAGCGGCTTTGCAGCGGCGACGGCATCGTTGAAGGCGGATGCGACGTCGCGGGCGGAGAAATCACCCTTGCGAAAGCCGTCGCGGATGGCGGCAATGCCAAGATCGGTCAGGTTGGTCATTATTCGATCACTTTCGGCACGGCGAAGAAGCCGTGTTCGGCCTGCGGTGCGTTCTTGAGCACGGCATCACGCACGTTGCCATCGGTCACGGCATCGTCGCGCAGGCGCAGATGGTTGGGGATGACGGCAGTCATCGGCTGGACGGACGACGTATCGACCTCGCCAAGCTGCTCGATCCAGCCAAGGATATTGTTGAGTTCGGGCACCATCGCCTCGGCCTGCTCATCCGTAACGGCGATGCGGGCAAGAGAGGCGATCTTGCGGACGGTTGCATGATCGACTGACATGAATTGGCGCCTAGCAGCGCCCCCGCTGGCCTGCAAGCCGATGGCGCGCTATCGGCGGGGGAATGTCGCGCGTCCGCATCCTTCACACCAACCCTGCGCTTGGTCCGCTCGACTATCGCGTGCCCTATGGCATGGCGGTTGAGCCGGGCAGCATCGTGCGCGTGCCGCTTGGCCCGCGCGAGATGGTGGGCGTGGTGTGGGAAGATGCGGCGCTGCCCACCGAAACCGTGGGTGACAACCGGCTGCGCAATGTGATCGAGGCCTATGATCTGCCCCCCATTGGCGCGCCGCTGCGGCGGCTGATCGAGTGGACGGCGGATTATTATCTGGCGCCGCCGCAAGCCGTGCTGCGCATGGCGCTTTCATCGGCGGCCGCCCTTGAAGGCGGACGGACGACCATCGAATACCGGCTATCGGGCACGGCGCCCGAAAAGCTGACGCCGCAGCGTGCGCAGGCGATAGAGCGGATTGGCGAGCGACAGGGGCTGATTCGCGAGCTGGCGACCATCGCCGATGTGTCCGAAGCCGTTATTCGCGGGCTGGTGAAGCTGGGCGTGATCGAAGGCGTGGAAGTCGCGCTCGATCTGCCCTTTGCCATGCCCGACCCAAATTTCGCGCCGCCCGCTTTGTCGGGCGCGCAGGTGGACGCCGCAAATGATCTGGTCGCGATGGTCAAGGAGCGGGAGTTTGCGCCCGTGCTGCTCGATGGCGTCACGGGTTCGGGCAAGACCGAGGTTTATTTCGAGGCGATTGCCGAGGCCTTGCGCCAAGGGCGGCAGACGCTGGTGCTGCTTCCTGAAATTGCGCTGACCGAGCCATTTCTGCGCCGCTTTGCCAGCCGCTTCGGCCATGTGCCCGTCGCCTGGCATTCCGATTTGCGGCAATCGCAACGCAGGCGGGCGTATCGCGCGATTGCCAATGGCGAGGCGCTGGTGACGGTGGGCGCGCGATCCTCACTCTTTTTGCCGTATCGCAATCTTGGGCTGATCGTGGTCGATGAAGCGCATGAGACGAGCTTCAAGCAGGAAGAAGGCGTGCAATATCACGCGCGCGACGCCGCCGTGATGCGCGGCCATTTCGAGAATGTGCCCGTCATTCTCGCCACGGCCACGCCTGCCATCGAAACGCGCCAGCAGGTGGCGCAAGGCCGCTATCGGGAATTGAAGCTGCCGGGACGCTATGGCGCGGCGCAGATGCCCTCGGTCGCGGCGATCAATCTCGTTCAGACCCCGCCGGACCGGGGGCGCTGGCTCGCCCCGCCGCTGGTCGAAGCCATGGCCGCAACGCTGGAGCGCGGGGAGCAATCGCTGCTATTTCTCAATCGCCGCGGTTTTGCGCCGCTCACCTTGTGCCGCCATTGCGGGCATCGCTTCCAATGCCCCAATTGCACGGCGTGGATGGTCGAGCATCGCCTGACCAACCGGCTCCAATGCCATCATTGCGGCCATGTTGAGCCACCGCCGCGCGCCTGCCCGGAATGTAAGGAAGAAGATGCGCTTGTCGCCTGCGGGCCGGGGGTGGAGCGGATTGCGGACGAGGTGGGCATCCTCTTTCCTGAAGCGCGCCGTGCGGTCGTCACGTCCGATACGCTCTGGTCGCCCGCCAAGGCGGCTGAGTTCGTCGGGCGGATGGAAGCAGGCGAGATTGACATTGTCATCGGCACGCAGCTTGTGACCAAGGGCTATCACTTCCCCAACCTGACGCTGGTCGGCGTGGTCGATGCCGATCTTGGCCTTCAGGGGGGGGATTTGCGCGCGGCGGAGCGCAGCTTCCAGCAGATCATGCAGGTCGCGGGCAGGGCGGGGCGCGGGGTAAAGCCCGGCCATGTCTTTCTCCAGACGCACGAGCCTGATGCGCCCGTGATGCGCGCGCTCGTCGCAGGCGATGCCGAAAGCTTTTACGCGGCTGAAACCGAAGCTCGTCGCATGGCCAATGCCCCCCCCTTTGGGCGTTTTGCCGCGATCATCGTCTCGTCAGAGGCGCTGCGCGAGGCGCAGGACGTGGCGGCGAAAATCGGCAAGTCCGCGCCGACCGTCGAGGGGATGGAGGTCTATGGTCCCGCACCCGCGCCGCTCGCCATGCTGCGCGGGCGGCACCGTCAGCGTCTGCTCGTCCATGCCCGCCGCGCGCTCGATGTGCAGAATGTGCTCCGCGACTGGCTGGGCGCGCTCGACTGGCCCCGTTCGGTGCGCGTGAGCGTCGACATCGATCCGTATAGTTTCGTCTGAGCGTGGCGCATTGTTGGTGCAAAGCGCCTTGCACCTGCGCCACGGCAGCCTAAATCAAACCCATGCTTGATGCCCTGAACGCCCCCGCCGCCCCTGCCGTCATCCACCGGGGCGATTATGCCCAGCCGGACTGGCTTGTGCCCGAAATTGTGCTCGATTTTGATCTGGGGGCCACGCGCACGCGCGTCCGTGCGACGCTCACGGTTGCGCGCAATGGCGATCATGACCGACCCTTGCGGCTTGATGGCGATGGGCTGGTGCCGCTCGTTGTCCGCATCGATGGCGAGGAAACGGCGGAATGGACGCTGGAGGAAGGCGTGCTCATTCTCCCGCTGCCGCTGCCGCGCGCGACCATTGAAACCGAGGTCGAGATCAACCCGGAGGCCAACACGCAACTGATGGGGCTTTATGCCTCAGGCGGGCTGTTGTGCACGCAGTGCGAGGCCGAAGGCTTTCGGCGCATCACCTTCTTTCCTGATCGGCCCGATGTGCTCTCGCGCTATACGGTGCGGATGGCGGCGGACAAGGCAGTCTATCCGGTGCTGCTCGGCAATGGCGATCTGACCGGCGCTGGCGATCTGGATGGGGGGCGTCACTGGGCGGAATGGACCGACCCCTTCCCCAAGCCCTGCTATCTCTTTGCGCTCGTTGCGGGAAACCTCTCCGCCAATCGCGACAGCTTCACCACCATGTCAGGCAAGAATGTCGATCTCGCCATCTGGGTGGCCGAGGCCGATCTGCCCAAAACGCACCATGCCATGAACGCGCTCAAGGCGAGCATGAAGTGGGATGAGGATGTTTATGGCCGCGAATATGATCTTGGCCAGTTCAACATTGTTGCGGTGGCCGATTTCAACTTCGGCGCGATGGAGAATAAGAGCCTCAACATCTTCAACTCGCGCTACATTCTCGCCGACCCCGAAACCGCGACCGACCTTGATTATGATGGCGTGGCGGGCGTTGTGGCGCATGAATATTTCCACAACTGGTCGGGCAACCGCGTCACCTGCCGGGACTGGTTCCAGCTGAGCCTCAAGGAAGGCTTCACCGTCTTTCGTGACCAGTGTTTTTCGGCGGATCAGGGCTCAGCTGCTGTCAAGCGCATCGAGGATGTCCGCATTTTGCGCGCGGGGCAGTTTCCTGAGGATTCAGGGCCGCTCGCACATCCGATCCGGCCCGACAGCTATATCGAGATCGCCAATTTCTACACCGCGACGATCTACAACAAGGGTGCCGAAGTCATTCGTATGCTCCACACGATGCTGGGTGCGGCGGACTTCCGCAAGGGCTGTGATCTTTACTTTGACCGGCACGATGGCACGGCAGCCACCTGCGAGGATTTCGTGCGCGCGCTGGAAGAGGCAAGCGGGCGTGATCTCGCGCAGTTCCGCCTCTGGTATTCAACCGCAGGCACGCCGCGCATCAAGGCTTGGGTTGAAGGCAATCAACTCATCATCGAGCAGTCGGTGCCCGACACCCCCGGCCAGTCGCACAAGCCCGCAATGGCGATTCCGCTCAGGATTGCGCTGTTTGACAGTGCGACGGGCACGCACCGGGGCGAGCGGCTGGAGGTGCTCACCGGGGCGCACACCGCAATTGCGCTGGAGGGCTTTGAGGGCCGCCCGGTGCTGTCGATCAACCGTGATTTCTCGGCCCCTGTGACCATCGAGACGGACCGGACGGCTCAAGATCTCGCCTTTCTCTCGGCGCATGATGATGATCCGTTCGGGCGCTATGAGGCGATGCAGCAATTGATGCTCGATACGCTGGTGACGGCGGTGTCGACCGGCAAGGCGGACCATGCGCCGGTTATCGCTGCGGTGCGCAACACGCTCACCAATAATGCGCTCGACGCGGCCTTCATTGCCGAAGCCGTGATGCTGCCGACAGAGGCCTTTGTGGGAGACCAGATGCTGGTCGTCGATCCCGATGCCATCCATGCCGCGCGTGAGGCGTTGCGGCGCGATCTGGGGCACGAGTTGATGTCGCACTGGCAGGCAGCCTATGCCGCCAACGCCGCGCAGTCATTTGAATATAGCCCGCAGGCCAAGGGCGCACGCCGCCTGCGTAATGTGTCGCTCGGCTATGTCGCGGCAGCCAGCGCCGACCATGCGGGCGCGCTGGCGTTCAGCCAGTTTGAAGCAGCGGACAATATGACCGACCGGATCGCCGCACTTGCTACGCTCGCCAATGGCGATGCGGCACAGCGCGTGCCCGCGCTCGACATTTTCTACAACCGCTATCGCGACAATGCGCTCGTCATCGACAAGTGGTTTTCAACGCAGGCGCTTTCTGCGCGCGATGACACTGTGGAGGCTGTGCGCGAATTGCAGGCTCATGCCGATTTCACACTGGCAAACCCAAATCGCGTTCGTGCGCTGGTGGGGGCGTTCTCGATGAACCAGCGGCAGTTCCATGCGGCAAGCGGCGAGGGTTATCGCTTTCTGGCTGACATCATCCTCGCGCTCGATCCGCTCAATCCGCAAACGGCGGCTAAACTCCTGCCGCCGCTGGGGCGCTGGCGGCGCTTTGATGATGCGCGGCAAAAGCGGATGCGCGGTGAGCTGGAACGGATTCTGGCGCAGCCCGGCCTCAGTAAGGATGTGTTCGAGCAGGCGTCAAAGTCGCTCGCCTGAAGAGGCGGCTGAAGGGGCGCCGTCAGCCGCACATTGCCCAAAAATGGGACATCCCTGATTGGGACAGCGCAAGCAGCCAATTTTCGCTGGTGCCGTTGGTTAATATTGTCTTAATTTTTGGTCATGCGCAGAGCCCTTATCCTGCCGACGCATGGCGTTGGCCACCCGTTTCGGAACCTCCTGCGCGCGCAGGTCAATGCCCGGCGTTTTCGGGAACGGCTGAAGCCCGCGCGTGAAGATGTGCGGTTCTTCTCCTTCACCTTTGTGGCGGCGTTTTTTGCGTTTTACACCTATATCGCCTGACGTTCCGACAGGCCGGGTCAGGAAAAGCGGCTGCGATACTGGTCGCGCAGCAGGTTCTTTTGCACCTTGCCCATGGTGTTGCGCGGCAGCTCTGCGACGATCTCGACAGCCTTGGGTTGTTTGAAGCGGGCGAGCTTGCCGTCCAGCCCTGTTGCGATTGAGGCGGCGGTTGCGTCCGTCACGGTCACAACTGCAACAACAGCCTCGCCAAAGTCGGGATGCGGCACGCCGATCACGGCGGATTCAATAACCCCATCAATCAGGTTGATCTCGCTCTCGACTTCCTTGGGATAGATGTTGAGGCCGCCTGAAATGATGAGATCCTTGCCGCGCCCGACAATGACGACATGGCCATTCTCGTCGATCCGTCCCAGATCGCCCGTGATGAAATAGCCATCGGGGCGCATATCTTCGGCGGTTTTTGCCGGGTTGCGCCAATAGCCTGCGAAGAGATTTGGCCCGTGCACTTCGAGCATCCCCGTCTCGCCTTCGGGCAGTGCTGCGCCACTCGCCGGATCGGTCACGCGGATGTTTATGCCGGGCAGCGGCGGCCCAACCGTGCCGGGTGTGCGCGGGCCTTCGTAAAGGTGCGAACTGTTGATCTGCGTTTCGGTCATCCCATAGCGTTCAAGGATCGCATGGCCGGTCAGCGCGGCAAAGGCCTGATGCGTTTCGGCAAGAAGCGGGGCGGAGCCGGAAACGAACAGGCGGATGCCGCCTGCGGCGCGGGCGAGGAGATCAGGATATTGCAACAAACGGGTGTAGAAGGTGGGCACCCCCATCAGCACCGTTGCGTTTGGCAGATCCGCCAGAACGGTGGCGGCATCAAACTTGGCATGGAAGCGCATCGACGCGCCTGCCGCAACGATGGTGTTGGTGGCGACGAACAGTCCGTGGACATGGAAAACGGGCAGCGCGTGGAGCAGCACATCCGCCTGTGTGAAGCGCCAAGCCTGGGCCAGCGTTGCGGCATTGGTGAAGAGCGCGCGTCGAGGGATCATCGCGCCTTTGGGCTTGCCCGTCGTGCCGGACGTATAGAGCATCGCGGCCAGTGCCTCGTCGTCCAGCTCGGCGCGTGGCACAGTGGCATGGGCGGGCATCGCGGTGATGAGGCTGCCATCGCCTTTGGTGCCCAGCGTTTCCGTTTTCACGCCCTCAGGGGGCGCAACACCAGGGTCGACGATGACCAGCGCGGGTTCTGCATCATTGATGAAGTAAGCGATTTCGGCAGGCGTATAGCCGGTGTTGAGCGGCATGTAGACCGCGCCCATCCACAGGCAGCCAAACCAGAGGAGCAGCGCCTCAGGTGACTTCTCGATTTGCGCCGCCACGCGATCACCGGGCGTGACGCCAAGTGCCGCCAGCGCGGCGGCCATGCGCTGCGTTTCTGCCAGCAGCGCGCCATAATCGAGCACGCGGCCATCTTCGCGGACAAGGAATGGCCGCGTCGGATCAACACGCCCCAGCGTTTCGATCCGCGCGGCCAGATCAACCTTCATGGCGGGCTTACAGCCCCAGCTTGGTCGCTTCGCTGAACGGAATGTCCTTGTCGGGGCGAATTTCGCCCGGCAGGCCCAGAACGCGCTCTGCGATGATGTTGCGCAGGATTTCGTCGGTGCCGCCCGCGATGCGCAGGCCCGCCGAGCCGATATAGCTCGTCTGGAAGCGCGAGAGGTGTGGCAGGTTCGGCGCATCATTGCCCATCAGCAGCCCCGCGCTCTCGCACAGGTCTGCGGCAAAGGAGCCCACATCCTGCATGGTCTTGGCGACGACGACCTTGGAGATCGACGATTCCGGCCCCGGCGTGCGGCCTGACGACAGGGCAGAGATGGTGCGCATCCGGGTAAGCGCGATGCCGCGATCCGCGATATACGCATCGGCGATGCGCTGGCGGACATGGCTCTGCTCAAGCGCATTGCCTTCTTCCAGATCAATCGCGCGGGCGAGTTCGATCATTTCCTGCACGCCCGGTGCGCTCGCAGGCTTGCCGCCGACCGCAAGGCGCTCGTGCATCAGCGTGGTGAGCGATACCTTCCAGCCTTCGCCGACTTCGCCCAGACGATGCGTGTCCTTGATGCGGACATCGGTGAAGAAAACTTCGTTGAACTCGCTGCCGCCCGACATCTGCCTGATCGGGCGGACTTCAACGCCCGGCGCCTTCATGTCGACAATGAACATCGTCAGCCCCTTGTGCTTGGGCACATTGGGATCGGTGCGCGTCACGACGATGCCAAAGTCAGACAGATGCGCGCCGGAGGTCCAGACTTTCTGGCCGTTGATGACCCATTCATCGCCGTCCCGTTCTGCGCGGGTGCGGATGCCTGCAAGGTCGGAGCCTGCGGCAGGTTCGGAGAAGAGCTGGCACCAGACTTCCTCACCCTTCATCGCCACCGGCACGTAGCGCTGGGCGATGTCGGGCGAAAGGCCGTGGGTGAACACGGTCGGGATGCACATCCCAAGGCCAATCGCGTAAAGCCCGGTTGGCGCGTTGAACTTGGCTTCTTCCTGATTGAAGATGATCTGCTGCATGGCGTTGCCACCCTGCCCGCCAACCGCTTTGGGCCAGGTGATGCCAACATAGCCTGCTTCATATTTGCGGGCCTGCCAGCGTTTCGCAGCGGCGACCGAATCGGCGCGGCTCGAAAAGTCTTCCTGCTGGATGGCGTCCTTGTTGGCTTCAAGCCAGGCCTTCACCTGAGCGCGATAGGCGGCTTCTTCGGGGGTGTCTTCGAAATCCATCTTTTCGTCTCCCTTATGCGGCCATCATCGTATTGCGCTGCTCAAGCGAGCGCACCAACACGTCGGACCAATGTGCCTTGGCGCCAAGCGCCAGCGTCAGCAGGCGCGCGCGGCGATAATAGAACTGGCAGTCGCTTTCCCACGTAAAGCCGATGCCACCATGCAGCTGGACATTTTCTTCCGCGGCAAACTGGAAGGCGTCCATTGCAGCGAGGCGCGCACCGGCTGCTGCCTGCACCAGTTCGGGCGCGTCAGTGAGCACCGCCCATGCCCCATAATAGGCATGGCTGCGGGCGAGCTGGTTCTTGATGTACATATCCGCCAGACGGTGCTTGACGGCCTGATAGCCCGCGATCTTGCGGCCAAAGGCCACGCGTTCGCGCGCATAGGCAAGCGCCATGTCCATCGCGGCATCGGCCCCGCCCAGCCCTTCAAAAGCAAGAAGAACAGCGGATGACTGAAGGAACTTCTCAAGCGCGGCGCGACCGCCTTCAAGCGCTTCGACCGGCGCATCCTTCAGGCTGACGCGCGATGAGCGGCGCACAAGGTCAATCGTTTCAACCGCATCAACCGAGACGCCTGCCGCACCCGTTTCAACGAGGTAAAGGCCATCTGCGCCAGAAAAGATGATGAAGTCGGCCGAGGCAGCGTCCTGCACCGGCACCTTGGTGCCATTGGCCTTGCCGCCAGCAACCGAGATGGCCGACTTGGCGCCGGGCGTGCCCGTGCCTTCAGCAAGCGCCACCGTGCCGATAGCCGAACCGTCTGCCAGCTTGGGCAGCCACTTGGCCTTTTGGGCATCCGTGCCCGTGGCAATCAAGGCTTCGGTCGCAAGCAGCACCGAGGATGTGAAGGGCACCGGCGAGACGACTCGGCCAATCTCCTCAGCGAGCACGCACAGCTCCAGCACCGAGAGCCCCAGCCCGCCATGCTCTTCGGGAATTCGTAGCGCGGTCCAGCCGAGCGCTACGATTTCTGCCCAGAGAGCTGCGTCGTGGCTGACGCCCGACTCCATGACTGCACGCGCCTTTTCGCGCCCGGACTTGTCCTCAAGAAAACGTCGCGCCTGATCGCGCAGCGCCTCAGCTTCTTCTGAAAACTGGAAATTCATTGCTGCATCTCTCCGTGAAGTTTGTCGTCCAGAAAAGGAAGTCGCGGCCTGCTGTCAATCGCCTTTTGGCTTGAGAGGTCCGCCATTTTCAGGTGACGTTACGTCGAGGCCGTTGTGCGTAGAAAACTTATTGCTATCGCTTCGAACGTTACCGATTCGGGCGGGGCATTATCGCATCGCGACCGCCAAACTGCTGATGTTGATGCCGGATCGGCAGAAATTAACTTCGTATCAACCAAATTCATTCACAAGGGCGATGACTGATTTTTGAGGGGCAACGGACATGGACCGCTACGGCGCTTTCGGACAGGAACAGGAACCTGACTATTACACTGCGGATTCCGCAGTGGAAGCTCCGCCTGCGATTGGCACCGACGAACGCCGGATGCACGTGCGCGCCTATAATTACTGGGCTTCGCTTCTGCAGGGCCGCACCTACCCGTCGATTGAAGATCTCGATCCAGACTCGCTTGTCGATTTCGGCCCGCACTCGGTGCTTATCGATTTCTCAACCGGCAGCGAAAACCCGTCGATCGCTTATCTTGGCGGCAAGCTGCGCGCCGAATGTAATCTGGATGAGGATGTTCGTTCGGTCGCCGATGTCCCGTCGCGCTCGCTCATCTCGCGCCTGACGGATCATTATCTCCAGATCATCGCCAACAAGGCACCGATTGGCTTCGAGGCAGAATTCGTCAACCATCGGGGCAACAACACGCTTTATCGCGGCATCCTGATGCCGTTTTCGTCCGACGATGACACCATTGATTTCATCTATGGCGTCATCAACTGGAAGGAAGTCGCCGATGAGGCGCTGACGCTGGAACTGACTGACGCCATTGAACAAGTGATGCAGCCGCCGGTTCAGATCGTTCCGACCGTTCCTGCATGGGCGGATGGCCCCAGTGCAGCACTTGAGCAGGGAATGTCTCCGCCGCCGCCGCTTGCGCCGCTGTCGGCTGAAGCGGACGACGAGGAAGACGAGGATTTCGAGTTTGTCGCCGATGGCAGCGAAGGTCTGGGCGATCTGCTCCATGCCGCACGCACCGGGGCAGATATTGCCAAACAGGCCGAAGGCCGCAGCCGCGCCAAGCTGTATCGTGCGCTTGGCCTTGCTTATGATTTCGCGCTCGTCGCCGATGCGCGCCCGGACGAATATGCCGAACTTCTGGCCGATAGCGGCATAAAGGCGCAGGAACGCGCGCCGATGACGCCCATCGTCAAGCTCGTCTTCGGCGTCGATTACGACAAGACCCGCCTTGCAGAATTTGGTGCCGCGTTGAGCTATGCCCGCAAGCAGGCGCTGGGGGTTGGCGCGTTTACGGCGTGGCTCGAAGCCTTTCCCGGTGCTCTCAAGGGCATTGTTTCTGCTGAACGTGCATCGCGTCGTCCTGAACGCAAGGTCAAGCTCGCCGCGCCTGTAAATGTAGAAAAGGCACGCACCATGCCCGCGCTCGGCATCGTCCAGATCGAGGCTGACTCAGAATTTGTCGTGCTCATCGCGCGTCGCGTGGATGATGGCCATGTCGCTGTTATCGGCAAGGCTGGGGATGAGGCGCTGGTCGATCGGGCGATGCGCACGCTCTGATCGCCGCCATTGCCAACCAAGTGCGGCATTAACGCTACAGCAAAGCCTAATTCGCTGCCTATGGGGTTGAGAAGCCCTGTGGGCAGGCGCATATCTGCTCGCATGACGCGCCGAAGCGGCGCTTTACAGGATATGCGAGAAAAACGACATGGCGAACACCGCCGATACTCACCAATCAACCTTCATCCCAAAACTTGAAAAACTGCTGGTCGAAGGCGCGCTGCCGGGCGAGCTGGTCGATTTTGTCGGCAAGGAGCGCCGGGCCGCGAGCGAGTTTCTTCTCGCTGTGCTGGCGTGGCGCCAGCCCGGCACACCCAGCATCGCCATCGAAAGCATCCCGACCGAAGGCGCGCACCGCCGGATGCGGATCGGCATCGTCAATGACGATATGCCGTTTCTGGTCGACTCGGTTGCGGCAGAAGTCGGCGCGCACGGCCTTGCGGTTGCGCGTGTGCTCCACCCTGTTGCGGGCATAACCCGTTCGGCGGAGGGCGAGCTTGAGGCGATTGGCGCGCGTGGATCGGGCCGGAATGAGTCGATTATCTACATGGAAGTCGAGCGCGCCGATGCACGGGTGCGTCGCCAGATTGAAGAGGCGATCCTTGCGCTGTTGACGCAGGTGCGCGCGGCCGTTGCCGACTGGCCTGCCATGCAGGCGGTGCTGGCAGAAGATGCCTCAGCACTTGGTGTGAGCGATGGTGGCGATCTGCTGCGCTGGTTTGGCGACAACAAGCTGACATTGCTGGGCCATGCGCGTTTTGGGCGTGATGGAGCGATTGCCGCGCCGCTTGGCATCGCGCGCGATCTGGGTGCGCAGCTTTTGTCACCGGCGGCGCGCAAGCGTGCGTTTGACTGGTTTGCCAAGGGTGGAGAGGCACCGCTGCTGCTCAAATCGAACATGATTTCGATGATCCATCGTCGTGTGCCGGTGGAGCTGGTGGTGATGCCGTGTGGGGATGCGCTGTCGATCCACGCCGGTTTGTGGACGAGTGCTGCCATGAACGAGCCGCCCGCTGAAATTCCGGTGCTGAAAGCGCGGCTGGGTCGGTTGCAGGCCAAGCTCGGCTTTGACCCCGCAGGCCATGCCGGCAAGGCGCTGACGCACGCCGTGACAGCACTTCAGCGTGATCTGCTGATCGCCATGGATGATGAGTCGCTGGAAGCTGTCGCGCTGACCGCGATGTCGCTGGCGGATCGTCCGCGACCGAGCATTGCGGTTACGCGCAGTCCGCTGGCGCGCCACCTTCACGCCTTTGTCTGGCTGCCGCGCGACGAATGGTCGACCGCGCGCCGCCACGCGATTACCGACATGATCTGCAAGGCAAGCGATGCGCCGCTCCTGAGCTGGGCGATGGACCTTGATGACAGCGGCATCATCCTGATCCGCCTGACGATCGACATTCGCGATGGCGGGGGCCTGCCAGATGTGGCGGCGCTCAACCGTGATCTGGAAGCGATGGTGCGCGGCTGGCGGCCTGCCGTGGAAGAGGCGCTGGCCGAGCGCGACGATGGCAATGCGACGCGGCTCGCGCTGCGTTATGCCGATGCCTTTCCGCAGGCCTATCGGGACGGCGCGGGGGCAGGGGAAGCCGCGCACGACATCAGCCGGATTGCGGCCCTTGCCGACCTTGGCCAGCGCGGCGCGCGGGTCTATCGCAACGCGGATGATGCGCCGAGCCTGCTGCGCCTCAAAATATACAGCCTTGGCGCTGTTGCCCTGTCTGATGCGGTGCCCGCGCTTGAGAATTTCGGCTTCCGCGTGATCGAGGAACTACCGACGCTCTTGGGCGCTGGCGGTGAACTGGGGCATATCCACCGCTTCATTTTGGCGCTCGCCGAAGGTCAGGACGCAAGCGGGCTCATTCGCAACGCCGGTCTGCTGGAAGATGCAATTTCGGCCGTGCTCGAAGGTGCGGCTGAAAATGACCGCTTCAACCAATTGATGGTATCGGCCGGGCTCGACCGTCGCTCGGTCGTGCTGTTCCGCGCGCTGTTCCGCTATCTGCGACAAACGGGGATGCCTTACAGCCTGCTCACGGTGGCAGATGTGCTGCGACGCGCGGCCCCCGTTGCGCGCGAGCTTGTCGGGCTGTTCGACGCGCTGCACGATCCTGCGCGCCGCGCCAATGGGGACAAGGTGGCGCATGGCATTGATAGCGCGATTGATCGTGCGCTCGCAGGCGTGACGGCGATTGATGATGATCGCATATTGCGGCTTTACCGCGCCGTCATCCGTGCCACGCTGCGCACCAATATGTTCTCCGCGGCAGCGGCCGAGGCGATTGCCTTCAAGCTGGATAGCGCGAAGGTGCCGGGGCTTCCTGACCCCCGCCCGTGGCGCGAGGTGTTCGTCTATTCGCCGCGCGTGGAGGGTATTCACCTGCGTGCAGGCCCGGTGGCGCGTGGGGGCTTGCGCTGGTCTGACCGGCGTGACGATTTCCGCACTGAAATTCTGGGCCTCATGAAGGCGCAGCGCGTGAAGAACGCGGTCATCGTGCCGACGGGCGCCAAGGGCGGCTTCTACCCTAAGCTGCTGCCCGATCCCGCCAACCGCGATGCCTGGCTTGCCGAAGGGACCGAAAGCTACCGCATCTTCATTCGCACGCTCTTGTCGATCACCGACAATCTGGTGAAGGGCGAGGTCGTTCACCCCGCGGATGTCGTCATCCATGATGGCGATGACCCCTATTTCGTCGTCGCGGCAGACAAGGGCACGGCAACCTTCTCGGACGTGGCCAACGCCATCGCGCTGGAGCGTGGCTTTTGGCTGGGCGATGCCTTCGCCAGCGGCGGCTCGGTGGGCTATGACCATAAGGCGATGGGCATTACCGCGCGTGGCGGTTGGGTGTCGGTCGTTCGCCATTTTGCTGAACTGGGCATTGACGTGCAGAAAGAACCCGTCCGCGTTGTCGGCTGTGGTGATATGTCGGGCGACGTGTTCGGCAACGGGATGCTGCTGTCCAAGGCGATCAAGCTCGTCGCGGCGTTCGACCATCGTCACATCTTCTTCGATCCAGATCCCGATGCAGCGGCAAGCTGGAAGGAACGCGCGCGTATGTTCAGGCTGCCGCGCTCAAGCTGGGCGGATTATGATGCCAAGCTCATCTCAAAGGGTGGCGGCGTCTTCCCGCGCTCTGCCAAGACGATCAAGCTGTCCGCACAGATCAAGAAGCTGCTCGGCGTGGAAGATAACGAGATGGAGCCTTCCGCCATCATCTCGGCAATCCTCAAGTCGCAGGCTGATCTCGTCTGGTTTGGCGGCATTGGAACCTATGTGAAGGCGCGCGCCGAGAGCAATTCCGAAGTGGGCGACCGCGCCAATGATGCGCATCGTGTCAACGCGGAAGATATGCGCGCGCGCGTGATCGGCGAGGGCGCGAACCTGGGTGTCACGCAGGCTGCGCGCATCGTTTTTGCATTGAAGGGCGGACGGATCAACACCGACTTCATCGACAATTCGGCGGGCGTCGATTGTTCGGACAATGAAGTCAACATCAAGATCGCGCTCAATGCGCAGGTCGCGGCGGGCAAGCTCAAAATGCCCGCGCGCAACGATCTGCTCGCACGCATGACCGATGACGTTGCCCACCTCGTGCTGGAGGATAATCGCCTTCAGACGCTGGCGCTCTCGATTGCCGAGCGGGGCGGGGTAGATGCGCTGCCTTCGCACATCCGGCTGATTGAAGGCTTTGAGGCAACGGGCAAGCTCGACCGGGCGGTGGAAGGGATTGCCGCCAATGATGAGCTGACGCGCCGTGCGCTCGACGGCAAGGGGCTGATGCGACCGGAACTCGCGGTGGTGATGGCAACTGCCAAGCTTGCGCTTCAGGATGCCATTGAACATTCTACGCTGGGTGCGGACAAAGCGGCACTGCCTGACCTTCTGGCTGCCTTCCCGCCTGAAATGCAGCAGGAGCACGCCAGGGCCATTGAAAGCCACCGCCTGCGCGGTGAAATCGTTGCGACCAAGATTGCCAATCGCATCGTCAACCGGCTGGGGCTGATCCATCCGTTCGAGCTGGCGGAAGAGGAGGGCTGCACGCTTGCCGATGTCGCCGAGGCCTTTGTGATTGTCGAGCAGGTCTATGACGTGCCGATGCTGTGGAAAGCCATCGAGACGGGCGACATGGCGGAAGCCACGCGCATCCTGCTGTTTGAGCAGGTGGCGGTCGAGATGCGTGCGCACATGGCGGACATTTTGCGCAACTCGGTGGAAGAGCGCAGCAACGACAAGGCGATTGCCGCCTATCGCCCGGCGGTTGAGATGCTCGCCAAATCGCTCGACACGATTCTGCCCGCCGAAACGCGTCGGCAGACACGCGCTTTTGAAGAGCGGCTGCTGAACGCGGGCGCGCCACGCAAGATCACCGATCGGCTGGTGCAGTTGGCCGAACTCGATGGCGCGATTGGCGTGGCCGCACTCAGCGCGCGGGCTGGCGTCGATGTGCTTGTCACGACGCGGGCGTTCACCGCGCTTGGCGAGGCGCTTGGGCTGGATTGGGCGCAGGGAACGGCGATGCAGCTTGCCCCGCGTGACCCGTGGGAGCGGCTGCTGGCAGCGGGCCTTGCGCGTGACTTTCAGGCGATGCGGCTTGATTTTCTTGCCCGGCATGGCGGCAAGAAGCCCATTGATGCGGTGGAGAAATGGGAAGCCGCGAACGCCCCGCGCGTTGCGGCCTTCCGTGCGATGATTGACCGGGCACGGATGACGGCGCTGCCGTCAACTGCAATGCTCGCGCAGATTGCGGGTCAGGCGCGCGTGTTGCTCAACCGCGCATAAAGCCAGACGCGGATCGCGCTGGCGAGGTTGGGCGGGTCGTCAGCGGCGATCCGCTCGGCATCAATCCGGGCGACGAGGGCATTGACGGGAATAGCTTCGTCGCCCGCGGTCCGGCGCAGCGCATCCCAGAAGATCGGCTCAAGGCTGATCGACGTTTCGTGACCGGCAATGGTCACAGAGCGTTTGACGGGGCCTTGCATCACGTGGCCCATCGCAGGGCGACGGCAAAGCCGCCGCCATCAGTCAGCGCGTGTGCGCTGCCGGCTCTGCCGGATGATGCGCCACGCGCTCCGGCGGGCTTCGCGTTCCGCTTCATCCCGCCTTTCTCCGTCAATACATATGCTGGCCGCCGTTGATCGACAGCGTCGATCCCGTCACGAAGCCCGCATCCTCGCCGCATAGAAACGCGACCCCACGCGCAATCTCATCGGCCTGACCAAGGCGACCAACCGGGATTTTGGCGACGATCTTGGCCAGCACGTCATCGGGCACGGCGGCCACCATGTCGGTATCGATATAGCCCGGCGCGAGCGCGTTGACCGTGACGCCAAATTTCGCGCCTTCCTGCGCCAGCGCCTTGGTGAAGCCATGGATACCCGATTTGGCGGCGGCATAATTGACCTGACCATATTGGCCGCCCTGCCCGTTGATCGAGCCGATATTGACGATGCGGCCCCAGCCGCGCTCGCGCATACCGGGGAATACGGCCTTGGCCATGTTGAAGCAGCCGCCCAGATTGATGCGCATCACCTCGTCCCACATTTCATAGGTCATGCGCAGAAGCGTGCCATCGCGCGTGATGCCTGCATTGTTGACGAGCACATCGACCGGGCCGACTTCGGCGGCAACCTGTGCGCAGCCCTGCTGGCAGGCGTTGAAATCGCCCACATCCCATTTGTAGGTGCGGATGCCGGTCTTGTCTTCAAAGGCCTTCGCCTTTTCCTCATTGCCCGCATAGTTGGCGACGACCGTCATGCCCATGTCGCTGAGGCGGCGGCTGATGGCCTCGCCAATGCCGCGCGTTCCACCCGTTACAATCGCAACTCGTCCCATCACGCATCCCTTCTTTCAAAAAAGACCCGATTCGAGACTATGGCTATTGCGTGGGCAGCCAGCCTTCAAGTTCACGTGAAAGTAAGGCGGCCAGCATTTGCGTGCCCGTTTCACTCGCATTGAGACAAGGCAGATAGGCAAAATCGCTTCCGCCCGCTTCGAGGAAGGTGTCGCGGCCGCGCAGCGCCACTTCTTCGAGCGTTTCAAGATTGTCCGCCGAAAAACCAGGCGCGACGACAGCAATTTTCTTCATGCCTTGCTCCGGCAGCCCGGCGAGCGTCGCTTCGGTCGCAGGTTCAAGCCATTTGGCGCGGCCAAGCTTGGACTGGAAGGAGACGCGCACCTCGCGGCCCAGGGCCTGGGCCAGCAGCCGGGCGGTCTTTTGGCACTGGCAATGATAGGGGTCGCCCAGATGCAAGGTGCGTTCCGGCATGGAATGGAAGCTGGCGAGAAGCGTGTCGGGCGTGAAGGAAAGTTGCGCCAGTTCATTCTCGATCGAGGTTTTGAGCGCGGCGATATAAGCCGGATCGTCATGATAGGCCGGCAGGGTGCGGATGGCCGGTTGCCAGCGCATCTTGCTCATGGCGCGCGCAGCATCGTCAAACACCGTTGCGGTCGTCGCTGCGCTATATTGGGGGTAGAGCGGCGCCAGCAGGATGCGCTCGCAGCCCGCCGCCTTCATCGCCTCAAGCTTGTCGCCGATGGATGGAGTGCCATAGCGCATTGCCCAATCGACCATCGCGCGCGCGCCAAAGTGGCGCTGCATCGCTTCTGACTGATTGCGCGTGACGATGGCGAGCGGCGATCCTTCGGGTGTCCAGATTTGGGCATAGGCGTGCGCGGACTTGGCCGGGCGCGTCGTCAGCACGAAGAGGCGCAATATGGGTTGCCAGATAAATCGGGGTATTTCGACGACGCGGCGGTCGGAAAGGAACTGCTTCAAATAGCGGCGCACCGCGCCCGGCTCTGGCGCGTCGGGCGTGCCGAGGTTGATGAGCAGCACGCCAATGCGCGGCGCGGGTGTGGCGGGGTGATTGTCTGGTTTGTGCATCATCTGTTTCTGGGGAGTAGCGGTAGCGACCGGAAGCGCCGTCCGCTCCCTGCCCAAAGGGCATTGGCGACAGCAGGCGCGACGGCGGGAACGCCAATCTCTCCCCAGCCGCCCGAAGGCTCGCGACTGGGGATGATTTCGATACGAATATCGGGGCAGTCGGCGAGCGTCGGCAGCGCCAGATCGCCTATGCGCAGCGGATGGGCGATGCCCTCGTTCACGTCCACCGCATTGCCAAGTGCTGCGGCCAGCCCGAACAAAAGCCCGCCTTGCACCTGCTGAAGGGCAATGTCCGGGTGGAGGATGCGCCCGACATCTGCCACCGCATAAAGGCGCGGCACGACGATACGCTGGTCTTCAGAGATATAGGCCTCGGCCAGCACGGCGATGTAGCTGTTCTGCATCGCATGGCAGGCAAGGCCCTGCTGCGTGCCCGCGCCGCCGCCTTCCCACCCGCCCAGCACCGCGACCTTCGAGAGGCAGGTGGCAAGGCGCGGATTGCCGCCCATCATCGCCATGCGGAAGGAAAAAGCCTCGACACCACTTTCCTTTGAAAGCTCGTCGATAAAGCTTTCACGGGCGAAAACCGTCGCCCGGTCTGCTCCGCCGCGCAACTTGCCGACCGGAACGCCAATATCGACGGGATGGTGCATGACGCTGACATTGCTGAGCGCATATGGCGGCACAGCGCCGGATACGGCAGCATGGCTGCTCGCCTTGGCGGCGGTCTTCTGCGCCTCAAACGCTGTCTCACCATCGGCGATGCGCGCTTTCAGTTCAGCCAGTGCATCGGGTGTGGAGACGCGCGCGCGCCATGCCTCAATCTGTCCGGCCGGTCCCATCCGCGCGAACATCCGGGCCTTTGCGGGCGGGCCAAATCTGTCCTGCATCATATCTTCAGCGCGCGACCAGATGAGCTGGACGGGCACTTGCATCTCAATCGCAAGGATGGCGGCCTGCGCGGCGGCCTCGGTTTCATAAGCGCGGCCAAAGGAGCCGCCGACCATGACCGGATGGACGATTACGTCATCGGGTGAAAAGCCGATGGCATCGGCTGCCGCCCTGCGGGCCAGGCCAGGGGCTTGAGTGGGGAGCCAGAGTTCAAGCCGCCCTTCACGTTCCATGGCGGTTGCCGTCATCGGTTCAAGCGAGACGTGCGGGGCAAGGCCGACCGAATAGTCGGCACGATGGAGCCGGGCGTTGGCGAAAAGCGCATCAACATCACCGATGGCGGCCATTTCGACGCCGGTCTGCGTGAAAGCTTGCTCAAGTGCGCTGTTCATCGCCTTGCTGTCGGGTGTCTTGCCGACGGTCTTGAAGCGCGGGCGAACGGCGTTGAGCGCCGCCTCCGCTGCCCACCAGCTGCGCGCCACAACGGCGACCCAGCGATCGCGCGTGATGACGCGCTCTACATCTGGCCGCGCTTCAATGGCCTTGCTGTCAATGGAGTCAAAGCGGGTATCGCCCAATGGTCCGGCGCGCAGCGCGGCATAGACCATCCCCGGCAGGCGGATGTCGCCTGCAAAATTGGCGGACCCATCAACCTTTGCCGGGGCATCGAGGCGCGGCAGTGACTGGTAAATCAGCCGGTTATCCTGATTGGTGCGCAAGGGCACCTTATCGGGCACGTCATAGCGCGCGGCATCTTCGGCGAGCTCGCCAAAGCGCAGCCGCTCATTACCAAGAACGACAAAGCTGCCTGCGGTGTCGCAAGCCCGCCAGTCAGCCCCCCAGCGTTTGCCAGCGGCGCGGCACAAAAGCGCGCGGGCGGCGGCCCCCGCCTCACGGGCGCGTTGCTCAAAGCTGCCCGGCGCAAAGGCTTCGCTTGTGACTTGAGGGGGCGGCGTGGAGATCGCCTCTGCAAGTTGATCGCCGATGTCCATGGGCCAGTCTGCGGTTGCGGCGGCATCGGCATAAAATGGGCTGAGCGGTGCAGGCTCAATACCAATGGTGCGCCAGTCCGCGCCAAGTTCATCAGCCACGATCTGCGCAAACACAGTGTAACTGCCCTGCCCGGTTTCCACCTCCGGCACGACGACTGTGACCTGCCCGCCCGATGCGATCTTGAGATAGCCGTTAAAGACGTGCTCGCCTTCAGCCACCGCAAGGTTGGGCGCATAGCGGCGCGGCCAGACAGTCCACGCGACGAGCAGGCCAAGGCCTGCGCCCCCGCCAATCAGCAGCCCCCGCCGCGAAATGCGCCGCGGCCTTTCCCCAAGCTCAAGGATCGTCATCGGTTCTGCTGATAGGCAATGCCAAGCCTGCCTGCCAGCCATCAATTTGCAGCGATGGCGCTTATGCTGCCACCGCTTGCTCCCAGAGTTTGCGATATTTGGCGCGCAACGACACCTTGTCGATCTTTTCGGTGCCAAGGCGCGGCAGATTTTCCGCCTCGAACCAGATTTTTTCGGGAACCTTGAACGCCGCGATGCGGCCTTTCAGAAACTCGGCAAGCCCTGCTTCATCGACGCTCTGGCCGGGGTGGCAATAAACGACTGCTCCGGGCAATTCGCCCATCCGCTCATCGGGCAGTCCGAATACGCACGCTTCGGCAATGGCGGGATGTTCGTAGATTGCCGCTTCGACTTCCTGGCAGCTGATATTCTCGCCGCCACGGATGATGATGTCTTTCTTGCGATCGACGATGAAGAGATAGCCGTCCTCATCGAGATAGCCGATGTCGCCCGTGCGGAAATAGCCGTCACTTGTCATGCAGGCGGCGGTCGCGTCGGGGCGGTTCCAATAGCCGGAAAAGAGCGCGACCGAACGGATCGAAACTTCGCCGCGCTCGCCTTGCGGCATGGGCTTTCCGGCATCGTCGAGGATCGCCATGTCGACAAGTGGCTTGGAGGCGAGGCCGGTGGAATTGGGCTTGGCGAGATAGTTGGTCGAGAAATTGCCCGCACCCACACCGTTGGTTTCGGTCAGACCATAGCCGATGGCGGGCGGGGCCGTCGGGAATTCATCGGCGATGCGCTTCACATGGTCCACCGGGCGCGGTGCGCCGCCGCCAGCGAGGCCCTGTAGCGATGAAAGATCATATTTGTGCCGGTCGGGGTGCGTCATCAGCTCGAAGCTCATCAGCGGAACACCGGTGAAGTTGGTGATCTTTTCCTTCTGGATCAACTCCATCGCGGTCACGACATTCCACTTGGGCATCATCACGATCTTGCGGCCAATGGCAAAGCTCACCAGCATCACCGGCACTTCGCCCGTCACGTGGAAGAGCGGCACGGTGAGCAGCGTTGCGTGCTGGGGACGGTCGAGCGACACTGTGCCGTCCTCGGTCGCGAGCTGGAGCATGACGAGCGCCTGCGCGATATAGTTGAAGGTGCCCTGCACCACCGCGCGGTGGTTGCAGAAGGCGCCCTTGGACTGGCCCGTCGAGCCGGACGTGAAGAGGATCGTCGCCAGATCATCTCCCGTCATCTCCGGGAGCGTCACGTCTGACAGATCAGCGTCGCCCAGAACCGGTTCAAGCGCCTTGTCCAGCTCGGCTGCAATGTCGAGGCCGACGATGCGGGCACCGCCCGAATAGCCGACTTCTGCAAGCCGCGCGGCGCGCTGGGCATCGGCAAAGACGAGCGTCGCGCCGACATCTTCGATGCCGTCGGCCAGTTCACCGCCCTGCCACCAGCCATTGAGCAGCGTCGCGCAGCCACCGGCCATCAGAATCGCCATATAGAGCACGACCCATGTGGGTGCGTTGCGCATCGCAATGCCAACACGGTCCCCGCGCGAGACTTTGTGTGTCTTGATGAGCGCCTTCGCCACCTGGGTTGCCGCTGCATAGGCCTGCGCAAAACTCAGGCGCTGTTTGCCATCGACAATGAAAGGTGTGTCGCCATGCTGTGCGCAGAAATGGGCGAAATATTGCGGAAGGGCGGGCGGCGCCGTTGCGATCATCGGTATGTCAACGCCATGCGCATGGTGCGTCGTCAGCGCCATCGGGGCACCGGGGCCGGTCATCAACTCGGTCGCTTTTGCGAGGCGAAGGTCCAATTCAGAGGGCACGCGAATCTCTCCCTTTGTCTTATTCTTGTGCGGCTTTATGTAGGCCGAAATTCTAAGGGGAAAAGCCTTGATCCTTGCGAGCCTTGTTGACGTTACGTCTGCCGTGCGTTGGGAAAGCCTGGGGCTCGATCCGGTGGCGATCGACCTCGGTTTCTTCAAGATCCGTTGGTATAGTCTGGCCTATATCACCGGCATTTTGGTCGGCTGGTGGTATCTGGGCAAACTCTGCGCCCAGCCCGGCTCGCCGATGGCTAAGCGCCATGTGGACGATTATGTGTTTTACGCCACGCTTGGCATCATCCTTGGCGGGCGTCTGGGCTATATCCTCTTCTACAAGCCAGAGATGATCCAGCAGCCCGCGAGTATGCTCAAGCTGTGGGAAGGGGGGATGTCGTTCCATGGCGGGGTGATCGGCGTGCTGCTCGGTATCCTGTGGTTTGCCCGCGCCAACAAGCTCAACTGGCTCAGGATCAATGATTATGTCGTGGTCGTCTATCCCATCGGGCACTTCCTTGGTCGCCTTGCCAATTTCGTGAATGGGGAGCTTTGGGGCCGCGAAACCGATGTGTCCTGGGGGATGATCTTCCCCGGCGGAGGGGAAGTGGTGCGCCATCCGAGCCAGCTGTATGAAGCGGGCCTCGAAGGCATCGCGCTTGGCCTCATCATGTCCTTCCTCTTCTGGAAGACCGATGCGCGCTACAAGCCGGGCTGTCTCGTCGGCCATTTCCTGCTGTGGATGGGCGTATTCCGCTTCATCGTGGAAACGGTGCGTGAACCCGATGCCGGGGTTTATGGCCTGTTCGGCATGACGATGGGCCAGACCCTGTGCCTTCCGCTGGTCGTTATCGGCCTGTATATGATTGCGACCGCCAATGGCCGTCGCCAGAGGATCGAGAGCGTTGCCGGACAATCCAGCGTCGCCTGAGCCGCTTCTGCCCGAAAGGCTGGCGCGCGCAATTACGCTTGGCGGGCCTGTTCCCGTCGCCCAGTTCATGGCGGCGGCAAACAGCCATTATTATGGCACGCGCGATCCGCTGGGAGCGGCGGGCGATTTCATCACCGCGCCCGAAATCAGCCAGATGTTCGGCGAACTGATCGGGCTGTGGCTCGCCGATCTGTGGGATCGGGCGGGGCGGCCTGCCGCCCATTATGTCGAGCTGGGGCCGGGGCGCGGCTCGCTGGCGGCCGATGCGCTCAGGGCGATGGCAAAGGCGGGGCTTAAGCCGCCCGTTCATTTCGTCGAGACGAGCCAGGCCTTGCGCACGGCGCAGGCAAAAGCCGTGCCCGATGCCCAATGGCATGATGATGTGACGACGCTGCCTGATGATGCGCCGTTGCTTATCGTCGCCAACGAATTTTTCGATGCGCTGCCTGTCTATCAGCTCGTCCGGCGGGCGGAGAGCTGGCACGAGCGGCTGGTTGCCTGTCAGGATACGATGTTCCTGCCCATTCCCGGCAAAGCCGTGCCCGACGAGATCGTGCCCGAAGCATTGCGTGACGCGGCACCGGGGAGCATCATCGAAAGTTCGCCCGCCTCGGTTGCCATTGTGCGCGCGCTTGCCCGGCGGCTGGACGCGCAGGGCGGCGCGGCGCTGATCGTCGATTATGGCTATGAGGGCCCTGCGCTGGGCGAGACGTTGCAGGCGGTCAAGCAGCATGGCTTTGCCAACCCCTTTGAGGCGCCGGGCGAGCATGATCTGACGGCGCATATCGACTTTGCCACGCTTGGCGGCATGGCCGAGATGTCGGGCGCAAGGGTGCATGGCCCGGTGGCGCAGGGCGATTTTCTGGGGCTTCTTGGCATTGCCGAACGTGCTGCCGCCTTGGCGCGCTTGCATCCTGAACGCGGGAGCGCGCTTGCCGAAGCGCATCGCCGCCTCACGCATCCGCAAGAAATGGGCGCGCTGTTCCGCGCAATGGCGCTCACGGCCAAGGGCTGGCCGACCCCGGCTGCAATGGGCTAGGCAATCACTATGGACAGCATCGACATTTTCACCGCGACCGCGCTTGCAGGGCTGCCACACGGGTTTCTGGGGCGCCGGGGCGGGGTATCGACCGGTATTCATGCCGGATTGAATGTCGGTGTCGGGTCGGATGATGATCGCGCGGCGGTGATGGAAAACCGGCGGCGCGCAGGCGCAGCGGTGTTGCCCGGTGCGCCGCTTGCAACGGTCCATCAAGTCCATTCGGGGGATGTTGTCGCCGTTACCCAGCCTTACCCCATTGATGCGCGCCCGCCTGCTGATGCGCTTGTCACGGCAACGCCGGGGCTGCTGCTGGGCATTTTGACAGCGGATTGCGCGCCTGTGCTGCTGGCGGACGCGCAGGCCGGCGTGGTCGGCGCGGCCCATGCCGGGTGGAAGGGCGCGATTGGCGGCGTGACCGATCACACCATTGCCGCGATGGAAGCACTGGGGGCAGATCGCAGCCGGATCGCCGCTGCCGTCGGCCCGTGCATCGCGCGCGCCTCTTATGAGGTGGACGATGGCTTTGCGCGTCGCTTTGAAGAGCATGATCCCGCCAATGAACGCTTCTTCAGGTCGGGGCGCGAAGGCCATTATCAATTTGATCTTGAAGGCTATGTCGCCAGTCGGCTTGCCGCTGCGGGCATTGGCCGGGTCGAAACTTTGGGGCTGGATACCTATCCCGATGCCGTGCGCTTCTACAGCTTCCGCCGTGCCACGCATTGTGGCGAGCCGGGCTATGGCCGACAAATTTCGCTGATCGGCCTCCCGGCATGACCGGCGCGCGACAATGGGGGTTTGTGGGCGGGCTTGCGGTCTTCGCGGCGATGCTCCTGATGGCCGCACCTGCAAGCATGACGCCGCTCGCGTGGCGCACGGCGGCGCTCGTTATCCTGATGGCGATCTGGTGGATGACCGAAGCCCTGCCGCTCACCGTCACGGCGCTGCTGCCCTTTGTCGCCTTCCCCTTCATGGGGGTGATGACCGCCAATGATGTCGCTGCCGCTTATTACTCCCCCATATTGTTCCTCGTGCTCGGCGGCGCCTTCATCGCGCTGGCCATCGAGCGGACGGGGCTGCACCGGCGGCTGGCGCTTGCCGTGCTGTCACGGGCCGGGCGAAGCGCGGGCTCGTTGCTGCTGGCTTTCATGATCTCGACGGCGATCATCTCGATGATCGTCTCCAACACCGCGACCACGCTCATCATGATGCCGATTGCGATTGCGGTGCTGCGCGCCAACCGGACGCCGGAGGGTGACACCAGCGGGCTTGCGGGTGCATTGCCGATGGGCATCGCCTTTGCGGCGACCATTGGCGGCCTGGGCACGCTCGTCGGCTCACCGACCAATGCGATTGCGGCCGGGCTGATTGAAAAGAGCGTCGGCTACCGGCTTGATTTCGTGACGTGGCTGTCTTTCGGCATACCGCTTGTGCTCATCGCGATCCCCATGTGCTGGGCCATACTGATGCGCGTGCAAAGCGTGGCGGCGACGCGCTTTGATGGTGCGGCCGCCCATGCCAGCATCGGCGAAGCGCAGGGATGGTCCATCGCCGAGCTTCGGCTCGTGCCGCTCATCGCCATTGTCGTTGCGGGTTGGGTGTTCCTGCCGCTGTTCGCCGCGCATCTGCCCAAGGGCATGGTGGAAGACGGCACGGTTGCCATTTTGGGGGCGATGCTGCTGTTCGTCATTCCAGATGGCACGGGCCGTCCGCTCCTCAACTGGAAAGAGGCGGATCGCGCGCCATGGGGCGTCATCATGATGTTTGGTGGCGGGCTTGCGCTTGCCGCCGGGATCAGCGCGTCGGGGCTGGACGACTGGCTGGGCGAGGCGCTGAAGCCGCTGGCGGGCGTACACCCCATCATCGTCGCGCTGGCGCTGGTGGCGATTGTCGTTGTCGTCACCGAATTTGCGTCGAACGTCGCCACGGCCTCCGGGGTGATGCCCGTTGTCGGCGGGCTGATCGCTGCGACCCATGCCGATCCTGCGCTGCTCGCGGTAAGCGCCGCCATGGCCTCAAGCTGGGGCTTCATGCTGCCGTCCGGCACGGGGCCAAACGCCATTGCCTGGGCAACCGACCATATCGCGCTGCCCAAAATGCTGCGCGCGGGCTTCTGGCTCGATGCGCTGGGCATTGTGCTGATTGTCGGGATCGTGTGGATCGTCGGAGGGCTTATCGGCTAGCGTGCAACAATATTTCCGATTCGGGAAAGGTTATTGCATGACTGACGCAACCCCGGCGCAGCGTCGCCGCCGCAAGAATGACATCCTTGAAATTGGCGGCAGGCCGCTCAAGCCTGCAACGCTCATGATGGGGCATGGCTATGATCCTGCACTTTCCGAAGGCGCGCTCAAGCCGCCGATCTTCCTCACCTCCACCTTCGTGTTTGAGAATGCGGCGGCGGGAAAACGCTTTTTTGAAGGTGTGACGGGCCAGCGCCCCGGCGGGGCGGAAGGGCTTGTCTATTCGCGCTTCAACGGCCCCAATCAGGAAATCCTCGAAGACCGGCTGGCCGTTTGGGACGGGGCGGAAGACGCGCTTGCTTTCTCGTCAGGAATGTCCGCCATTGCGACGGTGCTGATGACCTTTGTTCAGCCCGGTGATGTCATCGTTCATTCTGCCCCGCTCTATGCCGCGACCGAAACCTTCATTGGCCGCATCCTTGGCAAGTTCGGCGTCAAATGGGTCGATTTTCCGGCAGGCGCAACCGAGGCGGAGATCGCTGAAACGGTGGAACGCGCCAGGGCGATGGGGCGTATCGCGCTTTTCTATCTGGAAAGCCCGGCCAACCCCACCAATGTTCTCGTCGATGTGCAGGCGGTAGCACGCGTGCGCGATGCACTGTGCGGTGCTGGTGCGGATGGGCCGCCCATCGTTATCGACAACACCTTTCTCGGCCCGCTCTGGCACCACCCCTTAAAGCATGGCGCGGATGTGGTGGTGTATAGCCTCACCAAATATGCGGGCGGCCATTCAGACCTTGTCGCGGGCGGGGCGCTTGGCACGCGTGCGCTGATGGATCGGGTGCGGCTGATGCGCAACACGATTGGCACGATCCTTGACCCGAACAGCGCGTGGATGCTGCTGCGAAGCCTTGAGACGCTTGAACTCAGGATGACGCGCGCGGGCGAAAATGCGGCCAGAATCTGTGCGTGGCTGCGTGAGCAGCCCAAGGTCGAGCGTGTCGTTTATCTCGGCTTCCCCTCAGATGCGCGGCAGAAGGACATTTACGACCGGCATTGCACGGGCGCAGGCTCCACTTTCTCGCTCTATTTGAAGGGTGGCGAGGCCGAGGCCTTCCGCTTTCTCGATGCGCTGCGGATCGCGAAGCTCGCGGTCAGCCTTGGCGGCACCGAGACGCTCGCCAGCCACCCGGCGGCAATGACGCACTTGTCCGTTCCGCCTGAGCGCAAAAAGGCGCTGGAGATTGGCGATAATATGGTGCGCATCTCGATTGGCGTTGAAAATGCGGATGACCTGATTGCCGATTTCGAGCAGGCGCTCGCCGCCGTTTGAGCAGCGCCTAGCGCCAGTCGATGATCGCCCAGCCTCGCTCTGCGGCCAGCGCACGCAGCGGGGCATGGGCGTTTGTCGCAAAGGCTTCGTCCGCCCATTCCATGCAGGGCGCGTCGGATACATGGTCTGAAAAGAAGCGGATGTGCCTGCCTGCACGCGTGATCCGCTCCTCTGCCATCCAGTCTTCCACCATGCGCAGCTTGGCGGGGCCATAACAATTTTCGCCCGCGATGCGGGGTGAGACGCTGCCATCCAGATCGGTTGTGCGTGTGGCGATCACGTCCGTCACGCCCAGCAGCTTTGCGATCTCGCGCACGTAAAAGGCGTAGGACGCGGTCGCGAGCACGACGCGGCGTCCTTCAGCACGCTCCGCTTCAACCCGTGCCAGCGCGCCCGCAAGGCTGTTTCTGGCAAGCGTGAAGCCCGCAAATCCGCGCGAAATATCGGCAAGGACGGCCGCATCAATGCGGCGGCCCATCATGAGTGCGAGGTTGATTTCTTTGAGCCGCCCCCGGCTGACAAGCTTGATGGCAAAACCAAGGCTGGTGAGGGCGACAAGCGGTGCCAGCAGCACGCGCCATGCCCGGTAGCGTGGCACAGCATAGCCAAGGAACGGTCCGAAGGTCGCCGAGCGGGTGATTGTCTTGTCCATGTCGAAGATTGAAAGCGGTTGCATCCGCTCGCTTTAGGGCCAATCGCGCTTGCCGATCCAGTCGTTATGCACCACTAACGGGGCCATGGAAGGCATGGCTGACTTTTCTGAAGGCGAAAGCGAGCAGGGCAGCGTGCTGCGGCTGCACGGGCGGCTGACTCTGGCTGGCCTTGGAGACTTTCCCCAGCGGCTTGATGCGCTGGCCGCAAAGCCCCTTGTGCTCGATCTTTCGGGCGTGGATCGTATCGACACGGTCGGGGCGTGGCTGATCCAGCAATTTGCCGAGCGGTCGGGCGCACGGATTGAGGGTGCGCGGGAAGATGCACTGCGCCTCATGTCGCTTGTCCGCCGGTCAGAAGCTGATGTGCGCGTCCGCCCGGAGCCTCCCAACCCTGTTGTCCGCATTGTCACCGAAATTGGCGATGCGACGATGGTCGCCTTTAAGACGATGCTGGGGCTGATTGCATTTTTCGGTGCAATTCTTGTCTCGTCCTGGGCGCTTGTGCGTCATCCGGGGCGGTTGCGGATGAATGCGATTGTCCATCGCTTTGAACTCGTCGGCGTGAAGGCGCTGGGCATTATCGGGCTGATGAGTTTTCTGATCGGCATCGTCATCGCGCAGCAGGGCGCGGTGCAGCTTGAGCAATTTGGCGCCGAGGTGCTGACGGTCAACCTCATCGGTCGGCTGACAACGCGTGAACTGGGCGTGCTGATGACCGCGATCATGGTTGCGGGTCGCTCCGGCTCTGCTTTCGCCGCGCAAATCGGCACGATGAAGCTGACCGAAGAAATTGATGCGATGCGCACCATTGGCGTATCGCCTATTGAAGCGCTGGTTATCCCGCGGATGCTGGCGGCGATCATCATGATGCCGCTGCTTGGCTTTTACGCCACGATTGTCTCGATCATCGGCGGCGGGTTGTTCTGCTGGATTTCGCTCGAAATACCGCCCGTCACCTTTGTCCAGCGGCTTCAGGAGGTCATTCCACTCACCGATTTGTGGGTGGGCGTGCTCAAAGCGCCCGTATTTGGCGCGATCATCGCCATGACCGGCTGTTTTCAGGGGATGCAGGTTTCCGGCAATGCCGAGGAAGTGGGCCTCAAGACCACCGCCGCCGTGGTGCAGGCGATTTTCCTCGTGATCGTGCTCGATGCCTTTTTCGCCGTGTTCTTCTCGCAGATAGGGTGGATCTGATGGATCTGAATAACCCCATCGCAATCAGCGTGCGCGGCGTGTGCAATCGCTTTGGTGACCAGACGATCCATGATGGCGTTGATCTTGATGTGCGCAGCGGCGAGATTTTGGGCGTCGTTGGCGGGTCGGGCACGGGCAAATCGGTGCTGATGCGCTCGATTATCGGTTTGAAGCCCCCCGAAGAAGGCGAGATCAGCATCTTCGGTGAATCGATGACCCGTGGGGATGAGGCCGCGCAGCTGGATTTGCGGCGGCGCTGGGGTGTCATGTTTCAGGGCGGCGCGTTGTTCTCAACGCTCACCGTGGCTGAAAATGTGCAGGTCCCCTTGCGGGAATTCTACCCGCAACTGGGCAAGAAGCTGCTTGATGAAATTGCTGCCTATAAGGTCGTGATGGCCGGGTTGCCGCCCAATGCGGGGCCTAAATATCCGTCTGAATTGTCCGGCGGGATGAAGAAGCGCGCGGGGCTGGCGCGTGCGCTGGCGCTTGATCCCGCGCTGCTTTTTCTGGACGAGCCGACGGCGGGGCTTGATCCGATTGCGGCGGCCGCCTTTGATGAGCTGACGCTCAGTCTCTCAAAAACGCTTGGGCTGACGGTGTTTCTCATCACGCACGATCTCGATACGCTCTATGCGATTTGTGATCGTGTGGCGGTGCTGGCCGATCAGAAAGTGATTGCTGTAGGGACAATCCCGGAATTGCTGGCAACCGACCATCCATGGATTCAGGAATATTTCAACGGGCCGCGCGGTCGCGCTGCGATGGCAGCGGTTGATCGTGAAGGGGCAAAGGGGGCATGAGAGGCTGATGGAAACGCGTTCAAACCATCTCCTTGTCGGCAGTGTGGTGCTGGTGTTGCTTGCAGCGCTTATGGCCTTTGCCGTCTGGATTGCCGGTCTTTCGGGCGGCGAGACGAAGCAATATGACATCTTCTTCCGGCAGTCCGTAGATGGGCTTGCCAAGGGGTCGAGCGTCACTTTTGCGGGTGTCCCATCGGGCCAGGTCCGCCATATCGAGCTGTGGAAGCCCAATCCTGAGTTTGTGCGCGTGCGCATCGCGGTCGATAATGATCTGCCGGTGCTGATGGGCACCACCGCCTCCATTGAGGGCGTGGGCTTTACCGGCGTGTCGCAAATCCAGCTGACCGGGGCGGTCAAGGGCGCGCCGCCCATTACCGAGCCGGGCCCGGCAGGTGTGCCGACGATCCCCACCAAGACGGCGGGTCTGGGCGCGCTGCTCAACAATGCGCCGCAGCTCATCGAGCGGCTGTCGACGCTGACCGAGCGGTTGACCGAGCTGCTGTCTGACCAGAACCAGAAGTCGATTGGCAGCATCCTTGCCAATGTCGACAAGTTTACGGGGCATCTCGCGCGCGGTGGGCCGGATCTTGAGGCAAGTATCGCTGAAGCGCGCACGACGATCAGGGAAGCGGGCATCGCGGCCAAGCAACTGGGCGAAGTGGCGGGCACCACCAACGCGCTGCTCAACGATCAGGGCCGCCCGCTGGTGCAGGATTTGCGCAAGACGGTGCAATCAGCAGAGCGCAGCATGGCGGCGCTTGACGAGGCGCTGGCAGAGGCCAAGCCCGGCATCCGCACCTTCTCCACCCAGACCTTGCCTGAAATGGGCCAGCTGGTGCGCGATTTGCGCGCCATGTCTGAATCGCTGGGGTCTGTTGCGAACAAGATTGACCAGCAGGGCGCGGGCGCATTGATCGGCGGCCCGGCATTGCCCGATTATAAGGGCCGAAAGGAAGGCAAATGAAGCGCAGCGTTCTTCTTCTCGGCGCAACCGCGCTGCTGGCGGGCTGCTCGCTCGGCCTGTCGGGCAAGGCACCGCCCTTTTTCCTGACGCTGACACCCGATGCGCGCCCGGCCGCCAATGCGGGCGTCCAGCTCCAGCCCGGCGATGCGCTGACGATCAACGTGCCGCTGGCACCGCAGGCCATCGCGACGACGCGGCTGCCGGTGGCGCAGGGGCAGACGGCAATGGCCTTTTTGAAGGACGCGGTGTGGGTGGAGCCGCCCGCGCGGTTGTTCCAGCGTCTGCTTGCCGAAACGGTGCGCGCGCAGAGCGGGCGTGTGGTGCTTGATCCGCGCCAGTTCAATATGGACCCCGGCGCCACGCTGTCGGGCCAGTTGCTGCGCTTCGACATTGAAGAAAAGGGCGCGCGCGCCGTGGTCGTTTATGACGCCACAATTTCAGGCGAGAAAGGGCGGCCGGTTCGTTCGCGCCGCTTCGAGGCGCGTGTTCCAGCGGGACGGATTGATGCCGAAAGCGCAGGCGATGCGCTCAACCGCGCGGCGAACGACGTTGCAGCTCAGGTCGCGGACTGGCTGAAGAACTGAGGGGCTGAAATGAAAGGGGGCGGGGAGCACCAAGCTTCCCGCCCCTTTTTTAATGCCTGTAACGGGCTGTTATTTGCCCTTTGCCTCAAGCGCCTTATCTTCATTGGCGCGCTTGAGGATGAACTGGCGGATATTTTCAATCTGCTCAGGCGTATATTGCGTCTTCCACGCGACCATGCCGTTTTGCGACAGCGCACCATCATGGACAACCTTCTGCCACATCTTGGGATCGCCAAGGATCGCCGAGTGCCGCAGATCGGGGTTGAGGCCGCCTGCGATGCCCGCATCGCCATGGCAGACCGAGCAGCTGTTCTGATAGGGGCTCATGCCTGCTGCCACCTGTTCCGGCTTGCCGGTGAAAGGCGGGGGATCAAGCACGCGCTTGGCTTCGGGCGGGGCGACAGGCAACGTCGCCTTGCCGCCCACCTTGAAGACGAGCAGTCGGCTGATGTTGCGCACCGAGCCGGACTTGCCCGCAAGGATGCCCGGTGCGACGTCAAACACGCCACCCCAACCCACGAGCAGGGCGACATATTGCACGCCCTTGACCGAATAGGTCATGGGTGCTGCAAGAACGCCCGTTTGCGTGGGGAAGGACCAGAGCTGTTTGCCGGTGTCCGCCGTATAGGCGCGGAACTCGCCACCTGCGGTGCCCTGAAACACAAGATTGCCCGCCGTTGAGAGAATACCGCCATTGGACGGCCCCGGATGCTCAACCCGCCAGCGCGGCTTGCCCGCAATCGGATCCCACGCCAGCAGCGAGCCTGTGGTGGCAGCCGCTGCCGCTGCACGGATCGCGGGGTCTGCCGGCATCCCCATCTGGCCGGTATCAAGGCCCAGCTGGAAGCCGGTGGTGCCGGGCTTCCAGCCCTTCGCCGCCGCATTATAGGGCTGCGAGGCTTCGTTGGCGGGAATATAGACCAGACCCGTCTTGGGGCTGAACGACATGGGCGTCCAGCTGTGCGCGCCAATGGCACCGGGCATACCGATATAGGGCTTGCCCGTCAGCTCGTAGCGGGCTTCGGGGTTGATGTCCGGCTTGCCGGTGACGGGGTCGAGGCCCTTGGCCCAGGTAATCGTCTTGGCAAAGGGCTTGCCAGAGATGAACTTGCCCGTTTTTGCATCGAGAACGTAGAAGAAGCCATTTTTCGGCGCGTGCATCAAAACGCGCGTGACCTTGCCGTTCACGGGCAGGTCGGCGGCGATGATCTGCTGGTTGGAATCATAGTCCCAGCGGTCTTCCGGCGTTTCCTGGAAGTGCCACACATATTCGCCCGTATCGGGTTTGATGGCGACGATGGAGGCCGTGTAGAGGCTGTCTCCAGCCTTGCCGCCGCGCGCGGCCGGGTTCCACGGCTCGGCGTTGGCGGTGCCGAAATAGACGAGATCGGTCTTGGGATCATAAGTGATCGAATCCCACACCGTGCCGCCGCCGCCATTCTTCCAGGCGTCGGGTGCCCAGGTTTTGGCCGCCGCTTCAAGGTGCTTGCCTTCAAACGGCTTGGACGGATCACCGGGGACGGTGTAGAAACGCCATGCTTCCTTGCCGGTTTCCGTGTCATAAGCGGCCAGATAGCCGCGTGTGATATATTCCGCGCCCGCCGAGCCGATCAGCACCTTGCCCTTCACGATGCGCGGCGCGCCCGTGATCGCCATGTGCGAGCCTTCGGGAATGGTCAGCTTGTCCCACAACACCTTGCCGGTGTCGGCGTTGAGCGCGACCAGACGGCCATCGAGCGTGCCGACATAGACACGGCCCTTATAGACTGCGACGCCACGGTTGACGGCATCGCAGCACACATCGACCAGCTTGGCGCGCGGCACCTTGGGATCATATTCCCACAGCTTCTTGCCGGTAACGGCGTCATAGGCCTTCACCATCGACCATGCGGTCGAGACATACATCACGCCATCAACGACAATCGGGGTGGCTTCCTGCCCGCGCGCGGTATCGAGATCAGACGACCATTCAAGGCCGAGCTGGCCGACATTGGTATCGTTGATCTGCGTCAGCGGCGAGAAGCGCTGCTCGTCCATCGTGCGGCCATAAGACAGCCAGTTGGCGCCATCCGGGCTGCCTTCAGTCAGCCTTGCGTCATCGACATTGGCATTTTTGCCGCCCTTTTCAGCGCATCCGGCCAGCGTAGCGGCAACCAGCGCAATCGCCGTGCCGAGGACTAATGAACGAGACTTCATCAGGAAAACTACCCCTCAATTAAGCGCCCCGTGGCTGGAGCGAGCATCCATCACCCATGGAGTCCATTGACTCTCGCGCGGTTCTTGCCAGCGAAATTGCGTGGATGCGAGGGGAAAAATGAGGGGCGGAGCATCAACTCCGCCCGTTTCACATTGGAGCTTGTCCGGTTTTGATGGCACCAAAACCGCGTTCCAAAACTGTTTCTGTCCGCGATTTCCGAGTCGTGCGGCGTATCCGCCGCACTCGAAATCGCTCTTACAGATCGACGCCTGCGGCAATGGCTTCCAGCTTGCGGATGCGCTCCTTCAGGTCGGCAATCTCTATCCGGCTCGATGTGCCGGGCAGGGCCGCGGCGGGGCCATGGCGATGGTCAAACTCGGCGCGCTTGAGGTCAATCCAGCGGGTAAAGGCCGCAAGGCCGACCAGTGAGGCAAGGGCAATCCCTGCAAGCCCGGTAACGGCGTAGATGATGGCGGTTGCGTCAGTCATGTTGGTTCTCCCATGAACCTTGCCGCGCGGTTGCTCAGCGCAGCTTTTCGATTTCGCGGTCAAGTGCGGCCGCGCTGTTGGTGTCAGTGGCGAGGCGTTCCAGAACGGCAACGCGCTCCTTGAGCGTCTTGATCTCATCGCGCAGACGGGCGTTTTCTGCATTGTCCACAACGATGTCATTGCCGTGCCGGTCCTTTCGGACGCCGTATTTTGCAGTCATGATCCGGCCAATCGTGGCGATGGCGACGATCAGGACGACCATTTCAAACGGATTCATCTCTTGTCTCCCTGGGCGTTGTTCTGGTTCTAGTTGATGGGGGCGCCGCGCAGCCGGTCGATCTCGTCGGAAAGCGCAAGGCCCTTGTCGGTCACGATACGCTCCAACACGCGGACGCGCTGTTCCAGCCGCTCGACATGGGCTGCATATTGCGCCGCCTTTTCGGCGGTCATGTTGGTCTGGACGAGCAACTGCTTTTCCTTGACCGCGATCATCTTGTTGACCGTGCGCGAGACGATGGCGACGACGGGGATCATCAGCGCGATGATCGGAATGAGGGCGAAAAGTCCGTCCACGGGCGAGTCCTTCCTTAGTTGGCCTTGCCGCGAAGCTGTTCGATCTCGCGGTTGAGGCTATGGGCCTCGTCGGTCACGATCCGCTCGACATTGGCGAGGCGATCCTTGATCGAGCCGAGTTCGGCGCGGAGCTGCGCGTTTTCCTGGCTCAGCAGCTTGATGCGTTCCAGCTCTTCGGTCGTCTGGCGCGGGTAAAGCGGCTTGCCCCACCCGTTTTCCAGCGGATAGCCGTTCTTGATCTTCATTCGTGTCACGATCACCCAGCTGATCGGCCCGACAAGGGCGATCATCGCGAAGAACGGGGCGAGCGCCTTGAAGATTTCCACCTTTTCCATGTGTTTAGTCCTTATTTCAGGCGTTCAATTTCGGCAGTCAGGCGCGAAGGTGCATCGGTTGCGATCCGTTCGAGAACCGCGATCCGCTCCTCCAGACGGCTGACCTGCCCGGTCAGCCGCTCATTCTCGGAAGAGAGGAGGGCAATCTTGCGCTCGGCCTCCGGGTCGGATTTTGAGACGGTGCCGCCCCATTCTCCTTCCACCGGGTAGCCGTGGCGGGCGCGGATCCAGCTTGTGGCAACCCAGCCGAAGGTGCTGATGGCGATGATGGCCAGTATGAATGTCGGTCCACCCCAGCTCATGATGTGTCTCCTCCCTATGGGCTTTCGGCTTATTTCAGGCTGTCGATTTCGTCGGCAAGCCGGGTATTGCGGCTCGTATAATGCGTTTCGGCATCGGCGAGGCGGCGGTCGATGTCGCGCATCTTGGAGCGCACATCACGCGCGGTGCGCGTGGGCGACTGGCGAACGCCCTGCCAGAATTCGGCCTCTTCCTTGTCGGTATAAAGGCCGATCGGCTTGGGTTCGGCGATCCACGCGATGACGAGATAGGCGATCACCAGAAAGCCTGAGCCGAGGATGGTGCCGAGCACCGTGCCGACGCGAACCCAGGTGACATCGACGCCGGTATAATCGGCGATCCCCGAACATACGCCCAGCCATTTGGCGTTCTGCTTGTCGAGGTAAAAGCGGGTGCGGCTTGCAGCCATGGTTCTTACTCCTGTTGGCGTTTGGGTGCGGCGCTTTCAGGCGCCCTTTTTCCAGTTGGGGTCGTCGGCAGCGATAATCCGTTCGATGGTCGTCATCCGGTCTTCGAGCCTGCGGGCGATGTCATAAAGTTCGTCAAGAAGGTTCTCATCCTCGCGGGTCAGCGTGGCGGCGGTCTTCCATTTGGTCATATAGTGAAGAACCAGCCAGGGCAGCCCGACGAAGATTGACGTAATGGCGATCAGCGGAACGAATACGTCTTCCATCGGATCAGCCCTTCTTCACGGCGGCCTTGAGGGCTTCCAGCTCGGCATCGACCTTTTCGGACGACTTCAGCTCGGCGATTTCCTCTTCGAGCGTCTTGGGCTGTGCGCCAAGGCCCAGCGCATCGGCGCGGCCTTCGGCCAGATCGACACGGCGTTCGAGCATATCGAAGCGGGCAAAGGCTTCATCCACCTTGGCACCGGCATAGGCTTCACGCACGCGGATGCGGTTTGAAGCGGCTTCGAGGCGCGTCACGATGCTGTTCTGGCGTGCGCGGGCTTCGCGCAGCTTGGCCTGCAACTTGGTGATGTCTTCCTCATTGGCGCGCAGCGCATCGTCGAGAACCGAGATTTCGCTCTTGAGCTGTTCGGCCATGTCGACCGCCTTCTGGCGTTCCACGAGCGCGGCCTTAGCCAGGTCTTCACGATCCTTGGAGAGCGCGAGTTCGGCCTTTTCCTTCCAGCTGTCCTGAAGCTGCTCCAGCTTGGCGATGTGGCGGCGGAGTTCCTTCTGGTCGGCAATGGTGCGCGCCGCCGAAGCGCGAACTTCGATCAGCGTTTCTTCCATTTCCATAATAATCATGCGAATCATCTTGGCCGGGTCTTCCGCCTTGTCGAGCAGGTCGGTGACGTTGGCGGCGATGATGTCGCGCGTGCGGGAGAAAATGCCCATCTGATGAAACTCCTTCGGTGTGACTTTAAGCGGGGGCTTGAATTGGGGGCCGGGGAGGGTGGGGGATGGATACCCTCCCCGGCGGGGTCTCCGGCCGGGGGGATCGGCCGGTAGAGCGATCAGGCGAGCGGCCATTCAGCAGCGGCCTGCGTCGTTTGGGCACTTGCCTGACCAACCGGGCCAGCCGCGAAGAAGAGGCTGCTCGTGCTCACCAGGATGGTGGCGACGATGGCGAGAAGCGAAGTGCGGAAATCGAAAGCTTTGTAACCAGTCATTATAGGTCTCCCTGAAACTTGGCGTCTAATCTGTTGGCCGCTTGGTGCGACATATCCTCTCCTTCGCATAAGCCGTGCCAGTTTGCGGAACTGGCGCAATTCCGGGCTTTTTCCGCCAAAGTGGAGATATTTCCGGCGCAATAGATTGCTAATGATTGGTGAAATACGCTAAATATCGGTAATGGATCGTGGAAATCAGTTCATTGGCCAGTCGATGGCGTTTCTTGATAGCGTCGAGCGGGTCAGCCGTGCGGCGCAACTCAACCGGCCTGTGCTCGTCATCGGGGAACGCGGGACAGGCAAGGAACTGGTTGCCGAGCGTCTGCACCGTCTGTCGATGCGCTGGGACGGGCCGTTTGTCGCCATGAACTGTGCCGCACTCACCGAAACGCTGATCGAGGCCGAACTGTTCGGCCATGAGGCGGGCGCCTTTACGGGGGCAACGCGTGCGCGCATCGGTCGCTTTGAAGAGGCCGATGGTGGCACGCTCTTTCTTGATGAATTGGGCACGCTCTCGGCCGGCGCGCAGGAGCGGTTGCTGCGCGCGGTAGAATATGGCGAGGTGACGCGGATTGGCTCCAACAAGCCCATGCGCGTCGATGTGCGCATTGTCGCTGCCACCAATGAGCATTTGCCGGCTTTGGTCGAAAAAGGGCGCTTCCGGGCGGACTTGCTCGACAGGCTCTCGTTCGATGTCATCACGCTGCCGCCGCTGCGCGCCCGCGAGGGCGATATTGCCGAACTGGCCGACTTTTTCGGGCGGCGTATGTCGTCAGAGCTGGATTGGCCGCGTTGGCCGGGCTTCGATGTCGAGGCGATGGTCGAGATGGAGGCCTATCCTTGGCCCGGCAATATCCGCGAGTTGCGCAATGTGGTGGAGCGCGCTGTTTATCGCTGGGATGATCCGGGTCTGCCTGTCGCCAACATCGTGTTCGATCCTTTTGTCTCGCCTTGGCAGCCCGCATCAGGGCAGGGCATTGTGCGGAAAGAGGTGGCGGCTGAGCCGGCACTTGCAGATCAACCCGCGCCGCCCGTCGCCGGACCGCTTCCGGCTGACCTGCGTGCGGCGGTCGGCACTTATGAGCGATGCCTGCTGGAAGAGGCGTTGCGCCGTCACCGGCACAACCAGCGCGCAACGGCCAAGGCGCTGGGGCTAAGCTACGACCAGCTGCGTCACTGTCTGAAAAAGCACGGCCTGCTTGAGACGGCGGGGTAAGCTGCTGTCACCTGACACCCCGCTGGCCCTGAGCTTGTCGAAGGGCTGTCCTTCATCTGTGCAGCCAATTGGAAGGACGGCGCTTCGACAAACTCAGCGCGAACGGTGTGAAGCGGCGACCGGTGTGGGCTATTTGCCCTTGTCCGCCGCCTCTTCCGCCTTGGGTGTGTGGCGCAGGATCATCGGGATGTTGGCCGCGCCGAACAGCAAGGTCGCGGGGAAGGCGCCCCACAGCTTGTAGCCGAGCCAGAAGCCCGTTGAGCTGTTGCGCCAGACAAGCTCATTGGCAATCGCCATCGCGACGAAAAACCACGCGAAATTGCGTGTGAGCAAATGCCAGCCGCGCTGGCTGAGTTCAGGGTAGGCGTGCGCCATTACCAGTTCGAGCGTCGGCTTTTTGGTGATCGTGCCGAAGAAGAGCAGCCCGGCCACCATCGCATAATAGAGCGTGGGCTTCATCTTGATGAAGGTTTCATCGTGCAGCCAGATGGTGAGGCCGCCGAAAAACAGCACCATCACGCCAGAGAACATGAGCATGACGGAGACTTTGCCATGCTTCACGCGCGACCAGATGATGGCGGCAGCGGTGGCGGCCATGAAAGCGCCCGTCGCAATCCAGACATTGGTCGCCCAATAGGTCAGCAGGAAGATGCCGAGCGGGCCGAGGTCCACCAGCAGATTGGGGGCCGCGGGCTTGTTTTCGGGCGGCGGGGCGGCGGGATCGGTCATGTCTTATCGGCTCCGGCGATGATGTTGGCGACTTCGGCGGCGTCGAAGGGTTTCAGGTCCTCCATCGTCTCGCCAACGCCGATGGCGTGGATGGGAAGGCCGAATTTTTCAGCCGCCGCCACCAGCACGCCGCCGCGCGCGGTGCCATCGAGCTTGGTCATGACAAGCCCGGTCACGCCCGCCACTTCCTTGAAGATTTCGATCTGCGAGAGCGCATTCTGCCCCGTCGTCGCGTCGAGCACGAGGACGACATCATGGGGCGAGGCGGGGTTGATGCGGCCGAGCACGCGGCGGATCTTTGCCAGCTCGTCCATCAACTCGCGCTTGTTCTGGAGGCGGCCCGCAGTATCGACGATCAGCACGTCGATGCCGGTTTCAGTCGCCTGTTTGACGGCATCGAACACGATGCCCGCCGCATCGCCGCCTTCGGGGCCGGAGACGATGGGCACGCCGAGCCGCTCTGCCCAGACCTTGAGCTGGCCGATGGCGGCGGCGCGGAAGGTGTCTCCCGCCGCCAGCATCACGCCATAATCCTGCTCAAGAAACAGATGGGCGAGCTTGGCGATGGTCGTCGTCTTGCCAGAGCCGTTGACGCCGATCACCAGAATGACCTGTGGCCGGGGAAAGGCGATAATATCGAGCGGCTTGGCGACAGGTGCCAGCACGCTTAGGATTTCTTCGGCAACGACAGTGCGCACGCCTGTTTCGTCAATGCCGCGCTCATAGCGGCTATCGGCCAGCTTCTCGCGCACCCGGTGCGCGGTGGTCGGGCCAAGATCGGACATGATGAGCGCTTCCTCGATCTCGTCGAGCGTTTCGGCATCGAGCTTTGACTTGGTGACAAGGCCCGTCAGGTTTTCACTCAGCCGCTCCGACGTGCGCTTGAAGCCGCCAAGCAGTTTCTTGTGCCATGGGGTGTTCTCGGTATCGCTCATGCAGGAAGGCCGGTCAGCTTGGCGCCATCGCTGGCGGTGATGGTAAGAGTCATGATGCGGCCCTTTAGGGCATCGGGCGCAAAGCGGAAATCGCTTCTTTCGGGAATTTCGATCGCCGCATAATTGGCGGCATGGCCGGTCCGCCCGTCCAGCTCGACCAGAACCTGCTGGCGTGTGCCCACAAGGCTTGCGAGCCATGCGGCGCGCCGGGCGTTTGCGGCGGCGCGCAATTGTTCTGCGCGCGCCTTGGCAACCGCACGGCCCAGCTGCGGCATCCGCGCGGCAGCGGTGCCGGGGCGGGGGCTATAGGGAAAGATATGGCCGAACACGATGTCGCACTCATCGATCAGTGCCAGACTGTTGGCGAACATCGCCTCATCCTCGGTCGGGAAGCCCGCGATGATGTCTGCACCAATTGTGATGTCGTGGCGGGCGGATTTCAGCCGTTCAACCAGCTGAACGGCATCGGCCCGCGCGTGCCGCCGCTTCATGCGCTTCAGGATCATGTCGTCGCCCGACTGGAGCGAGAGGTGGACGTGCGGCATCACGCGCGGTTCGTGCGCGATCAGATCGAACAGCCGGTCGTCGATCTCGATCGAATCGAGCGAGGAAAGTCGCAGCCGCTCAAGATCCGGTACATGACGGAGAATACGCTCGACAAGCTGGCCAAGCGTGGGCGCGCCGGGCAGGTCAGGCCCATAGCTGGTGAGGTCAACGCCCGTCAGCACCACTTCGCGCTGGCCGCGCCCCACAGCGGCTTTCACGGCATCAATGACAGCGCCGGCCGGAACGGAGCGGCTTGGCCCGCGCGCCAGTGTCGTCACGCAGAAGGTGCAATCATGGTCGCAGCCATTTTGCACCTCGATAAAGGCGCGGGCATGGTCGGCACCCGAAACGGCGGGGAGAAACGTCGTTGAAGCTTGCGTTTCAGCCAGGCCAAAGGCAGAGGGGGCGCGCTTGTCCGCATTGCCCACGACACGCTCGACCTCGTCCATAGCGGCAAATTTTGCGGCGCTGGTTTCAGCCGCACAGCCCGTTACGACGATGCGGGCGTCGGGCCGTTCACGCTTGAGGCGGCGGATAGCCTGACGCACCTGTCGCTCGGCTTCTGCTGTCACGGCGCAGCTGTTGAACACGACAAGATTGTCGGCGTCGACAACCGCTGCGCGGATCGCCTCGCCCTCTGCAATGTTCAGGCGGCAGCCAAAATTGACCACCTCCACGCGGCTCATCCGAAGCGGCTCCAGTCTGTCTCGCCGGTAAAGACGTGCGCGGCAGGGCCGGTCATCGCAATCGTGCCGCCGGGCGTCCAGGCGATTTCAAGATCGCCGCCCGGCAGCGTCACGCGCACCGGCGAGGCGACAAGTCCGGCACGAATGGCGGCAACGGCGGTTGCGCACGCTCCCGTTCCGCAGGCGCGCGTCAGCCCTGCGCCGCGTTCCCACACCCGCAGCTTCAGATGGCCTCTGCTCACAACGCTGGCGACGTTGACGTTGACGCGCTCTGGAAAGAGCGGATCATTTTCGATGATCGGTCCAAGTCGGCCAAGATCAACGGTATCGCAATCGGCCACGAAGAAAATGGCGTGTGGATTGCCGACATTGACGGCGGCAGGATTTTCAAGCTCTTCCCAGCCCACCGGCATGGACCGCGTGTCCATGGCATAAGCGAGCGGAATTTCGTTCCAGTCAAATCGGGGTGCGCCCATGTCGACGCGGGCTGCACCGTCTAGCGCTTCAAGCGCGATCACGCCACCGAGCGTTTCCAGCGTTGACCTGCCGCCGATAAGAAGCGCCACCGCGCGCGAGGCGTTGCCGCAGGCTTCCACTTCGCTGCCATCATTGTTGAAGATGCGCATTTGCGCGTCGGCGCGGTCTGAAGGGCTGATGACGATGAGCTGATCGCAGCCGATGCCGGTTCGCCGATCGGCAATCGCGCGCGCGCGTTCCGGCGTCATGCTGACGGGAGAAGTGCGGGCATCTATGACAACAAAGTCGTTGCCCAGTCCGTGCATCTTGAAAAAGCGGTCGCCCATGCACGCGTCCTTAGAGCGTGTTCGGTTTTGATGAAATCAAAACCGCGCTCCAGGCTATTTATTTCCCATGATTTCCGAGCCGTTCGGTGTTTCCACCGCACTCGAAATCACTCCAGGCGGGCATGGGCGATGAGTCCAATCTGTGTTTGGCGCTGGCCTCAGGCCAGACGGCGAACCTGTTCATCAAAGTCGGGCATGACGCCGCTTTCTTCCGGCTCGCTCTTGCCGAGGCTGCCACGGGCTGCCGGAAGCAGATTGCGTTCGGCAAGAAGTTCACGGACCGAGGTCATCGGCAGCGGGCGGCCATAGAGCCAGCCTTGCCCCTTGTGGACGCCAAGCTGGCGCAGGCGCTCTTCAATCTCGCCGACTTCAATGCCTTCAGCCGTAACCGGCATCGAGAGGTTGTCGCCGAGCCGCGCAATCGCGTTGACGATGGCCGCGCTTTCCGGGTTGTCGACCAGCGAGGTGACAAAGCTCTTGTCGATCTTGATGCGGTCAAAAGGCAGCGCGCGCAGATGGGCCAGCGACGAATAGCCGGTTCCGAAATCATCGAGCGCCAGCTTGATGCCCTGGTTCTTCAGGCTGCCGACAATCGACTGCGCGAGTGAAAGATTGTCGAACAGCGACGTTTCGGTAATCTCGATTTCGAGGCGGTTGGCCGGAAAGCTTGTTTCCACAAGCAGCTTCACGATCTTCTGCGCCAGCCACGGATCACGCAACTGCGTCGGTGAAATATTGACCGAGATGACGAGCGATGGATCCCAGTCGCGTGCTTCGATCAGCGCCTTGCGGATGACCGAGAAGCTCAGGTCCGCGATCATGCCGGTTTCTTCAGCAATCGGGATGAAGCGGTCGGGCACGATGATGCCCATCGTCGGGTGGTTCCAGCGCGCCAGCACTTCAAAGCCTTGCAGGCGGCCCGTCGTCAGGTCGATCTGTTGCTCGAAATAGGGCTCGAATTCACCTGCCGGAATGGCGCGGCGCATACTCGTTTCAAGCTCGGAGCGGGCCTGAAGCTCGCGCTCCATCGAGGCGTCGAACCACGCATAGCGGTTCCGGCCCTGATGTTTGGCGGCATACATGGCAATGTCCGAGCGGCGCATCAGCGCGTCCACCGTGTCGCAATCGGCGGCGGAATGAGCAATGCCAAGCGAAACGCTGGTGTGGATGAACGTGCCGTCCGCGCTCAGCGGCTGGCCGAGTCGAGATACCATGGCTTCGGCAATGCGATCCACCACTTCAGGGTTCGCGGCGTCAAACATGAAGGCGCAGGCAAATTCATCGCCACCAAGCCGTGCGGCGAGGGCATTGGGCGGCATCAGCTTGGTGATTTCCGCCGCGACGGAGCGCAGCAGACCATCGCCGACCGCGTGGCCGTGAATATCGTTGACGTTCTTGAAATGATCGAGATCGAGCATCAGCATGGCGAGCAGCTTGCCGCGCTTGTCGGCACGGGCGAGCATTTCTGCGCCCTGTTCCGCCAGCGAACGGCGATTGTGAAAGCCCGTCAGCGGATCGCGCATGGCGAGAATGTGGGCGCGCTCTTCAGCGGCTGTGCGCTCTTCGACTTCCTTCTGGAGGTCGGTGTAGCGACGCCAGCCGAACAGGATGAGCGCGATGTTGAGCAGCAGCGCGATAACAAGCACATTGTCGGCGCCGCCGCCATTGCCAAGCATCTTGCGCAATGCCTGAACCATCACCGAAGAGCCGGTGCCGGCAAACAGCACGATTGCAGCGACGGTGATGCCCCCCATCAGGATGTCGCGGCGTGCAGATTGCGCGATCAGGTTGACCGCCTTCTTTTCTCGATGAATAATTTCAGACACTTAAGCTCAAGCCCCCTGCTTATGTCCTTGCAAGGTGAAGCTATCTGCTCAAAGCATGAAGATCACGTTAAGTCGGGTGCGGTGCCGCCCTCCCGGCCTGCGCTCCAGGTTGACCGCGGCCGGGGAATCGGCTAACGGACGCAGGCTTTCTTCAGGAATAGCGCAATTTTTGGCCGCCCAAGGGCGTACGCTGGCTGACGAGTTTTCGTTCGCCGGCGTGCTTTGTTTGGGCAATTTGGACGGAGCGAACGGATGTTCGAGAGTTTGAGCGAACGGCTTGGCGGCGTATTCGACCGTCTGCGTGGCCGTGGCGCACTCAACGAAGCCGATGTCCGCGAGGCGATGCGCGAAGTTCGCATTGCGCTGCTTGAGGCAGACGTTGCGCTTCCCGTCGTGCGCTCCTTTGTTGACAAGGTGACCGAGCAGGCCGTTGGCCAGTCGGTTCTGAAGTCGATTACGCCCGGCCAGCAGGTCGTCAAGATCGTCAACGACGCGCTGGTCGAGATGCTTGGCAGCGATGCAAGCGAGCTTGAACTTGCCGTCGCGCCGCCCGCCGTCATCATGATGGTTGGTCTTCAAGGCTCCGGCAAAACAACGAGCACCGCCAAGATCGCCAAGCGGCTGTCGGACAAGGATCGCAAGAAGGTCATGATGGCGTCGCTCGACGTCAATCGTCCGGCCGCGCAAGAGCAGCTTGCCGTCCTCGGCGAGCAGACGGGCGTTGTGACGCTGCCTATTGTGGCGGGCCAGCAGCCGGTGGATATTGCCCGGCGCGCGCTTCAGGCGGCCAAGCTGCAAGGCTTTGACGTTCTCATCCTCGACACGGCGGGTCGCCTCCATGTCGATACGCAGTTGATGGACGAGATGAAGGCCGTTGCCGACATTTCGAACCCGGCGGAAACGTTGCTCGTGGTCGACAGCCTGACCGGGCAGGACGCCGTGAATGTCGCCAAGAGCTTTTCCGAACAGGTCGCGCTGACCGGCGTCGTGCTGACCCGTATGGATGGCGATGCGCGTGGTGGTGCGGCGCTCTCGATGCGTGCTGTCACCGGCAAGCCGATCAAGTTTGTTGGCACGGGCGAAAAGCTCGATGGGCTGGATGTGTTCCATCCGGGCCGTGTCGCGGGCCGCATCCTTGGCATGGGCGACGTTGTCAGCCTTGTTGAACGCGCCGCCGAAACGATCAAGCAGGACGAGGCCGAGGCGCTTGCCGCCAAGATGGCCAAAGGCCAGTTCGACATGAACGACCTGCGCGCGCAGCTTCAGCAGATGCAGCGCATGGGCGGTCTTGGTGCACTTGCCGGAATGTTGCCCGGCATGAAAAAGATGCAGGGCGCCATGGCGCAATCGGGCATGGATGACCGCATTTTGGTCCGCATGGATGCGATCATCTCGTCGATGACCACCAAGGAACGCGTCAAGCCGGAAATCCTGCAGGCCAAGCGCAAGATCCGCATCGCCAATGGCGCCGGCACCACGGTGCAGGAAGTCAACAAGCTCCTGAAAATGCATCAGGAAATGGCGACCGCGATGAAGAAGATCCGCAAGATGGGCGGCCTCAAGGGGCTGGGCGCCTTGTTCGGCAAGGGCGGTGGCGGCCTTGGCGGGTTGTTGGGGGGCGGTGGCCTGCCCGGTATGCCCGGCGCGGGGAGCGCAGGTGGCGGGATGCCCAATCTCCCGCCCGGTTTTGAGAATTTGTTGAAGAAGAAATGATGGCCCGTCCGGGCCTCACCCGTTTGAAGATCTAGTAGAAGGAAGATTTAACATGGCAGTTTCAATTCGCTTGTCGCGTGGCGGTTCCAAGAAGCGCCCTTATTACCGCATCGTCGTTGCCGATGGCCGTTCGCCGCGTGACGGCGCCTTCATCGAGAAGGTTGGCACCTACAACCCGATGCTCGCCAAGGACGACGCCAACCGCGTCACGCTCAATGGTGATCGCGTGAAGCACTGGCTGAGCGTTGGCGCACAGCCGACCGATCGCGTTGCCCGCTTCCTCGACGCCGCTGGCCTGAAGGAACGCGCTGTCCGCAACAACCCGAAGAAGGCCGAACCGGGCGAAAAGGCCAAGGAACGCGCTGAAGAAAAGCTCGCAAAGATCGCGGAAGCCGAAGAAGCCGCCCGTGCGGCGGAAGAAGCTGCCAACGCACCGGCTGAAGAAGTTGCCGCCGAAGAAGCTCCCGCTGAGGAAGCTGCTGCTGAAGCACCGGCTGAGGAACAGGCTGAGGGCTAAGCCTTGGCTGCGCGTCCCGTCACGCGACAGGTCACTCTGGCCGTCGTCACTGGCGCGCACGGCGTGGCGGGCGAAGTGCGCCTCAAGCTCTTCACCGGTGAGGTGGCGGGGCTGAAGGCGCACAAGTCCTTTAACGGCGGCGCACTGACGATCACGTCGGTGCGCGCCGGAACAGGCGGCGCGATTGCGCGCTTTGCCGAGATCGCCGACCGGACGGCAGCAGAAAAGTTGCGCGGCACCGAACTCACCGTGCCCCGCGATGCCCTGCCGCCGCTTGGCGAAGGCGAATATTATCACACAGACCTGATCGGCCTGCCGTGCATCTCCACCGAGGGCGGGGCCGTTGGCACCTGCATTGCGGTCGAGAATTTCGGCGCATCGGACGTGCTCGAAATCGAGCGGCCCGATGGTAAAACCTTCATGGTCCCCATGAACGCTCCGGCTGTGCCCGAATGGTCCGACGAGCGCATCCTCATCGAAGCAGCCTTCGTTCAATAAAGCCCCGACCAAATTGACGGATATTTCTGCGATGTATATACATGGCGTATATACGGAGGCCCGCCATGGGTAAGGAATACCGCGCCAAAATATTCAAGTCGGGCAATTCGCTCGCGCTGCGTCTTCCCAAGGAACTGGGCATGAAGGAAGGCAGCATCATGGTGCTGCGCGAAGAACAGACCGGCTTTCATGTCGAGCCGGAAGATGTGCCGAAAGCGAAGCTGGACGTGAGTGCGTTCTGGGGCAAAGCCCCCGGTCTGAAACTTGCTCCGCGCGAGGATTTTGAGGAGCGGCCGAGCACGATTGCAGCGCGAGAGGCTGCGAAGAAAGCAGCTGGAGGGAAGTGATCCGCTACCTGATTGACGCGAATTGTGTCGTCTATGCAATGGACGGCGGCTATCCAGCCTTGCGTCAGCGGCTGGAGGCCTGCTCGCTCGGTGAGGTGGCCATTTCGGTCATCAGCTTCGCGGAGGTGGCGTATGGGACATACATCGGCAAGCCACCGACGCCGAAACTACTGGAAGCATTCGTTTCGACGGTCCCCCTTGCGCCTTTCGATGAGGCTGCCGCGCGCGAATATGCGCGGCTCCCCTTCAAGCGGGCGCGGTTTGACCGGCTGCTCGCGGCCCACGCGCTGAGCATTGATGCGACGGTGGTGACGAACAACGAAGCCGACTTCGCCGACGTGCCGGGGCTGAAGGTTGAGAACTGGACGGTGTGATGGTCGAAACTCTCGTATTTACAGTCATCTGCGTGATCGAAGCTAACTTGCTGACTTGGCTATTCATCAAAATCCGCCCCACCTGGTCAAGAAGGCGAGTGTCACTAATGGCGGCTCTTCCTGTGCCTCTGCTGATGTGGAGCCTTTGTACATTTCTGTTTGTCGATGCGATGTCAGCTTCGAAAGAGGAGTGTGGCGTTGACGCCTGTGGCATGGCGGCAGTCGCGTCAATTTTCGGTGCGGCTATCGGATTGGCCGGTTATATTGTCGGCGTGGTGATGTCTGTCTTCACTTACAGCTTGGCAAATCGGCCAGCATCTGGGCAGGTCAACCATGACCTTTAACGCCACGATCCTTACCCTCTACCCGGAGATGTTCCCCGGTCCGCTGGGCGCGTCGATTGCCGGGCGGGCGCTGGAAGATGGCAAATGGTCTTGCGCTACCATCCAGATGCGCGACTTTGCGACCGACAAGCATCGCACCGTGGATGATACCCCCGCAGGCGGCGGTGCAGGCATGGTGCTGAAGGCGGACATCATTGCGGCGGCTGTCGATCATGCCGTGGAGCAGGCGCCCGATGTGCCGGGTCTTGCGATGACGCCGCGTGGCCCGCCGCTCACGCCGGCGCGCGTCCGCGAACTGGCGGCGGGGCCGGGCGTCACCATTTTGTGCGGGCGATTCGAGGGCTTTGACGAGCGGCTTTTTGAGGCACGGCCGCAGATCGAGCAGGTCTCGATGGGCGACATCGTGCTTTCCGGCGGGGAAATGGGCGCTTTGATGCTGCTCGACGCTTGCATTCGGCTGCTTCCCGGCGTAATGGGCGCGGCCTTGAGCGGTGACGAAGAGTCGTTTGAAAACGGCTTGCTTGAATATCCGCACTATACCCGACCCGTTGAATGGGAAGGGCGCACGATCCCCGAAGTGCTGCGATCGGGGGATCATGCGAAGATCGCCGCCTGGCGGAAACAACAGGCTGAGATCGATACACGGTTACGCAGGCCGGACCTTTGGGAGCGCTATTGTGGCGCTCGGGCCCAGCCTGCCTCTGACGCGCGGCGGAAGACTAAGAAGGACAAGTGAGGCAATGAACCTCATTCAGACGATCGAAGCGGAACAGATCGCAAAATTGACCGCAGACAAGAAGCTCCCGGAATTCCGTCCGGGTGATACCGTTCGCGTCGGCGTGAAGGTCGTCGAAGGCGAGCGCACCCGCGTCCAGAATTATGAAGGCGTGTGCATCGCGCGTTCGAACAAGGGCATGGGTTCGAACTTCACCGTTCGCAAGATCTCGTTCGGCGAAGGCGTGGAACGCGTTTTCCCGCTCTACTCGCCCAACATCGACAGCATCGAAGTCGTCCGCAAGGGCGCGGTGCGTCGTGCCAAGCTTTACTATCTGCGCGGTCGTCGCGGCAAATCGGCGCGTATCGCCGAACGTCGTGACACGCGAATTACCGACGCTGCAAAACAGGCCCCGGAGGCCTGATCCCGCACGTTCGTGTAAAAATCGAACAGCCGAAAGGGCCGGGATCCACACACGGGTTCCGGCCCTTTCTTTTTGACTTGAAGACAGAGGAAAATCGCTCGTCGTCATGCCAGCGCAGGCTGGCATCTTGGTGCTGAGGCTCCAGCCTTTGCTGGAGCGACGGGGGCAGATGGATTGAAGGGAAGACAAGATGGGTTATCGTGTTGTTGTTGCCGGTGCCACGGGCAATGTGGGCCGCGAAATGCTGAACATCCTTGCCGAGCGCCAGTTCCCGGCAGATGAAATCGCAGCGGTCGCCTCGGCGCGCTCGACGGGCGACGTCATTGAATTTGGCGAAACCGGCAAGACGCTCAAGGTTCAGAATATCGAGCATTTCGACTGGTCGGGCTGGGATATGGCGCTGTTCGCCATCGGCTCTGATGCAACCGCGATCTACGCGCCCAAGGCGGCGGCGGCTGGCTGCGTCGTCATCGACAATTCCTCGCTCTACCGCATGGACCCGGATGTGCCGTTGATCGTGCCGGAAGTGAACCCCGATGCCATTGACGGCTACACCGCGCGCAACATCATCGCCAACCCCAATTGCTCGACCGCGCAGCTCGTGGTGGCGCTGAAGCCGCTGCACGATGCCGCCAAGATCACGCGCGTTGTCGTTGCGACCTACCAGTCGGTGTCGGGCGCGGGCAAGCAGGGCATGGACGAGTTGTTCGAGCAGTCGCGCAACATCTTTGTGGGCGATACGGCAGAGCCGGTGAAGTTCACCAAGCAGATCGCCTTCAACGTCATCCCGCACATCGACAAGTTCCTTGATGATGGCTCGACCAAGGAAGAGTGGAAGATGGTCGTCGAGACCAAGAAGATCCTCGACCCCAAGATCAAGCTGACGGCGACGTGCGTGCGCGTGCCGGTGTTTGTCGGCCACTCCGAAGCCGTCAACATCGAGTTCGAGAATGAAATCTCGGCGGCCAAGGCACAGTCGATCCTGCGCGAAGCGCCGGGCGTCATGCTCGTCGATAAGCGCGAGGATGGCGGATATGTTACCCCCATCGAATGTGTGGGCGACTATGCGACCTTCGTGTCGCGCGTTCGTGAAGATTCGACCGTGGATAACGGCATTGCCTTGTGGTGCGTGTCGGACAATCTGCGCAAGGGTGCGGCGCTCAACGCGGTCCAGATCGCTGAACTTCTCGGCCGCCGCCATCTGAAGAAGGCGTAAGCGCAGGCCAGCCCCGATCCCCTTCTGCCTGCGGGAGGGGATCGAGGCTTGCCATGCCAGCCCCTGTCGAACACTGTTGTCAAAACAGGATGAGGGAGGGGCATTGCCGCCATGACTTTGAACGCTGACGTTTTTTGGTCGTTCCGATCACCGTATAGCTACCTTGCCATTGGCCGCTACCGGCAGATGGCCGAGGATTATGACCTGACGATCAACCTGCGGCCAGTTTATCCACTTGCCATCCGCGAGCCGAATTTCTTCGAGCGCAACCACCCCAATTGGCTGGGTTATACCATGCGCGATATGTTCCGTGTCGCGCAGTTCCACGGCATCCCCTTCGGCCCGCCGCGTCCCGACCCCATTGTGCAGGATGTGATGACGCGCAAGATTGCCGAGGACCAACCCTATATCTTCCGCCTCACCCGGCTGGGGCAGGCGGCTGCGCGGCGCGGCAAGAGCCTTGCCTTTTGCCATGAGGCGGCGATGCTCATCTGGGGCGGCGCGCAAAACTGGCACGAAGGCGATCACCTGTTGGGCGCGGCAGAACGCGCCGGGCTTGATCTGGCCGAACTCGATGCCGAGGCGCTGGCCGAGGCTGATGCGCTTGATGTAGAGATTTCCGCCAATCAGGTTGCGCTCGAAGCTTCCGGCCATTGGGGCGTGCCGACGCTTGTCTTTGAGGAAGAGCCGTTCTTCGGGCAGGACCGCATCGACATGGCGATCTGGCGAATGGAGCAAAAGGGGCTGGCCAGGCGCAGCTGATAATGGCCGGCCAGCCCGATTGATTTGCCCTATTTGAGGAAGCGTTCAGTATCCTGCACGCGCACGTCGTGCATCAACCCCAGATAGGCATCGAAATAGGGCTTGTGCGACGATCCGACGATGGAGAGGACACGCGCGCCGGGCCGGTTGCCGAAAGCGGCGCGGATATTGGCAATCATCCGCAGGTTCCGTGTTTCCCACCAGGCGACATATTGGCGACCCCATTTGCTGGCGCTTTGGTCTTTCAAGGCCACGCCGAAATCGTTGCTAATGGCGGTTTTCAGATAATGCGCGCCGTTGGTCGCACGATAATAACCCAGTATGTCGCCATCGGCGGGCGGCTTGGATGAGAAATCTTTCAGCCAGCCCGACTGAGCGTTTGCAGATGCCCAGATGTCGGTCAGCGCCTTGCCAAAATCATCGCCAAGGCCACCGGTGATGCTATCCGCACTGTGGTCGTCGGTTGGATAGACGCGCTCCAGCCCAAGGCGCGCGGCGAGCACGGCGGCGATCTGGTAATTTTCGTTGCTGGCAATAGCGCGCTTGTCGAGCATCTCGACCAGGGCGGCGTCCAGCCCATCGCCCGCGTGGCGATCGGTCGGCGCGAGCCGCAGCCATTGGACAAGCGCCGATGTGCGATCATTGGCGGCGGAAAAGAGCGCGGCGAGTTTCCTCCGGTCGGCAGCTGTCGGCGTGGTTGGCCATGCAGCAAGCGTCTTTTCCACGGCAGCAACGGCTTCGGGCACATCGAGCCCGGTCGCTTTGCGCGCGGCATCGGTATCCCAGCAATATTGCTCCCACGCATCGGGGATGGTGGCGGCATAACGCTTCAACTGGTCGCAATCGCGCCCGGAGAGCGCCTCGATCGTGATGATGTCGGGCCGATAGGCCGCCAGCCGGTCCAGCAGTGGCGCGAGGCGCTTCGTGTCATAGTCCTTGGGCCAGCCCGCCAGATGTGGTGTGCCCAGCACCATCACCTCTGTGCGTGCGCCAAATGTGCCTTTGCCGAGCGGGGCGATGAGCTTGCCGCTATCGGCAAGCGCCGGGGCGGCAACAACCGCAAGCGAGAGAAGAAGGGAACGGAACAAAATCATCAAGGCACCTCGTCTGTTATATGTTGCCCATCCCCTGCGCGCCTTGTTGCGGCCATGGGCGGCAGGGTCAAGCGAATGAGTGAGCAGCATGAACGGCATTGTGCGCCAAACGTGGCGGGTTAGGATTGGCACGCTATCGTCAGGGAGCAAATTATGAGCCACACACTGACCGGCGGCTGCCAGTGCGGACGGGTGCGCTATACCGCCCATCTGGAGAATTTCGACGCCTATCTTTGCCATTGCCGTATGTGCCAGCGCGCGACGGGGGGTGTTTCCATCGCCTTTGTCAATCTCGCCAAGTCCCAGCGAATATGGGAGCGCGCGCCGGATTGGTATGCTTCGTCGCCAATTGCGCGCCGCCCGTTCTGCCGGGAATGTGGCACGCCGCTGGGGTTTGAATATCCCGATGCCGCGCGCTGCGACCTGACGGTGGGAAGCTTTGATGATCCGTCGTGCTTCGTGCCCACCAGCCATTTCGGGGTGGAGGCGATGCACGCCGCCTGGCTTGATACGCGTGGCCTGCCTGTGCTTCGGTGCGATGAATATGCATCGCTGGTGGACCGCTGGAAGGCTGTTGGGCTAGATGTGCCCGAATGACCCCTGCTTATTTTACCGCGCCTGATGGCGTAAGCCTTGCTTATTATGAACTGGGAGAAGGGCGTCCGCTCCTCCTTATTCATGGCTATATCTCAGACGCGCATACCAACTGGATGAAGTTCGTGCCCACCGCGCAGCGCCTTGCCGAAGCGGGCTTCCGCGTCATCATGCCCGATCTGCGCGCACATGGCGCAAGCGACAAGCCACATGATCCGGCGGCTTATCCCAAAGACATTCTGACCGACGATATGTTTGCGCTCATCACGCATCTGGGGCTGACCGATCTGGATGCCGCTGGCTATTCGCTGGGTGCACGCACTTTGTCGCGCATGATGGCGCGGGGCTTCCGCCCGGCGCGCGCGATCCTTGCCGGCATGGGTCTGGAAGGGTTGACGCAGGCCGATCGGCGGGCCGGGCATTTCCGCGCGATCCTCACCAATTTGGGGCGCCACGCCAAGGGCAGCCCGGAATGGTTCGTGGAAGCCTTTCTCAAGACGAGCGGTGGTGATGCGGTCGCGCTCAACCTGCTGATAGACGCCTTTGAGGGCATCGAAGAAGCGGTGCTGCGCGGCTGGAATTTCCCGATTGGCGTTGTTTGCGGCGTCGATGATTTCGACAATGGCAATGCACAGGCGCTCGCTGAGGCACTGCCGCAGGGGCATTATTATCCCATCCCCGGCAACCATATGAGCGCTGTCACCAAGCCTGAGCTTGGCGCGGCGATGGTCGATTTTCTGACACGCTGACGCTCGTCGAAAAATAGGGCGGCTTCGCTTGACCGGGTGGCATCCACGGGCTTAGCGTTCGCGCAACAATATTTCTTCGGAGAGTTACATGAAGAGCTTCGTTTCCACGCTGGCGCTCGGCCTTTCGCTGGCGCTCGCCACCCCGGTCTTCGCGCAAACCGCACCGACGCCTGCCCCCACGCCTGCCGATGCCGACAAGTTCATTGCCGATGCTGAAAAGACGCTGGGTGATTTCTCGATCTACAATGCGCAAGTCCAGTGGATCAACAACACCTATATCACCGATGATACCGACGCCGTAGCCGCCAAGGTGGGGGCCGAAGGCACCGAAATGTCGGTGAAATATGCGAGCGACGCCGCCAAATATATGGCGGTGCCGGGCCTGAGCTACGACACGAAGCGCAAGCTTGAAATTCTGCGTGGTGGGCTTGTTCTGCCTGCCCCGGCGACTGCCGAGGCGGCAAAGGAACTCAACGAAATCGCGACGCGCCTCAACTCGGCCTATGGCAAGGGCAAGGGCACGCTCAATGGCCAGCCGATCAACGGCTCGGACATCGAGGCCGAAATGGGGACCAATCGCGATCCTGAAAAGCTCAAGGAAATGTGGGCAAGCTGGCACAGCAATGTCGGCGGCCCGATGCGCGAGGATTATGCCAAGCTCGTCGAGATCGCCAATCAGGGCGCGAAAGACCTTGGCTATTCCGATGTCGGCGCGATGTGGCGGTCGGGCTATGATATGCCCGCTGATGATTTCGCCAAGTTGACCGACAAGCTCTGGGCGCAGGTGAAGCCGCTTTACGACCAGCTCCACTGCTATACGCGCACCAAGCTCAACGAGAAATATGGCGATGCCGTACAGCCCAAGACCGGGCCGATCCGGGCTGACCTGCTTGGCAATATGTGGGCGCAGGAATGGGGCGACATCTACCCCATCGTCGCCCCCGCTGGCGCTGGCGACATTGGCTATGACATTGGCGATCTTCTGAAGGCCAAGGGCTATGACGCGAAGAAGATGGTGGAGACGGGCGAGGGCTTCTTCACCTCGCTTGGCTTTGAAAAGCTGCCGGAAACATTCTGGAACCGCTCGCAGATCACCAAGCCCGCCGACCGTGAAGTCGTGTGCCATGCCAGCGCCTGGGATCTCGACAATAAGGACGATCTGCGCATCAAGATGTGCACCAAGGTCAATTCGGGCGATTTCGTGACGATCCATCACGAGCTTGGCCATAATTTCTACCAGCGCGCCTATAACAAGCAGCCTTTGCTGTATCTCAACGGCGCCAATGACGGCTTCCATGAGGCGATTGGCGATGCCATCGCCTTGTCGATCACGCCGGAATATCTGGTGCAGATCAACCTGCTCGATCGCGCAAAGGTGCCGAGCGCCGACAAGGATCTGGGCCTGTTGCTGCGTCAGGCGATGGACAAGGTGGCCTTCCTGCCCTTTGGTCTGCTGGTCGATAAATGGCGCTGGGGCGTGTTCGACGGGTCGATCCCGACGAGCGGCTACAACAAGGGCTGGACCGACCTGCGCCTGAAATATCAGGGCATCGTGCCGCCGGTCGAGCGCACCGAGGCGAATTTCGATGCCGGCGCGAAATATCATATCCCCGGCAACACGCCTTATACGCGCTACTTCCTTGCGCGCATCCTCCAGTTCCAGTTCTACAAGGCGGCGTGCGACATCGCCAAGTGGAAGGGGCCGCTGCACCGCTGCTCCTTCTATGGCAATAAGGACGTCGGCAAGCGCCTGAACGCCATGCTGGAAATGGGAGGCTCCAAGCCGTGGCCAGAAGCGCTCAAGGCCTTTACCGGCAAGAGCGAGATGGATGGCACGGCGATGATCGCCTATTTCAAGCCGTTGATGACGTGGCTTCAGCAGCAGAACAAGGGCAAGAGCTGCGGCTGGTAAGCTGATCCCTGAGGCGGTGTGGCAGAGGCCGCATCGCCTCCAGTCTGGCCCTGTTCGTTTTGCAGGGGCTGCAATCGGTGCTTGCGATTGGAGCGCACCTCGGCCAGAGGCTGCGTCATAAATCTGTAACAATCGCAGGTGCCGACCATTCGCCAGATTGCCGCCTTGCCTTACCGAATTGACGGTGACGCGCTTGACGCCCCTGCGCGAATTTTGCTTGTCACCTCGCGCGGCACCGGGCGCTGGGTGCTCCCCAAGGGCAATGTGATCCGCGATCTTTCGCCTCACGCCTCAGCAGCCGCCGAGGCCGAGGAAGAGGCGGGTATTTTGGGGCTTGCCTGCCCCACCTCCATCGGCAGTTACAGCTATCGCAAAACGCGCAAGTCTGGCGCGTCGCTCAAGGCGGAAGTCGATGTGTTTCCGATTCTTGTCACCGAAGAGCTGGATGAGTGGGAGGAGCAGGAGTTTCGCGAGCGGCGCTGGTTCAGCCTTGCCGAAGCCGCCGAGGCTGTGAACGAGCCTGATCTCAAGGTGCTTATTCGACAATTCCGCGCAAGCGAAGTGAATGTCGCCGTCCGCAGCGGCCCGCTTGCGCAAACCATCAAAGGGGGAAATAAAATGTTCGGCTGGTTCCAGAGGCTGCTGCCGCGCCAGGAAAACTTCTTCGACCTGTTCGAAGCGCACGGCAAGACGCTCGTTGCGGGCGCGGAAGCCTTGTCGCGTCTGCTGCAAGGCGGGCCGAACATGGCGGAACACATCAAGGAAATCAGCGAGCGCGAGCACGATGCGGACGACATTATCCGCCACGTGCTTTCCAGCGTGCGCCGCACCTTCCTGACGCCGTTTGATCGCGGCTCGATCACCAGCCTCATTGGCTCGATGGACGATGCCATCGATCAGATGAACCAGACGGCTGGCGCTATCGACCTGTATGAAGTCACTGGCTTTGAGCAGGAAATGAAGGACATGGCGGCGATCATCGTCGATGCCTCGCGCGTTCTTGCCGAGGCTCTGCCGCTCTTGCGCCACATCAGCAGCAATGGCGCGCGCCTTCACGAGTTGACCGAACGTCTCGTGCGGATGGAAGGTGAGGCTGACAATATCCATGACGCGGGCCTGCGCGCGCTGTTCAAGGCGCATGGTGCGTCGAACACACTGCGTTTCATCGTATCGCGTGAAATCTACGGGCATCTTGAGCGCGTCATTGACCGCTTTGAGGATGTCGCCAACGAGATCGACGGTCTCGTGATCGACCACGCGTAAGAGGCCGTCATGGAGCCGACCCTCGCCCTCCCGCTCCTTATCGGGCTGATCGCGCTTGCGCTCGCCTTCGATTTTCTGAACGGCCTGCATGATGCCGCCAACTCGATTGCGACGGTTGTTTCGACGCGATTGCTGACGCCGGTTGCAGCGGTGGGCTTTGCCGCCTTTTTCAACTTCGCGGCTTATTTTCTGTCGCTTGCCTTTCCGAGCCTGCACAAGGTGGCGGAGACCATCGGCAAGGGCATTATCGACCAGAATCTGGTGACGCCCGGCGTCGTCTTTGGGGCGCTGGTGGGGGCGATGTTCTGGAATATCGTGACCTGGGTGAAGGGCATCCCCTCCTCATCCAGCCATGCGCTTGTCGGCGGCATTGTTGGCGCTGGCGTCGCCCATGCCGGGATGGAAGGCATCATCTGGACGGGGCTCAACAAGACGCTCATCGCCATCGTCCTCTCGCCCACCCTTGGCATGATAATTTCGATGCTCATCATGCTGGTCAGTTCATGGGCGATGAGGGGCGCATCCGCGCGACGTGCAGAGAGCGGCTTCAAGTCGCTCCATCTGCTGTCCTCCGCCACCTATTCGATCAGCCACGGTCTTAACGATGCACAAAAGACGATGGGCGTCATCAGCGTGCTGCTCTACTCGACCGGCTATCTGCATGGTGAGTTCCACGTGCCGCATTGGGTGGCCATCAGTTGCTATATCGCCATTGGCCTTGGCACCATGTCCGGCGGCTGGAAGATCATCCAGACGATGGGCACGCGCATTACCAAATTGTCGCACCATCAGGGCTTTTCAGCCTCGGCGGGCGGTTCGATCATGGTGTTCGCGGCCTCATGGCTCGGCATCCCCGTGTCAACGACGCACACCATCACGGGCTGCGTCATCGGCGCAGGCGCCGCCAAGCGCGCCTCCGCCGTGCGCTGGGGCATCGCGGGCAATCTGCTCGTCGCGTGGTTCCTCACCGTTCCCGCTTCGGCACTTGTGGGGGCCGCCTTCTATATGCTGACCCGCCTCTTCTAGAGTCTGTCCTGATTAGGCTGAATCGTTTGGGGGTTCCCAAGCGGGGCGGA
>CALMVA010000089.1 GCA_937873035.1 uncultured Sphingomonadaceae bacterium | reverse complement strand
GGGGGGGGGGGCGGGGAGGCCAGCGGGGGGGGGCGTGGGGGGGGGGGCGCGGGGGGGGGGGGGGCGTGCGGGGTGGGAGGATTTTCGCCCGCCGGCCCCTCCATCGTCACCCCAGCGCAGGCTGGGGTCTCGTCGTTTGGGTGCGCTGAGATGCCAGCCTTCGCTGGCATGACGGGCGGGGCGCAGGTTGGTGGGGGCGTGACGGGTGGGGGTGGGCTGGTGGTGGGAATGACCCCCCTTCCATCGTCATGCCGGCCCAGGCTGGCACCCCCCGCGGCGTCGGCCCGGCGTCCCGTCTTTGCATCATCCCCCCGCCATGCCGCGCGGATGACTGAAGGCGAATCGGATATCGACTGGACCGTCTCCGAAGGGCTGACCGACTATGCGCAGGCGCTGGCCATGATGGAGGCGCGCGCGGCTGCCATCGCTGATGGTGCGGCGCGCGAGCAAATCTGGTTGCTCGAACATCCGCCGCTCTACACCGCGGGCACCAGCGCCGACCCGGCTGAAATGCTCGATCCGCGCTTTCCCGTTTTCAAGGCGGGCAGGGGCGGGCGCTACACCTATCACGGGCCGGGCCAGCGCGTGGGCTATGTAATGCTCGATCTCAAAAAGCGCGGGCCGGATGTGCGCTGCTTCGTCCATGCGGTGGAAGGCTGGGTGATCGCGGCGCTGGCTGATCTTGGCGTAGAGGCGTGGCGGGCCGAGGGGCGTGTCGGCATCTGGACCAACGACGCGGGGCGCGAGGCCAAGATTGGCGCCATCGGCGTGCGCGTGCGGCGCTGGGTGACCTTTCACGGTTTCTCGATCAACGTCGCGCCCGATCTGTCACATTTCGGGGGCATCGTGCCATGTGGATTGCCCGAATTTCCGGTGACGAGTCTTGCCCAACTCGGTGCAAATTCTTCGATGGAGGTGCTGGATGCGGCGCTTTTCCGCCATTTTTCCGGCTTTTTGAATTCTGTTGCACAGGCCAACAAAAGGGCTTGAGGAAGTCGTTTGAAATCTGTAAATGTCCACCTCGATTTGGGTATTTAGGGCGCACCCCTGTCCAGATCATTCTGCCTAGGGAGTTGATACCATGAAGAAGTTTGCAATCGTTTCGATCGTCGCTGCTGGCCTGACCCTCGCTGCTTGCGGCAAGAAGGAAGAAGCTGCCGACGCCAACGCGACCGCGCTCAACGAAGCCGTCGCCACCGAAGGCACCGCGAACGACACGATGACCAACGTTGACGCCGCCAACGGCGCTGAAGCCAACGTTGCCGACGCGAACGCGACGAACGCTCAGTAATCGCTTCATCGCGTTTTACGAGATTGGGGCCGTCCGGGTGACCGGGCGGCCCTTTTCTTTTGCTGCCAAAACGGGTTAATGCGGGCACCCCTTTCAAGCGCAAAAAAGGAAGCCCCACTTCATGCGCCAGTATCGCGTTGCAGTTGCCGCCCTTATCGGCCTTTTCGTCATTGCCAGCCCGGCTTCGGCGCAAATCTATTATAAACCGCCCAGCTTTTCGGCCGCGCCGCTGACGGGGCTTGATGCGTCGTTTGATCCGGCCATGCCCGGCGCGTCTGCCGCCGAGGAAAAGGCGGCGCTCACCTGGAGCCTGCGTTCTGCGCTCAATCTGGCCGCGCTCCAGTGCCAGTTTGAGCCGATGCTGCGCACCGTTGAGAATTACAACGCCATTTTGGGCAACCATAGCGACGAGCTGGCGGGCGCCTTCTCGACGATCAGCAATTATTACAAGCGCACCAAAAAGGCGCCCAAGCTCGCCCAGACCGCGCTCGACCAATATGGCACGCGCGTCATCAGCAGCTATTCCACGGTGCGCGGCCAGATTGGCTTTTGTTATATGGCGGGCCAGAGCGGTCGGGGGCCGCTCTCCCCGCCGCGGGGGCGGCTGGGCGCGCGGGGGAGCGAGCGCCTTGGGGGGCGGCGCCTTGCGCTCAAGCCGGCGGGTGGGCAGCATTTCCCCCGCCCCTATATCGGCCCCGGCCTGACGCGCCTGAAGCTGCCGCCGATGGAGGACAAGTGCTGGGACAAGAAGGGCCACTTCGTTCAAAAGAAGTGCGCCGCCTGACGGCCGCCCGCGCATCGCACCCGACGCCCCAAACCTCCCACCCCAACCGTCATGCCAGCGAAGGCTGGCATCTTGGCGGCCCACCCAAAAAGACCCCAGCCTGCGCTGGGGTGACGGGACGCGGGAAGGCCCGCCCGCGCAGATTGCATCAACCGGGGGCTGGACGTTCGGCTGCATTTAAGGCTAGAGGCGCGTCACCCATGGGCCGGCTTAGCTCAGTTGGTAGAGCACCTGATTTGTAATCAGGGGGCCACGGGTTCGAATCCTGTAGCCGGCACCAGCGTCCTGCGGCGCGAAAAATCCCATTTTGTCGCCAAATTGTCCCGCGCCGGGCTTGTGTTGCCGACAAAGCACTGTTAAGCGCCCCCTCCGTTGCCGCTTTAGCTCAGTTGGTAGAGCATCGCATTCGTAATGCGGGGGTCACAGGTTCGAGTCCTGTAAGCGGCACCATCTCCCCAAACACAGACATATTCTCACGCGCCCGGCAGGGTGATGAGGAAATGCGCGCCTTTTTCGCCATGGTCTTCGAGCGAGATGTGGCCGCCATGGGCTTCCACCATGGTGCGGCAGAGCGAAAGGCCGAGGCCGGTGCCGCCATGATGGTCCGGGCGGAAGGGGTTGAAGAGTTCTGCCGCCATTTCTTCGCTCATGCCGGGGCCGTTATCGGCGATGTGAAGGCGCACCATGCCATTGATGGGCGGTTCGGCCGTGATGAGGATATGTGCGTCTTCCTGCCCGTGCATCGCTTCTGCCGCGTTGCGCAGCAGGTTGAAGATGACCTGCTCCATCTGGATGGCGTCCACCCGCACCTGAAGCCCGGCGGGAAGTTTGCACCTGATGTCCACACGGCCTGCGGGGATGCGCTCCGCCAGCTGGGCCTGTGCTTCCTCCACCAGCGTCGCCACGTCCTGCACAGAGCGCATTTGAGGCGCTTCATTGCTGAGGCTGCGGATATGCTTGATGATCTGGCCGGACTCCAGAACCTTGGCGAGGGCCCGCGCCAAAACGTCTGAAGGGTCAACATCGGGCGGCGCTTCTCCCGATGCCTGAATGGCGCGCAGCGCATAGAGATAATTGGCCGCGGCGGTTAGCGGCTGATTGAGCTCATGCGCCAGCGTGGATGCCATGGTGCCCATGGCCGTGAGGCGTGAGACGCGCTGTGCGCGTTCCCGCGTCCGCTCTGTTTCGGCGGAACGGCGATGCTCCTCGGTGACATCGCGGAGCACGGTGCACGCGTGCGACAGGCGGGGACCATCGGGCGTTTCATCAAAAAAGGTCCGGCGCCGGAAGGCGATATGGCGGATGTCGCCACCAGGCGTGATGATGCGATGCTCATCGACCGTCAGACCGGATGAGTCCGGCGCGCGTCCGGCCTTTTCCTTGCGCGAAAATTCGGCAGCATCGTCCGGGTGGATGATCTTAAGATAGTCGTCCAGCGGGTCGCTGGTCGTCTCCGGCTGCCCCAAAAGTGCGAGCAGCCCATCCGACATTCGCTGTCGTCCGGTCAGAAAGTCGCGCTCAAAAGCCCCCAGCTGGGCAAGATTGAGCGCAACCTCCAGCAGTTCGCGCGCGGAACGGTGCTCCAGCTCTGCGCGCACGCGCATCACCGCATCCCACAAGCGGCTGGCGACATTGCCGACAAGCGCAATTTCGTGCGGTTGCCAATCGCGCGGGCGCGAATCCTGCGCCACCAGCATGGCGCGCAGGCGGCCATCTGCCCGCAACGGGGTGTTCAGAATGGAGACGGTGTTGCTGGTGCGATAGGTGTCGAGAATGGCGGAGCGCGCAATCGCCGCATCTTGATGCACATCGGCGATGGCAACCGGATTCCCGCGGGAAACCGCGGCGACAAAATCCGGGTCAAAGCTGGCGATGGGCCAGCTTCCGATGACGGACGGCATCGCCTCCTTCTTCCACTCCCAATTCACGCTGATGTGATTGCTGTCGTCATCGGCTTCGGCGATAAGGACGCGCGCTGCATCCAGATGTGCGCCCAATTTGGCCAGCGCCGTGGCAATAATCTCGTCCGGCTCATGCAGCGTCAGCAAATCCGCAAACAGACTGGCCAGAAAACGCTGATCCTCTTCGGCCCGCTTCTGTTCGGTAATATCTTCCGAGGTGCCGATAACATGGAGCGGGCGACCATCCGCCATGCGCGAAATAAGTTTGCCGCGCGCGCGCACCCAATGCCAGTCGCCACCGGCGGTGCGGATGCGATGATCGACAAGATAGCGCGGCGTCTTGCCCGCCAGATGATCTGCAAAGGCAGCGGCGACCCGTGCCTGATCGTCCGGGTGGATCAGCGCGCCAAAGGCTTCCGCCCCGCTGGGCAGAGTGTCTGACGCATAATCCAAAACCGGACCCCAGTTCTGCATCCGCACCGGCGCATTGGCGACGCAATCCCATTCCCAAGTGCCAAGGCCTGCACTTTCAAGAACGAATTTGAGACGCTCATTGGCGTCGGCCGACTCTGGTGGCGCAGTGCCCGCTTCCAGCTCATTCGCCGACATGACTATCCCTATCCTGCGGCTTTTAGGGCGGATGCCGACCGATAGGCCGACAGAGCCGACGCGGGAGGTGCTCCTGCGCAACTGCCACTGTGCCAAACATCCAATCAGGATGAAATATGGTAAAATTACGCAGGTCCGCCATGGCGGTTATCACGGCATTTTGCCCGGCATTGCACGGGTCGTGCTCCAACCCTTTGGTGCGCGCCAATTTTTTTGGCCTTAGGAATGGATAAACCAAAATAGTTTAGACCCGGCACATACAATAATCGGGTCAAGGCCGCATCACGCGCGTGCGGAGTGGGTAAATGACAGTGAAAAGCATTTTCAGGGGGCTGGCAGGGCGCAATGGCGCGGGCGACGCGGCAGGCGACACTGCGGCGGGCGCAAATGGGGTGATCTCTCATGCCGATGCCGCGCGCAGGCTCGCCATTCTTGATGATTTCGAGCAGGCGGGCATCGGCTGGATCTGGGCGGGTGATTCCGAAGGCAGGCTCATCTACATTTCCGAAAGCGCGGCGCAAAAGCTGGATCAGCCGCTGGAGGCGCTGCTTGGCCACCCGCTGGCAGCACTTTTCGAGACCGACCCCTATAATCCGGGGGAACGGTCAGACCGTCCGCTCACCTTTCAGCTGAGCGCGCGCAACAAGATTACCGATCTCACCGTGCGGTTCGTGCCCGGCAAATCGAAGCAGGAGGGGCGCCAGACCTGGTGGTCGATTTCTGGCCATCCGAAGTTTGATGCGAACGGCGATTTTCAGGGCTATCGCGGGAGCGCCAAGGACATCACGGTGGAATATGAGCGCAAGCTTGAGGATTCCCGCCTCGCCGAGTTTGACTCGCTCACCGGCCTTGCCAATCGCCACCGCATGAACAAGCGGCTTGAAGCCTATCTGACGGCATACAAGGCCGCCAAGCGCAGTTGCACGCTGATGATGCTTGATCTTGATCGCTTCAAACAGGTCAACGACACGTTCGGCCATCCGGCGGGCGATGCGCTGTTGAAGCAGGTTGCCGAGCGGCTGACGCGCGTGGTGGGGGATCGCGGTGAAATCGGCCGTTTGGGCGGCGACGAGTTTCAGATCATCCTGCCTGATCTCGATGATCGCGGAAAGCTGGGGGAACTGGCAACCAAGATCATCCAGATCATCTCGCTGCCTTATGCCATTGACAATGAGCGCGCCGTCATCGGCACCTCGGTCGGCATTGCGATTGCGCCTTATGACGGGCTGGAAAAAGATGATCTGCTGCGCGGGTCAGACCTTGCGCTTTATGCTGCCAAAAATGGCGGGCGCGGCCAGTTCCGCTTCTATTCAACCGATTTGAAGGACGAGGCGGAAGAAGCCCGGCTGCTGGAAGATGATCTGCGCGAGGCGCTGGTCAACGATCAGCTTGAGCTGCATTACCAGCCGGTCGTGCGCACCAAGGACCATATGGTGGTGGGGCTGGAGGCGCTGATGCGCTGGGAGCACCCGGAGCGCGGGCCAATCAGCCCCGGCCAGTTCATCCCCATTGCCGAAAAGTCGAACCTCATCAATCAATTGGGAGAATGGGCGCTGCGCCGTGCCTGTCAGGATGCGACGCAATGGCCAGAAACGGTGCGTGTTGCCGTCAACGTCTCGGCGGTCCAGTTCGCCACTTCGGGCTTTCCCGCCATCGTCACCAATGCGCTGGCCGCAACGGGCCTTGCGCCTGACCGGCTTGAGCTTGAACTGACCGAAAGTGTTTTCATGGGCGATAGCGAGGTGATCGACGATACCTTCCGCCTGCTCAAATCGCTGGGTGTGCGGCTGGCGCTTGATGATTTCGGCACGGGCTATTCCTCGCTCAGCTATCTGCGCTCAGCACCGTTTGACAAGCTCAAGGTAGACAAGAGCTTTGTCGATAGCTGCACCCAGAAAGACCAGAACAGCGCCAAGATCATCGCCGCCATTATCGGCCTGTCGGATGCGCTCGGCATGGAAACCACGGTGGAAGGCGTTGAGGCGTTCGACCAGTTCAACCTCGTCTGCTCCAAGGGTGCGCGCTTCATCCAGGGCTATATCTATTCCAAGCCGCTGCGCATGGAAGATGCCGTGGCGCGCATGGAGTCTGGTGAATTTCGCATCGAGCCGGAAGGGCCGGACCGGCACCGCTCCGAGCGGCGCTCGATGTTCCGGCGCATCGGCGTTATCCATATCGATCATCGCTATGATGCGCTGCTGCGTGATCTCTCGACCACCGGCGCGCGGATTGAAGGGTTGATCGGCGTGCCGGTTGATACCGGGCTTGTGCTTGATCTGGGGGCAGGGCAACTCGCCGTGTGCACCGTGACACGCGCGACCGAAGCCTCGATTGCGGTTGAGTTTGAAACACCGTTGGTAACGGACGGCGCCGGCGGGCTGTGCACCCGCCACCGCGTGTCCCCCTATGCGCTGGCCGCCGCCGGGATGCCGCTTGCCGCGCTTCCGGCGGGCAACTATCCGCTGGCAACAAATGCCGGGGAAAGCCGCAGCACACCGCAATTTACACAGGTGAGCAACATCGCAGCCTAAGGGCGGGCCGCTCACACTCCGCATATTCCCGGATCGTTACCTTGACGCGGTTCCCCGTGGCACGTCACCTCGGCGCGGTTCCCCGTATCACGTCACCCCAGCGCAGGCTGGGGTCTCATGGGCCGGGCGCACGAGATGCCAGCCTTCGCTGGCATGACGGGTGGGAGCGCGGCGCACCCATTTGTCGTCACCCCAGCGCAATTCCCCGTATCACGTCACCCCAGCGCAGGCTGGGGTCTTTTGGGCCGGGCGCGCGAGATGCCAGCCTTCGCTGGCATGACGGGTGGGGCTGGCATGATGGGTGGAGTTGGGATGATGGGTGGAGTTGGGATGACGGGTGGGACTGGCATGATGGGTGGGTGATTTCGGACTATCGGTCCCTCACCGTCACCCCAGCGTAGGCTGGGGTCTCTTGGGCTGGGCGCACGAGATGCCAGCCTTCGCTGGCATGACGGGTGGGGGGGACGGGCGGGGGCTGACGGCTGATGCAAATTTCCTTCAGAACCGATCATGCTCCAGCTTCAAGAAATAACGTTGTTTTACGTAATTGCAGGCCTGCGGGTGGCGAAATACCGGCACGTCTGTTATTATCTAGGTGGTGGGTTCGTGACCGGCGAGAGCTCGGCAATGTATGTTTTGTCGCATATTTTCTGGTCGATTGATGCCTGCTTTTTGCGGGGGTGCCCATGCAGCTGAAGGGTGCGTCGGTCTTTGACGAGCTGGAGATGCTCTATCGCAATGCGGGCGTCGCGCTCGGATTGATTGATCGGGATCTGCGCTTTGTGCGCGTCAACGAGTTGCTGGCCGAAATCAATGGCGTGAGCGTTGCCGATCATGACGGGCGCACGCTGCGTGAAGTGCTTCCTGAAATGGCCGATCATCTGGCGGAGATTTACCGCCCGGTGCTGGAGCGCGGCGAGCCGGTGGTCGATATGCTGGTCAGGGGAGAAACGCCCGCGCAGCCGGGCGTTCCCCGCGTCTGGCGGAACAACTACCTCCCCTTCCGCTCCGAAAAGGGCGAGGTGATCGGCCTGCTTGCCGTCATCCGCGAAGTCACCGAGACGGAAAGGCTCAAGGATGAGTTGCAAGACGCCCGCTACCGCTTCGAGCGCGCGGTTGAGGCTAGCAATCTGGGCATTTGGGACTGGATGGTTGAGAGCGGCCATGTCTGGTTTTCAGATCGCTGGCAGACGATGCTCGGCTATGCGCCCGGCGAGGTAGAGGCGAACATATCCTCCTGGGAAGAGGCGGTTCACCCGGATGACTGGCCCGCCATCAATGCTGCGCTCCAGCCGCATCTTGATGGGCTGACGCCCGAATATTCGTGCGAGCATCGCGTCCGCTGCAAGGATGGCGGCTGGCTGTGGATTCATGATCGCGGCCGGGTGGTCGAGCGCGATCCGGCGGGCAAGCCGCTGCGCATGGTCGGCACACATGACGATATCCAGCAGCGCAAGGATAATGAGGATGTGCGCGAGCGGCTGACCGCGCTCAGCCATGGGCTGGTCCAGCTCGATAATGTCGACCAGATCGTCGAGCTGTGCCTGATCGCGCTGCTGGGCTATCTCGATGCCGATATGGCGGGCTTTCTGGAAACGGGAAAAGACGGAGAGCCGCCGCGGATGATGCGGCGCTGGCGCGATGGCCTGCTGGGCGTATCCGCTGGAAAATGGATGGGCGGGCGCCTGGACCGGGAGGCTTTCGCCCTGTTGGGCCGCGGCGAGACGGTCAACTGGCCCGATATTTCCAAAGAAGCCTTCATGCAGGGCGAAGCGCCGGGCAGTCTGGCAGATGGCCGCGATGTGCACGCGATGCTCGCGGTGCCGCATCTGGGGCGAGGTCGGCTCGATGGTGCGACGCTCGCCGCTAACCGGCAGCCGCGCGCATGGACGCCAACGCAGGTGCACTTTATCGAAGGCGTGCGCGATCGGATGCGCGAGGCAAAGCAGCGCGCCCGCGCCGAGCTTGAGCGCAAGTCGGCGCAGGCCGAGTTGGGGCGCATCTCGCGCCTCAACGAAATGTCGGTGCTCGCCTCCACGCTCGCGCATGAGTTGAACCAGCCGCTGACGGCGGCCAACAACTATCTTATGGTTGCGCGCATCCACCTGTCGAAGATGGAAGGCGGGCAGGCGGCGCAGGCGGGGGAGGCGGTTGGCCTTGCCACCCGGCAGATCACCAATGCGGGCGAGATCATCCGCCGGATGCGCGCCTTCACCGCGTCCGGGCACGTCACGCTGCGTCGCTGTGCGATCACCAGCGTGGTTGATGATGCGCTTGACGTGACGCTGGCCGGGCTTGCCCCTGCACGCGTCATTTTCCGCAAGCATTATGCAGAAAATCTGCCCGATCCGATGGTGGATCCGGTGCAGATTCAGCAGGTGCTGAGCAACCTCATCCGCAATGCGGTGGAAGCGATGCGCGATACGCCGGAGCCTGTGCTCGACATTCGCGTGGCGCATGAGAACGGCCATATCCGCATCACGCTTTCAGACAATGGCGTCGGCCTGACCGACGCGGTGATGGAAACGCTGTTCCAGCCCTTCAAATCAAGCAAAAATCGCGGGCTGGGGCTTGGCCTGTCGCTTTGCCGCACCATCGTGGAAGCGCATGACGGCACGCTTGTGGCCGCCCAGCGCCCTGAAGGCGGCGCTTCATTTACTATAGAGTTGCCCGTGACGGACACCGCGCCCGGCGTTTGACGCGGCCTTATTCCGGCGTTTTCTTGCTGGCCCGGCCGCGCAGCGCATCAATTTCGGCCTGACGCGTCGTCATATAATATTCGCGCTGGGCAGCATAAGGATCATCCGAATTGCGGATCTTTTGCAACTGCTCATCAAAGGCCACGCGATCATCCAGCAGGTTCAACGCGCCTGCGGGCACGGTATAGACCATCTGGTTGAAGGGCTTGCCCAAGAGCGTCGGCAGGAAGGCGAGGTCCATCAGCCGCCCCGTCAGGTCGCGCACCGTGGTCGGCCCGATCATCGGCAGATAGAGGAATGAGCCCGGCTTGATGCCATAATACCCCATCGTATAGGCAAAGCCGTTGGATCGGTGCGGCAGGTTGAAGGGCTTCTTCTTGGCGACATCAAACAGCCCCGCCCCGCCAATAGTGGAGTTGATCGCAAACCGACCGGCGGTTTCAAACGCCTTGCCGATCTTCAGTTGCAGCAGGAAGTTCACGAACACCACGGGTTCGCCAAGATTGTAGAGGAAGTTATGCACCCCGCGCCGGATGGGGCGCGGCACCTCATCCCGGTAGGTAAAGGCCACCGGGCCGACAATCGCCTTGTCGAGCGACTGGATGACTTCATATGACTTGGCGTTCACCTGCTCCAGCGGATCGCCCGGCGTTGCCAGCGCCTTGCCGGTCACGACAATCGCGTCGTCCTCAATCACAGGCCCGGCAGCAGCGGTGGGCGTTGAAGAGGCTTGCGCAGGGGGCAGGGGCGCAGGTGTCGCCTCCACAGCCGTTTCAAGCATCGCAGAAGGGGGCGCGGCAGGCGCTGTTTCGGTTGTTCCGGGGGTTTCAGGTGCAGCCATCAACAAAGCGGCGGCGATGGCCGTACTGCTCAAATCATGTTCCTCATGCGCGCCATATAAGCCAAGCTTGCCGTAATGCGAGAGGCTTAACAGCCAAGACCCTGCGGTAAGATGAACAAACGCATCTATGTTAACGCGCGCGGCGGGCCCTTCATCGTCACCCCAGCGAAGGCTGGGGTCCCTTAGGGCTGGGTGCGCTGAGATGCCAGCCTTCGCTGGCATGACGGGGGAAGGGGCAGGGCAGGTGGAACTGGCAGGACGGACAGGGGATTTCAGCCCGCCGGTCCCGTCATCGTCACCCCAGCGCAGGCTGGGGTCTCTTCGGGCTGGGTGCGTGTGATGCCAGCCTGCGCTGGCATGACGCGTGGAGGGGCACGACGGCCGGGAGATTTCAGCCCGCCGGTCCCGTCATCGTCACCCCAGCGTAGGCTGGGGTCCCTTCGGGCTGGCATCTCCGGCTGAGCGATCATCCAAATTCAGCGCGCGGATCCTTGGAACACCGCGTCTCCCAAATCGGACCAGCCGGGGTTGCACTCGTCAATCAACCGTAACTTCCAGTCGCGCTGCCATGCCTTGAGCGCCTTTTCCCGTGCGATGGCTTCCAGCATGGTGGCGTGCTGTTCCGCCAGCACCAGCCGCGTGAGGTTGTATTTCCGGCAAAAGGTTGAGCCGGTTCCGTTGCGATGCTGATGCAGGCGCGCGGCAAGATTGCTGGTCACGCCAACATAAAGCACGCCGCGTGGCTTGTTGGTCATGATGTAGGTCCAGCCGCCCAACTCCATGGTGGCGAGCTTATCGCAATCGGTGGGAGATGCCAGCCTGCGCTGGCATGACGGGTGGGGGGCATGACGGGTGGAGGGGTTGATGGGTGGAGCTGGCGGGGCGGGGGGGGGAGTTTGGTGCGGCCGTCCCGGCGGCGGCACCCCCGGGCCGGCGGGGGGTTGCGGTACCGGGCCCGCCCCTTGATCGAAATCGTAGACAGCATCGCTGCCATTGCCACCGCATCCGGGCCCGCCGG
>CALMVA010000088.1 GCA_937873035.1 uncultured Sphingomonadaceae bacterium | reverse complement strand
CCATATTTTTCGAGCAGGTCTTTCTCAAGGCTGCCTGCATTGACGCCGATGCGGATCGCGCAGCCATTGGCCTTGGCGGCGTTGACGACTTCGTTCACGCGGTCGGCGGAGCCGATATTGCCGGGGTTGATGCGCAGGCAGGCAACCCCCGCATCTGCTGCTTCAAGCGCGCGCTTATAGTGGAAGTGGATGTCCGCCACGATCGGCACGCTCGCGGCGCGGACGATTTCCCTGAGCGCCGCCGTCGACTCCACATCGGGGCAGGAGACGCGGATAATGTCTGCGCCCGCCTCCTCGCAGCGGCGGATCTGGTCGATCGTCGCCTTGGCGTCGGAAGTGAGCGTGTTCGTCATCGTCTGCACGCTGATCGGCGCATCGCCGCCAACGGGAACGCTGCCGACCATGATCTGGCGGGACTTGCGGCGCATGATGTCGCGCCAGGGACGGATCGAAGACATAAGCGGGCCTATACAGCGATGCGGCAGAGGGGGGAAGCGGCGCGATGCGCGCTCAGAGATCGTCGGCCTTCATGGCGAAAATCGTCTTGTGCGGCACATAGTCGCGCATCCGGTCCAGCAGGCTATCCAGATCGTCATCGGCGATCATGATGCCCTTGTGCTGCGCGCGGATGAAGCCGACCGACACCATATGCGCGTTGAACTCGATGAGCTTGTCATAAAAGCCCGCCGCGTTGAGCAGCCCCACGGGCAGCGTGTGATAGCCAAGCTGCGCCCAGCTGATCGCCTCCCACAATTCATCCATCGTGCCGACGCCGCCGGGGATGGTGAGGAAGCCGTCTGACAGGTCGGTGAACATCTTTTTGCGCTCGTGCATCCCCGGCACGACGTGCAGCGCGGTGCAGCCGCGATGCGCCACTTCGGTGCCGACAAGTGCTTCGGGAATGACGCCGATCACTTCGCCGCCTGCCTCAAGCGCGGCATCGGCGACAGCGCCCATCAGGCCCAGTCGGCCACCGCCATAAACAACGCCAATGCCCCGTGCGGCAAGCGTGCGGCCCACGGCCTTGGCGGTTTCGATATAGACGGGGTCGGCGGGCGTGGCGGACCCGCAATAGACTGCGATGCGTTTCATGCGCGCCCCCATACTCGCACGGGGCGGGCGAAGTCGAGACGGGTCGGGTCGAGACGGGTTGGCAATCGCCATGATCGCGCATTATGGGCGTCTGCGAAAAGAGGATGAAGGGGCCGCAATGACACCGCTGGGCAAGTTGATCGACAGCATCGAAGATGCAGGCGCTGGACGATGGAGCGTCAATCCCAGTGATGACTGGCGGCAGGGGCGCACGCTTTATGGCGGGCTTTCCGCCGCGCTCTGCTATGCCGCGTGCGAACGGCTGGTGCCCAACTTGCCGCCGCTGCGCTCGGCGCAAATCGCTTTTGTTGGCCCCTCGGCAGGTGAGGCGACGCTCGTCCCCACTATCTTGCGGCAGGGCAAATCGGTCACCTTCATGGCGTGTGATCTCATTGCCGATGGCGCCATCGCCACGCGCACGCTCTTTGCCTTTGGCGGTGAGCGCGAGTCAGCCTTTGCGATTGAAGCGCCCGCCGCACCCGTGGTGCCGCGCCCCGATGCCTGCACCCCCATGTTCGGCGATCGCCGCCCCGCTTTTGCCCAGCATTTTGATATGCGCACCGCAGCGGGCAGCCGCCCTGTGACGGGTGCCAATGAAGGTGAGATGGTTGTGTGGGTGAAGCATCTTGATGCCGATGCGCCCCAAAATCTTGTCTCGCTGGTGGCCATGGGGGATGCGCTTCCGCCCGCCTCCATGCCGCGCTTGACCGGGCCTGCGGCGATCAGCTCGATGACATGGCATTTCGACATGGCCGATCCGGCGCGCTTCGACGCATCGGGCTGGATGCTGATGCGCTCCACCGATGATGCCGTGGGCCATGGCTATTCAGGCCAATCAATGGCGATGTGGGATGAGGCGGGCCGCCCCATCCTGCTTGGCCGCCAGAGCGTGGCCGTGTTTGCCTGACGGGCAGGGCCGCGTCGGCACTTATTGATTCACCAGCGTTTCCATATGGCGGAACGGTCCGTCAGGCTGCTGGATGAGCAGTTCGAGCGCGTCTTCTTCCGAAAGCGGTTTGCTGAACAGATAGCCCTGACCGAATTCGCAGCCGAATGACGTGAGTTCTTCACGCTGAAACTCGGTTTCGAGGCCCTCGACCACGACGCGCAGGTGGAGCGCATGGGCAAGATCAAGCATCGCCTTCACCACGCTCCACTGTGCGTTGGTCCGCGTCTGGGTGCGCACGAAGCTCTGGTCGATCTTGATCGTGTCGATGGGGATGGATTGGAGGCGGCTGAGCGAGGAATAGCCCGTGCCGAAATCATCAAGCCCCACCTGAATGTTGAGCGCCCGCAGCTCTTCGAGCGCACGCGCGGTGTGGTGCGGGCGGGTGATCGCCGCGCCCTCGGTGATTTCCAGCGCGATCCAGCGCGGGTCAGCGCCCGTTTCCTTCAGGATTTCGCGCACCTGCTGCACGAAGGTCGGCTGGAGGAACTGACGCGGGGCCACGTTGACGCTGATGCGCAGCGGATTTTCACGATGCGGGGCGAGCGTGTTCCAGCGCACGGCGGTGCGGCACGCCTCAAGCAACACCCATTTGCCAAGCATGGCAATGATGCCGCTTTCTTCGGCAGCCGGAATAAACTCTGCCGGGGAGACGATTTCGCCATTGCGGACCCAGCGGACCAGCGCCTCAAAGCCGACCAGCTCTTCGGTATCAAGCGCAAGGATCGGCTGATAATGCAATACGAAATCACCCCGCTCGCACGCGTCGCGCAGATCGTTGACGAGCGACAGACGTGAGGCGACACGGTTGCGCATCTTCTGATCGAAAATGACGGTGCGTTCAGAGCCAAGCGATTTGGCTTCATACATCGCAAGATCGGCGTCGCGCAGCATATCGCTGACGCGCTCATAATGGCCATCATCATGCGCAATGCCAATGCTGGCGGTTACGCGCACGGGGTTATCCTCCAGCCATTGCGGCTGGCGCAGGGCAATATGAATGTCTGCGGCAAATTGCTCGGCAAGCTCGGCGCGGTCATTGCCATCAACGATGAGGGTAAATTCATCGCCCGCAAGCCGCGCCAGTTCAACACAGCACAGATCGGGATGCTCATCGGCAAAGGCATTTGCGCTCGCCACAAGGTTGCGCAGCTTGTTGGCCATATCGATGAGCAACTGGTCGCCCGCATGGTGGCCCAGCGTATCGTTGACGAGCTTGAAGCCATCAAGATCAATGAAAATGAGCGACGGGGCGGGCGTGCCCGCCTCACGGCTATTGGCAAAGCACCGCTCAATCCGCTGGGCAAAAGCTGCGCGATTGGGCAGGCTCGTCAGCGGATCGGTCAGCGCGCTTTCACGCAGCCGATCGCTATTGCTGCGGCGACGGAACACGCCACCAATCTGGATGCCCGCCTGAAGCAGCACATCGAGCAGCTCAAGCTCTGGCTCGCGCTCATCCATCGAGAAAAATTCGAGCACGGCAACGACATCGCGGCCGGAAAGCACGGGCACGGTGAGCATGGATTTGAAGCTGGCCTGACGTGCAGATTCTGCCCGATCAAAACCCTCCAGCTGGTCGATGCCCGGCGTCCACACGGGCACATGGCTGACCGCAATCGAGTTTGTTGCGGTTTCGGGCGTGCAGATTTCCAGCGTGCGCGAGGCTTCGATAAAGGGGTCTGCCGAGGCGCAGGTGCGGGCAAAACCAATGCCCGCCGATTTCAGGCAACGCGGATTATTGGGATCAACAATCAGCGCGTTACCAAAGGGATAGCCCAGCGTGGAGCAGATTTCGCGCACGGCAAGGCGCAGCACTTCCAGCGGCTCATCTGATTCATTGGCACGCACCGAAATGCCGTTGAGCAGCTCGATGCGGGCGCGGCTGATGTAAAGATCACGCAGGCCGCTTTCAGCCAGTCGTTCGGCCTCAAGCCGGGCGCGGCGTTCGCGATCAAGCCGTCGCTCAAGCTGGGCGATGCGTTCATCGGCAGGGCTTTCGGGGAAGGGCCAGTCTCCGCCCTTGGTCAACTGGTTCATGCGGCCCACCTCACATCAAGTCGGCATTGCGGATCGCCATTGTTCAGGCAGGCACCGTGTTCCACCTCAATCTCTTCGCCATAATGTTTGGCGACACCCCGCACAAAGCCTTCCGCCACGTCGCACAGCTTGCGCTGCGAGCGGTAGCCGACTTGCAGAATGTCATCGCCAATCGCAAATTTGAACTGCGGGTAGGCCGCATCGGAATAGATCTTGCGGATTTCCGGCTGGATGATCGTGTTGAGCGACAAGAGAAAGGTGCGCGTATCGAACACGCCTTCCAGAAAATGGGGATAGCGTTCAATCAACAGCGGAAAGGCGGCTTCGCCAAAGGCACGGAGCACCTGGGCGTGTGGTTGCTTGGTCAGCATCGCCGTGGCGTCGATCAGCCCGAAAAATTCGACATCCGGGTAAGAGCCGAGCGAGGCATAAGCGCCTTCAACACCTGCCATGCAGATCAGCGCATCCCAGGCTTCTGGCCCGTAGGCGTCTGTGATGACCTCTTCCAGAATGTTGAAGATAATACCCTTCACGATGCAACCCACCAATCATACCGTCGCCGGTTTCCCACCTACAGGCATAAACGGCCGTGCGGTGTGAAACTTTATCTGCGCAGGAGGTAAACTTGTTTCTGAATGGCAAGGTTAATGCCACCATTTGGGAGGTTATTGTGGCATTTGCCCGGCCTCTTTACGCGCGCCCCCCGGAGCGGCTATCAAGAGCCATCCCCGGGGAGTCATGTGACTGAGAGGGACGGGTAACGCCGTCCGACCCGTTGAACCTGATCCGGCTGATACCGGTGGAGGGAGAGGCGCATCGTTCAACGCGCTCCTCCCCATTTGAGGAGATTTGAGTTGGCAGACATCAACGTCCGCACCGAAATCGGCGTGACGACGGGGCCGATCCGTGGATCGAAGAAGATCTATGTCGGCAAGCACCGCGTGGCGATGCGCGAAATCCATCTGGAGCCGGGTTCGGGCGAAGCGCCGGTGCGCGTCTATGATACGTCGGGCGCCTATACCGACCCTGATGCCGTGATCGACATTGCAGCGGGTCTTCCCGAATTGCGGCGTGAGTGGATTCGCGCGCGCGGCGATGTGGAAGAGGTTTCCCAGCGTGAAGTGCGCCCGGAAGATAATGGCCAGTTGGGGCCGGACCGTTCGGGCGGCGTCGCGCCGTTTCCCAATGTCCGCAAGACCGTGCTGCGCGCCAAGCCGGGCATGAACGTCTCGCAGATGCACTATGCCCGTCGCGGCATCATCACGCCCGAAATGGAATATGTGGCGGAGCGCGAAAACCTCGGTCGTGCGCGGCTGGCTGAATATGTGCGCGATGGCGAAAGCTTCGGCGCGGCCATCCCCGATTATGTCACGCCCGAATTCGTCCGGGATGAAGTGGCGCGCGGCCGGGCGATCATCCCGTCGAACATCAACCACCCGGAAAGCGAGCCGATGGCCATCGGCCGCAACTTCCTCGTGAAGATCAACGCCAATATCGGCAATTCGGCCGTCGCGTCGGACGTCGCCAGCGAAGTCGACAAGATGGTCTGGTCGATCCGCTGGGGCGCCGACACCGTGATGGACCTCTCCACCGGCCGCAACATCCATGACACGCGTGAATGGATCGTCCGCAACTCGCCCGTGCCCATTGGCACGGTGCCGATCTATCAGGCGCTCGAAAAGGTCGGCGGCATTGCCGAAGAGCTGACATGGGACATCTTCCGAGACACGCTCATCGAGCAGGCCGAACAGGGTGTCGACTATTTCACCATCCATGCGGGCGTCCGCCTGCCTTATGTGCCGCTCGCGGCCAAGCGCGTCACGGGCATCGTCTCGCGCGGCGGCTCGATCATGGCGAAATGGTGCCTGGCCCACCATAAGGAAAGCTTCCTCTACGAGCATTTCGACGAGATCACCGAGATCTGTAAAGCCTATGACATTGCCTATTCGCTGGGCGATGGCCTGCGCCCCGGCTCGATTGCCGATGCCAATGACGAAGCGCAGTTTGCCGAGCTTTATACGCTGGGTGAACTCACCAAGCGCGCCTGGGAGCAGGACGTGCAGGTGATGATCGAAGGGCCGGGGCACGTCCCGATGCACAAGATCAAGGAGAATATGGACAAGCAGCTTGAAGCGTGCGGCGAAGCGCCCTTCTACACGCTTGGGCCGCTCACGACCGACATCGCGCCGGGCTATGACCACATCACCAGCGGCATCGGCGCGGCGATGATCGGCTGGTATGGCACCGCCATGCTCTGCTACGTGACCCCCAAGGAACATCTCGGCTTGCCCGATCGCAACGACGTGAAGGTGGGTGTCGTGACCTATAAGCTCGCCGCGCACGCGGCGGATCTGGCCAAGGGGCATCCGGCGGCCAAGGTGCGCGACGACGCGCTCAGCCGCGCGCGCTTCGAGTTCCGCTGGCGCGACCAGTTCAACCTCAGCCTCGATCCCGATACCGCCGAGCAGTATCACGATCAGACGCTGCCTGCCGAAGGCGCCAAGAGCGCGCACTTCTGCTCGATGTGCGGCCCCAAATTCTGCTCGATGAAGATCAGCCAGGAAGTGCGGGACTTTGCGAAGTTGCAGAATCAGGGTGCCGAAAGCTTCGTCGCTGCCGAAGAGGCAGAGGCGGGCATGGCCGAGATGAGCAAGGTCTATGACGAAGGCGGGCGTGAACTCTACATCGGCGCCGGCGACCGCGAACACGATTGAGCCAGATGCCTTCCCCTTCCGCGCCGGTCCCTTACCGTCACCCCAGCGCAGGCTGGGGTCTCGTCGGCGGGATGCACGAGATGCCAGCCTACGCTGGCATGACGGTGGTGGTTTAGCGCCGGGGGTCGCCAACTTTCGTCACCCCGGCGCAGGCTGGGGTCTCGTCGGCGGGGTGCGCGAGATGCCAGCCTTCGCTGGCATGACGGCGATGGTTTAGCGCCGGGGGTCGCCAACTTTCGTCACCCCAGCGCAGGCTGGGGTCTCGCCGGTTGGATGCACGAGATGCCAGCCTGCGCTGGCATGACGCGAGGTGTGGGGGGAGGGGCCTAAAGCACCTTGCCCAAAATCTTGCCGGGATCGGCGCGCAGCGCGGCTTCTTCGGTGCCCATATAGCTGAAGATGCCGCGCATCGCCTGGTTCGTCACGCTGTCGGTCAGCTTGTCGCCGCTAATGCCGAGGCTGGAGAGCAGGCTGCCCGCGCTGCCCAGTTTCGCAAGCTGGTCGAACGCGCCGACCTTGGTGAGCGCGGTGGCAACGAGCGGGCGGACCTTGCTGCCCAGTTCCACGCCTGCGCTGCGCTCCAGATAATTGGTGCCGCCCGTCTTTTCGGTGACGATGCCCGGCACATCGCTCAGCTTCAGCCCGCTGATCGCGCTGCGGAACACGGGCTTGGCCTCACCCGCGGCAAGGCTGGCCGCGTCGTTCAGCGATTTGGTGAGCTTGGTCGTCAGCCCCAGCTTGTCGCCGCCTTTCAGCAGCTTCTTGGCAAGCTTCCCGCTGGTGCCGGGCAGCATGATGCGGATTGCGGCGTCGCGGTAAAAGCCATCAGGGGCGGCCAGCTTGGTGAGTGCGCTGTCTGACGCATTGCCGAGCAGCTTGGCAATGCCCAGTCCGTCGAGCAGCCCTGCCATCGCGCGCGCCGGAAGGAGGAGCGTGCCCCCCGCTGCAAGCCCGCCGATAAGTGCCGTGCGGCGTGAAAATTCCTGTGTCATCCCCGTCTCCCATGCAAGTCGCGAGAGAGAGGCTAGACCGCGAAAATCTGCGGCGCAACGGCGCGCTGGCAAGCCCTTGGCGGCAAAAGAAAAGCCCCGCCGGATTGCTCTGGCGGGGCCTCTTGATGCGGCCGGGCAAGGCGATTGGGAGAGGAAGTGCCCCGCCCGGCCGAAACAGGTGCAGCGCGTCGTCTGCTGCGCTGCAACATAGAATGTGCGGCGCTCCCGGCAACTGCAATCATCGCGCAAGCGATTGCACTATTTGCATCTGAAAATATTGGAAAATCCCGGCTTTTCGAGATTTCAGGCACGCAGCCAGTGCAAATTCACCCGAACAGATATTTGATCCGCACCATGATCGCGCTGCCCGCGCCTACGGTGACGAGTGACTTTTCAAAGCCCGGCATCCCGCCCGGATTGTTGGAGGCGCCTACGCCTTCGGTCGGCATCCCGATGAAGTTGCGGCCCATCTTGCCGTCGCCATCCTCATCATGCTCCACCGTCACCGCATAGCGGCCGGGCGTCAGATCGGGGAAGTTGAGCTGCATCGTCGCGCCGCTCACCGGCAGCGTGATGCGCTGCGCGGTCTTGCTCTTGGCGCAAGACGGGAAGCCCGCCTTGTCGCGCCACAGGCAGGCGATGATCTTACCCTTGGTGGAATGAAGTCCCGTCACCGACACAGCCAGCGAGGCCGGGCGCGCGGCCTCTGCGGCGAGCGCGGCAGTGCCGAGGACAAGCGGGATAAGCGGCATCAGGGCAAGTGAGACCGGGGCAGGTGAGATCGGGGTAGGGATTTTCAAGCGCATGGACGGCTCCGGTGTTGGGTTTGGAGCATAGACGCCGCCACGGGGCCGGGTCCACAGCTAGGCGGCGATACGGCTGGCGGATGTTGATGCCCTGGCCTCCCTTACCGTCACCCCAGCGAAGGCTGGGGTCTCGTCGGTGGGATGCATGAGATGCCGCCTGCGCTGGCATGACGGATGTGGTTGCTTTCCCATTATCGTCACCCCAGCGAAGGCTGGGGTCTCGTCGGTGGGATGCATGAGATGCCAGCCTTCGCTGGCATGACGGGAGAGGCTGCCCCGGTCTTCGCAGGCATGACGGGGTGGAGGCGACGGCCTCCCCCGCAAAAACAACTTTCCTACATCCCCCCTTTTGTGATCCACACTCGTGGATGAGCGAGACTCCAGACACTTCGTCCACAGCGCCGCAGATTGGCGGGGCTTTTCCTTTCACGCCTGTTCCCGTGCGGCCGCGCCATGATGGGTGGACGCATGATCGGCAGGAGGCCTTTATCGAGGCGCTGGCGCAAACGGGGTGCGTGGAAGATGCTGCGCGCGCCGTGGGGATGAGTGTCTCATCCGCCTATGCGCTCAAATGCCGGACCGATGCGCAGCCCTTTCGCCTTGCCTGGGGAGCCGCCCTTGAAGTGGGGATTGAGCGGCTAAGCGATGCCGCGCTCTCGCGCGCCATTCATGGCACGGCGCAGCCCGTTTTCTATAAGGGGGAACTGGTGGGCGAGCGCCGCCATTATGATGAGCGGCTCACCATGTTCTTGCTGCGCTATCGTGATCCTGCGCGTTATGGCGCGTGGATAGACCGCGCCGAGAGCATTGAGCAAAAGCCCGATGCGCCCGCCTTGTTTCTGCGTCGGATGCTCAACCGCCTGACAGACTGGATGCACGGCTTTTTTGAGCCAGCCCCACGCCCCGGCGATGCTGAGGAGGATGAGAATCGGGACGAAGAGGAGGAGGAGGAGGAAGACGGCGGCGACGGCGACAGCGACGATGACGAAGATGGGGGCGATGCGGAGGGCGCCGCGCACGACGCCGCCACGATTGGCGAGGCGGGCGACGAGGCGGAGGAAGATGCTCAACCGCGCCCCTGTGAAGATGGTCGCGCTGATTGGCGAGGCGAGGGCGGACATTTTCCGCCAGAGGGTGATGCCACGCCGCCCGCATCGCCGGTGCCGCGTATTCGGTCCTTGTAGCTGGGGATGGATGTAGCGGGGACGGAAATCCGTGCCGCAGGAGCCTCAACTTCCTCCACTTCCGCAGCGCGTGTCGGCTGCGGCCACAAACTTCGCCAAAAAGCTGATGGCCAAAGAAAAGGCGGAAAGCCCTGGGGGGAGCTTTCCGCCGAGTTGATCGAGAGAGACCATGTTGTGGGCCGGGAGGCGACAAGGGGGGAGTGCGTCTGGCCAGCGCAAGCCTCCCGGCGGCCAAAAAGCGTGTCAGCCCGTGCGGAGGTCCGGTTGGGCGGTGGACTGGATGGCGGATATGGCCGCCTGGGGCGTGGCGGCGCGCGGGGAGTTGGCGTCAGTGGCAGACCGGGCGCACAGCAGAATATTGGTCAATTCCGCTGTGGGGCAGCTTTCATCCCCGGCTTCCAGCAGGAACTCCAGCTGTTCCGGCTCCAGCTGGAAGCGATGGACAAGCGTGTTCCAGCGGGCCAGCAGCGCGCGGTAGAGGGGCAACATGGGGCGGCGCGCGGTGCGGTGGGCAGCGTCTGCCATTTCGGCAAATCGGCCCTGCCCCATGATGTGGCGCATATAGGCGTTGTGCTGGCGTTCAAACACCGCATCAAAGCCGGAAAAGCGGGCGAGCCGGTGGCGCGCGGCGGCGGCACCATCAGGCAGGCGCGCAACGGCGAGCGCGATGGCGCGATACATATCGAGAATGTCGACCACCTCTTCGCAGGCCTCGATCGACATTTCATCGGGCAGGCTGAAGAGCGCGCCGCAATATTCGCTGGCAAAGCCTTTTTCCAGCGCGACGCGGGTTTGGCCATAGTCTTTGGCGGCATCGGGGTAGAGTGCTTCAAGAATACGCAATTGGTAAATGAAGGAAAGTCGCTCCTTTCGGCTCAGGTGCATGGGATCAATCCTTGTAAAGTCGCAGGTTGTGGGTCGCTATGTTGTCGGTGTCCTTATGGAACGGAGGCTCCCGCCAATAAGTTAACAAAAAGAAGATACTGCGCCACAATGGAGTGGAGTTGGATCAATCCGGTTGAGTTAACCTGTCGACAAGCGCGCTGCGCTAGGCAGACCATTGTGAAAAAGGGATTATTTGCTTTGGCGGCGGCTTCGGCCGCGCTTCTTTTCGGCGTTGCAGGCTGTTCGTCTGCACCTGCCGAGGCGCAGGCGGTGGCAAGCGGGCGGGCGTCTGCCACCATCATTGCCGATGGGGATGTGCTTGATCCGCTATTGGCGGCAGATGCGCAGATCGGTGCTGATTATGTGCGCGCCTTTGATGCCGGGGTGCGGATCCCCTCAGACTTTCGCGGCCATTGGAGCCCTGATCCCGCGACCTGCGCGGCCGATGATTCGCATGATGAAACGCATCTGATGATCGGCGGCACAACATTGCGCCACGGGGATGGCATCCGCGTGGCCAATCGCGTTGAGGTGTCGGGCGGCGATGCGCCCACGCTGTCGTTCACGCCGCAAGCAAAGGGCGCGGGGGCAAGGGTGCTGCCGCGCCGCTTTCATGTGTCAGCAGATGGCAATCGGCTTTTCCAGCTTGACGAGGCGGGGCACCCCATCGGCGCGGGCTGGGTGCGCTGCCATGAAAAACCGCATGAAGGAGAATAAGGGATTACCGCTTCTTCACAAATTCGGCGCGCAACACGAGGCCCTTGATGCCATCGAACTTGCAGTCGATTTCCTGTGCATCTCCGGTCAGCCGGATCGACTTGATGAGCGTGCCGCGCTTCAGCGTCTGCCCGGCACCCTTGACGACAAGATCCTTGATAAGCGTCACCTGATCGCCATCGGCAAGAAGGTTGCCCACCGCATCGCGCACTTCGACGCTGCCTTCTGCGGCGGTGCGGGCCGCAAGTTCGCTCGCGGGCATCCACTCACCGCTAACCTCGTCATACACATAGTCTTCATCGTCAGCGGCCATGGGACACTCCTTTTGGAAAAAGTGAAAAATGCTCAGTTCCGGCCACGCCACGCAGGATGCGCCCGAAGAGCGCAAGGCAGAAGCCGTGAATGATGACTGTCACGACGACCATCGCCGTCGAAACGGCCGGATGCGGGCGCATATGGAGCATTGCAAAGAGCCTGTGGCGCGCGCCAAGGAAGTGGTCAACCATTCGTGGTGACGTGTATCGGCAGAACTGCAACCAGAAGGGAGCGATCAATGCTGCCGGGCGCGTGTTTCGGGCGTCCCCATTGACCTTTGCAGCCGTTGCGCGTAGGTGCCCGCTCGCCCGTCGGGAATGGTGCGTGTGGCGCTCTTGCTGCAAACCCCAGGAATTTCGGGCATTACATAGCGCTTGAACGCTGTTTGTGCGGGAATTCTCTCCGGGCTTTGGCCTTGGGGCCGATTCGCGTTTTTCTCGTGGAGATGTCCATCGGGGAAGCGCCCTTGCCGTGCAGCAGAGTAACTTCGTAAAGGTGAAGGGCTTCATGCCAACGATTAATCAGCTGGTCCGCAAGGGCCGGACACCGCAAAAGGTGAAATCCAAAGTTCCCGCAATGGAGCAGAACCCGCAGAAGCGTGGGGTTTGCACCCGTGTTTACACGACGACCCCGAAGAAGCCGAACTCGGCACTTCGCAAGGTGGCCAAGATCCGCCTGACCAACGGTCGTGAAGTCATTAGCTACATCCCCGGTGAAGGCCACAACCTTCAGGAGCACTCGGTTGTGCTCATCCGCGGCGGCCGTGTGCGCGACCTTCCGGGTGTGCGTTACCACGTTCTTCGCGGCGTGCTGGACACGCAGGGCGTCAAGGATCGCAAGCAGAGCCGTTCGAAATACGGCGCTAAGCGTCCCAAGTAACCCCGCCAGATAAAAGGATAAGCTGACATGGCTCGTCGTCGTCGTCCCGAAAAGCGGGAAATTCTGCCCGATCCCAAATTTGGTGATGTGGTGCTTTCTAAGTTCATGAATTCCGTCATGCTTGATGGCAAGAAGTCGGTTGCCGAAGGGATCGTCTATGGCGCTCTCGAAGTGATCGAAGCCAAGGCAAAGCGGGAGCCCATCGGCGTGTTTCACGACGCGCTCAACAATGTGAAGCCGGGCATCGAAGTCCGTTCGCGTCGCGTTGGTGGTGCAACCTACCAGGTTCCGGTTGAAGTCCGTGCGGAACGCGCCCAGGCGCTTGCCATTCGCTGGCTCATCGGTGCGGCTCGCTCGCGCTCGGAAAACACCATGGCCGCCCGCCTTTCGGGTGAGCTGATGGATGCGGCAAACAACCGTGGCAACGCGGTCAAGAAGCGTGAAGACACGCACCGCATGGCCGAAGCGAACCGCGCCTTCTCGCACTACCGCTGGTAATC
>CALMVA010000087.1 GCA_937873035.1 uncultured Sphingomonadaceae bacterium | reverse complement strand
CTTGTCAGCCCTCATAAGGCCGCCATCGGAGCGGAGCAGCGAGAGTTTGCCGGTCATCCCTTCGGCCGCCAGACGGTTGCGCAGGTTGGAAACATATTTGCCAACCACCGGCCGCACCGAAGCATTGGCGACAGTCGTCAACGTGCGCTCATATTCCTGCATTTCGGGCAAAACTTCATGGCTGAGCGACACGGGGATGCCGGGCAACACATCTTCCGCGATCTTGCCGATGCGCGCCTCATGCACGCCGCTGGCATAGGCATTGATGAGGCTAACGGTCACGGCTTCAACGCCATTCGCCTTCAGCCGGTTCAACTGTGCGCGGACATCGCCCTCATCAAGCGGACGCACTTCCTTGCCTTCCGAATTCATGCGGCCCTTGACCGTCACTGTATTCTCAAGTGCCGCAAGCGGTTGCGGCTTGGGCCAGATAATCCATGCGGCAAGCCCACCGGGCACAAAGCTGCGTGCAATCTGCATGATGTCACGATAGCCCTCGGTCGTCACAAGGCCAACCTTGGCACCCTTGCCTTCGAGCACGGCATTGGTCGCAACCGTCGTTCCGTGGAGGAAATAGTCGATCTGCCCCGCACCGATCCCGGCATTGGCGCAAATTGCACCCACGCCATTCAGAATACCCTCGGAACTGTCATGCGGGGTCGACGGCGTCTTATGCCGCCAGAAAGCGCCCGTATCGGTATCGAACAGCAGGAGGTCGGTAAAAGTGCCGCCGACATCTACGCCCAGCCGGTAACCCATCGATAATTAGTCCCTTCGTTAAGCCTGCTTGGGAAATGAAGGTGCCTTGGCGACCATCCCCGGCAGGGAACGCTGCATGGTCTCACCCAGCCAGTGATTGGCCGAAACGAGCGCCGAAAGATCAAGCCCGGTGCGCACGCCTGCGCGCTCAAGCATATAAACGACATCTTCTGTGGAGACGTTACCCGCAGCTCCCGGCGCAAAGGGGCAGCCGCCCAACGCCGCCAATGCCCGCATCAATCGTTCCCGCCCCCGCCTGCACCGCCGCCCAGACATTTGCGAGGCCAGTGCCACGCGTATTGTGAAAATGGACGCGGACGGGAATATGGGGGACCGCTGCGCGCACTTTGGCGACAAGCGACGCCACATGGGCCGGATTGCCGACGCCAATCGTATCGGCCAGCCCTATTTCCATTGGTTGCGCTTCAGCGAGCGCCGCCGCCATGTCGACAATACGGGCCTCGGTCACTTCTCCCTCAAACGGGCAGCCAAAGGATGCGGCAATCGTGACCTGCCCGGTCTTGCCCGCATCGCGCGCCATCGCGACGATGTCTTTTGCGGCCGCGACCGAGCCGTCGCTCGTCTGGCCCTGATTGGCCATGGCGAAAGTGTCTGTTGCAACCGAAACAGCGCCCAATTGGTCAATCCGCCCCGTCGCCAGGGCGCGCCCGGCCCCGCGCGCGTTCATCACAAGGCCGATATATGTCACATCATCGCGCAGCGGCAGGCCTTCGCACACACTTTCAGCATCGGCCATCTGAGGCACAGCCTTGGGATTGACGAAGCTCGTCACTTCAATGCGGCGCGCACCGGCCATAATCGCCCGCTCGATCAGCGCGATCTTGTCCGTCGTTGCGATCAACGTCTTTTCATTCTGAAGTCCGTCGCGCGGCGACACTTCGACCATTTCAATCATTTCTGTATACATTATTCAGCAGCCTCCCGCTGCAAGCCCTCATTCAATCCACGGTGCGCATCAGCATATGCATGGAAGGCACGCAGAATATGGCTCGTCATGATTGCCTGCGCCCAAGCGCCATCGCGCCGCGCGAAGGCGGCAATCAACTCTTCATGCTCACCATGCGACCGGTGCAAGGCCTCACGCCCATAATGGTGCGCCGTGCGCCACACCACGGGCTGCTCGATGAGCGTGCTCAGCAAAGCCGCAAGGCGACGTGACGCTGCCACCTCAAGGATGACCGCATGAAACTCCCGATTGCCCTCCAAAAAACCGAAGACATCGGGAGACGCCTTACCAATAGCAGCCGCAATCTGACGATTTGCAAGACGGATACGCTCAAGCGCGGCATCCGTCATGCGCTCCGCTGCACGACGCGCAGCCAGCCCTTCCAGCATCGCGCGCAGTTCAAAGGCGTCACTCACATCATCGAGCGACCAGTCCGCCACAAAGCTGCGCTGCGTATCGGTGCGCACGACCAGAAGGTCGGACTCAAGTCGCCGCAACGCTTCGCGCACAGGCGTGCGGGAAACGCCGCACTTCTCCGCCAGCGCCTCCTCACCCACCTGCGCGCCAGCCGGAAGCTCGCCCGACAGGATCATGCTGCGGATCGCCTCATAAACGCGATCAGATGCCCGTGACATCACCACTCCAAAAAACTTGACCGTTGCCATTTGTATACATTATCTATCCATTTCATCAAGTCGCGTATGAAGACGATCCCAATGGGGCGACGCGACAACATGGCTCAGGCCCCAGATAAACACGGGGCTGCATAAAGGGAGGTTTCCATGCGTTTATCCCAGTGGCTTCTTGTCTCAACAGCAAGCGCAATCACCTTTGCCGCAGCACCAGCTTGGGCGCAGAACGCAACCTCTTCTGCCCCGCAGGCAGATGCATCGGAAGAGGGTGATGCGGGCATCATCGTTACTGCCCGTCGCCAGAATGAGCGCCTTCAGGATGTGCCTGCTTCAGTCGCGGTGCTCACCGCAGACACGATCGCGCGCACGGGCGCTGTAAAGGCGGAAGACTTTGTAAAGCTGACGCCCGGCGTTACCATCGTGACCGGCACGGCAGAAGCGGGCGACACGCAGATCAACATCCGCGGCATCAATGGCGCGCGCGATGCAGAAAGCTCGGTCGCGCTCGTGGTCGATGGCATTTTGAAGACCAATACGGCGCAGCTGAACCAGCCGCAGGGCACATTGCGCCAGGTTGAAATGCTCAAAGGTCCGCAAGGGGCGATCTATGGCCGCAATGCCGCAGCCGGTGCGATTGTCATCCAGACGCTGAAGCCCACCGACACGCTGACGGGGGCCGCAAAGCTTTCCTACGGCCAGCACAACTCATGGGAAGCGACCGCGCATATCGCTGGCCTGCTCAGTGACGGTGTCGGCTTTGTTCTTGCGGGCTATTCCTCAAAGACCGACGGCTTCTACAAGAACGTCCTCACCAACTCCAAAACGGTGGATGACAAGCAGAACTGGGCGCTGGATGGCCGCATCCTGATCGGCGATGGCACCGCAACGCAGGTTGACCTCAAGGCGCGCTACGCAGAATTTCATGGTGCATCGCTGCCGTTCAACGCGTCGTTCCACCTGCCCAATTTCGGCGCGGTGAACCCGGCCTTTTACGAAGACGTGAACGCCCATCCGTTCAACTTCTACAGCAACATCCGCCCGACCAACGATCAGACGAGCCTCGATTTTTCAGCAAAGATCGATCATGATCTGTCTGACAGCCTGAAGCTTGTCGGCTGGGGCCTCTATTCGCGCGTCAATCAGGATCTGGTGGCGGACGGCACTTCGGCAGACTTTGCTCGCTTCATCAGCGCCGCCAATCCCGCCGGGCAGTCGGCCGTTAACGCCTGTTTTGCAAGCACCGCCGCGCTGACGGGTTATCCGGTCAACCAGCCAGGCTTTATCGGCCAGATCCCCGTGCCTTTCATCTTTGCGCCCGCCAATGGCTCCACCTTTGGCCCCTACAGCCCCACCACGTGTGACGGCACGCAATATCAGGTCCGCAAGCAGACCGATTTCAGCACCGAATGGCGCCTGATGGGCGAGGCCGGCGCCATCAACTGGCAGCTTGGCGCCTATTATCTCCACATCAAGCGCACAGTGGGCGTCAGTCTTGGCGCTGATACCGGCAATGGCGTTATCAAGCAGCTTTACAACGGCCCGACATCGACCAACCCGACCACGCTTTTGCTGGCAGACCGCTTCAAGACCGATGTTTATGCCGCCTTTGGCGCGGTGGAGTGGAAGCCCAATGACAAGTTCGATGTCGGCGTTGCGATGCGCTACGACATTGAAGATCGCAAATCATCGTCGCTCGTTCCTACTGCAACGGACCCCTTCACCGGTGGCCCCATCAACCCCGGCCAGGCCTTTGGCGCACTTGCCGACAAGAGTGCCAGCTTCAAGCAGTTCGAGCCGAAGATCACCGTCAGCTACAAGCCCAATTCCGACCTGAATATCTATGCCAACTGGGGCATCGGCTTCAAATCGGGCGGCTTCAACAACCAGGGCTCCGCACAGATCATCACCGACAATTTCGTCAATTTCTTTGGCGCCAACGTCACCGTGAACGATCAATATCGCAAGGAATGGTCAAGCGCATTTGAAGGCGGCATCAAGGGCAAGCTGGCAGACGGCGCTGTCACTTTCGACCTCGCGGGCTATTACACCCAAGTCCATGATATGCAGTTCTTTGAGTTCTTCGTGGGCAGCTTCGGCCTGCTGCGCGTCGTCTCGAATATCGACCGTGTGGACCTGAAGGGCATTGAGGCCACGACCACGATCAAGCCGGTGCGCGGCATCAAGCTGTTCGGCTCGTTCAACTATACCGACAGCGAGATCAGAAAGAACAGTTCCCGCCCCTACACCGTTGGCAACAAATCACCCTATACAGCCGATTACACGCTGAACATTGGCGCCGAAGTTGAGCAGCCGCTCAGCAACGACCTGAAGATGATCGGTCGTGTCGATTATCGCCTCACCGGGCCGACCTGGTTCCACACCGTGCAGAACCAATCGATCCCGACATTGTTTTCAGGCCTGCTGCCCATCTCTGCGCTCGCCCTGCCTGCCTTTGTGGGTGACGGCAAATATGATGTGGCCCGCCGCAACTCCTTCGGCATCGTCAACGCCAGGCTTGGTGTGCAGAATGACAGCTACAGCCTGTCGGTCTTTGCCAATAACCTGTTCAACAAGCGGTATTTGAACGAGGTCATCACCGCAGTTGAATTTGGCGGATCGTTCATCACGCCCGGCACGCGCCGCATGATTGGCGTGGAGGGCAGCGTGAAGTTCTGATTGCACAGCTTCACCATTAACTCTGGCGAGCCCCGTCTTATCATGTTGATGGACGGGGCTTTGCTTTTGATGCTGCATTTGAATGGCATCTTTGAGGAATATCGGGATGTGGGCGCTACAGCCCATAGCGGGGCACCCGGCCTGCCTGTTTGAGCCCCCCCAAATAATGTGCCTCGTTCAAGAATAATTCTCCAGCGCGCAGATCAGGGAGCGCCTTGTCAGACCTGACCGGTAGGCAATCCCGGACGTTCTATTTCGACGCGATCATAAATTGACGCCGCGCGCGCAACGCGTATCCGAAGTGGAACTATTGGTCTGAAAAATTTGGCATCAAATACCGTTCCTATGGCCGAGGTGTCAGGAAAGACACCCGAAACCTTCGCCCGGACAGTGATGATCGGCGGCAGATAAAAAGATGCGGCGCCGCCTCCAGCCCTCGTCCCCTAGGATCGGAATTTGCAAATGAACAATAATGATCGTGATAAACTCGATACGCTGAAAAAGAGCCTTTCTTTCATCGACCTTGATGACAGCAACTATCGCCACTTCCCTCAGATTCGCAGCCTGTTGGCAAAATCGGCGCCGGTCGCGCTGAAGAAGCTCTACGGCAAGATTTCAGCGACCCCCGAAACCGCCAAATTCTTCTCCTCGTCGCAGATGATGCAGCACGCGCAGGACAAACAGCTTGAACACTGGCAGCAGTTGTTCGCGCGCCCGCTGGATGCATCCTATCTCGAACGCGCAGAGCGCATCGGCCAGATTCACGCACGCATCGGCCTTGAGCCGCGCTGGTATGTGGGCGCTTATGCCGCGCTGCTGGAAAACGTCATCGGGCGGATGGGCACCGTGTCGCTTCCCTTTATGGGAAAGCGCACCAACGCGCTTATCGGCACCATGGTCAAAACCGCGTTGATCGATATGCAGATTGCGCTTTCTACCTATTTCGAAGTGGAAGAAAAGCGCCGCGCTGACGTGATCGATAAGGTCAGCCAGGCGCTGGAAGCCCTTGCCAAGGGTGATCTGACCAGCGAGCTGGACAATCTGCCGCCGGAATATAGCAAGATTGCAGCAGACTATGAGGCGATGCGCAATCAGCTGCACACGACGTTGACAAGCGTCGCGGAGTCCGCCGCCAGCATCGACACCGGCACGTCAGAGATCAGCCAGGCCGCAGCAGACCTTGCCAACCGCACCGAGCAGCAAGCCGCCTCGCTTGAAGAAACCGCTGCCGCCATGCAGGAAATCACCCAGTCGGTGCGTCGGGCCGCAGACAACGCATCGGATGTTCACACCAACGCCGCCTCGGCACATCGTGAAGCGGAACGCGGTGAAGAAACCGTGCGGCAGGCCGTTGTCGCCATGGGCGACATCGAAGCATCGTCAAAGGAAATCGGCCAGATCGTCAACGTGATCGATGGCATTGCATTCCAGACCAACCTGCTTGCGCTCAACGCGGGTGTTGAAGCAGCCCGCGCGGGTGACGCCGGCAAGGGCTTTGCCGTAGTTGCAAACGAAGTGCGCGCGCTCGCCCAGCGTTCTGCGGACTCCGCCAACAGCATCAAGAGCCTGATCGCGACCTCAACCAAGAATGTCGAGCGTAGTGTGGAACTCGTGGGCCAAACCGGCACGACGCTGGAGCAGATCGTGCGGCAGGTTGCTCATGTATCTGACTTGGCGGCCGAAATTTCTGAATCAACCAATCAGCAGGCCCGCAGCGTTGTTCAGGTCAATACCGCCGTCTCGGAAATGGACTCAATGACGCAGCGCAACGCCGCGATGGTGGAAGAAACGTCCGCTGCCGCGCGTCTTCTGGCGCAGGAAGCCGTTGGTCTTGTGACTTCGGTCAGCACCTTCCAGCTTACAGCCGGTGGCACCGCGCCGCGCCGCGCTCGCAAGCTGCGTGCTGGCAACGACACTGGCACCATGGCGGCGCGCCCGGCACCTCTGGCGCTCGTTGCGAATTCAAAGGAAAGCGGCTGGAGCGAATTCTAAGCTCCACAACATTGCGAAAGTTGTTGATCCGTCGCGCGCCTATGCTCGCGGCGGATTAACTTTATGTCCGGCAAGCGCCTCAAAATGGGACATACCCTGATTGCGGTATGAAATGCCGTTTGCCGCCCATGCCACCAATTTCTAACAGCCTGATGGCGCGATGATCGCTTCGCCGCGCGCGCGACATCCCCTGATTAGGGGATGTCGCGCGCGCGGAGCAGCTTATTTACCGCCGTATCGGGTGCAATGCAGCCAGAGAATATATACTCTATGAACGACTTCGGTGGGGGCTGAAGGCGGTGATGTGGGCAATGACCATCCCTTTCAGGGAGTCTGCCTCTCCGCTCACAGGCAAAGGTCAGGGCGTCGCATCCAGCCAAGAATTGTTGTCCTGACTAGGCAAAAGCCTCGGACAGCAGCTAGAACAATAACCGGGGGCACATAAGGCCCCCAAAAATGGCAGGGCGCACTATTATCATGCCGTACCGGACCGAGACCTCCGACACGTCGCTGTTCAATTCATACCATTTTAGTGACAAAAATGCGCTGCGCGGCGTCGCCTTGGCGTGCCTGATCGTCATCGTTCTCGCGTTGGCGAAACTCACCATCGTGCCGGCAGAATATGCCGAGAGCGTCGATTATCTCTGGCCGATCGGAATTTTGATCGCAGCATCCACGGGCGGCTTTATCGCCGGTCTCAGCGTCACGGCGCTCGCCGTTTGCGCCGACTCAATGACGGATCAACTCATTCCTCGCGCGGCGGACGATCCGTTGAATATCATCGGGCTCGTGTTTTCAGGCATATTCCTCTCGGTCGGCGGACACGTCTTCAAGAAAGTTCTGAAGGCGTCCGCAAATATGGTGAAGTCGCTCACATATCATCAGCGCTTCATCGACTCGGTCTTTGACACCTCCCCCGATGGCATTGTCGTTTCAGACGGCACGGGGACCATCAAGATTTTCAACCGTGCCGCAGAAGAGCAATTCGGCTGGTCCGCGCAGGACATTATCGGGCGCAATCTCAATGTGCTGATGCCCGGCACCTATCGCGCGGCACATGATGATTATCTCGCGCGCTATGGCGAAACGGGCGAGCGCAAGGTCATCGGCACACCGAGCACCTTTTCAGGCGTTCGCAAGGACGGAACGATCTTCCCGATCGAAATTTTCATTGGTGAGCCGGAAGGCGCCAACCGCGATCTTTATGTGGGCTTCACCAAAGACCTGACGCAGGAGCGCAGCACACAGAACCGCATGAGCGGTCTGGAAGCGCAGTTGATTCACGCCACCCGCACATCAAGCCTTGGCCAGTTTGGTTCTGCGCTCGCACACGAGATCAACCAGCCACTCGCTTCCATCTACAACTACCTCGCAGCCGCCAAAAAGGGCATCGAAACCGGTGCCTTCTCGCGCGAGCTGCAGTTCGAGATTATCTCAAAGGCAGAAGCCGAAGCCCTGCGCGCGGGCGAGATCATCCGCAACCTTCGTTCGTTTCTGGCGCGGGGCAGCTTCGACAAAACCTATAATGACCTGAACCAACTGGTTGATGAAGCCGTGTCGCTCGCCCTTGTCGGCTCGAACGGCGCGGGCATCCACCTCACCAAAATTCTCCCGGAAGACGCTGGCGCCATCAACTGTGATCGCATCCAGATTCAACAGGTCGTCATCAACATTGTTCGCAACGCCGCAGAAGCGCTGCGCGATTGCGAACGGCGCGAGATTGAGGTGGCGACCAGTGCGCCGAGCAACGGATATGTCGAATTGACGATTACGGACAGCGGCAAGGGCTTTTCACTCGACCAGCAGGCCCATCTCTTCAAACCCTTCATGACGTCCAAGTCGGATGGGCTTGGCCTTGGGCTGGCGATATGCCGGACCATCGTGGAAAATCACGGCGGCACGATCACAGCGCAAAACAGCCCCGGTGGGGGCGCGCAGTTCAAAATTCGTCTGCCAAGCGGAAAAGTAGCGTGACGCGCGCGAACGATCTGCGCGCCGGGAGCGCGTCCAGTGTTTCGATCCCGCTCGAAATCGCGCTAGAAGGCCGAAAACGCCCAGATGCCGGAAAGTGATGCGACGAGCGCCACCAGCTCGGCCTCTCGACGCACACCACATTTCTGGAAGATCGTTTTCAACTGGCTTGCAACCGTGTGCGTCGTTGTTCCGCGCGCAGCCGCGATGTTCTTGCGCGTTTCACCGGCCGAAAGCATCACGAGAATCTCACCCTCGGCCGGAGTAAGTCCAAGAATATTGGATAATTTCATCGAATCGTTGCGTGTGATCGCCACCAAAGGACGGATGGTGAGGATCATCGCTGGCATGGCCATTTTGAGCGACGCTTTCTCTGCCACGCGGAAGCATTTGACGGTAAACTTCTCGCCGGTTGCGCGGTTGACCCAATAGGCCCACCGGATTCTGACCGACGGGTCGGCAGCCATGTCAGCGATGATTTCTTGCAACTGGTGATTATTATGCCGGTCCATGGCGACAACGCCGCCATCCCGCACGCGGATCATCTTATCACACCAGCGCGCTTGAGTACTGCGCGTCTGGCCGCAGACGCTGCCATCGGACAGCAGAAGCACAGCAGAAATGTTCAGCGCCTCAAACGCCGTTTGAATGGCACCCAATCCATCTGGCGAGTAGCCGGTGGACGACATGGCGAGCAGCGCGCTTATGGAAGCACTCGCAATGGCTTCCTCATCAACGCTCTGACTATCCTGATCGACCCGCATATCCCCTTTGACGTCCTGCCCGCTGATTATTTTAAGTTTGCGCGACATAAACCGCTGTCAAACCCCCAATTTGACGACCCCATATTCCCTCAAGCACGCAAAACACATCAACTCATCCCCTGATCGTGGGATGACATGGGCAGAAACTGACAGTTTGCTCTTCGCCGGATCTCAACCCAGCACGACCTATGCCGCGCTCAGGCCACGGCCCTCCCCTTGGCGCGGCGCGACCGGTATCCCGCCTCAGGCCGACATATTCGCCAGTGATTGCGGCAGTAATGTCATAGGCAAATTTGAGGATGCGGACCACATCACCACGCGCGCCGCGGACCGGCGTGTAGCTGCCGCGAATCCAGATTTCATTGCCTCGACTGTCGATCCTGCAATATTCGCCCTCCAACAGCCCACCTTGGCGCAATGACGCCCAAAATTGCTGATATGCCTCGCTCTGGCTGGAATTCCCCAGCGCAGAAAATGGCGTGGTTGCGCCCGACGATTTCGGCAAGGCTATAGCCCATCAGCTTCAAGAAATTCTGGTTGGCGCGCAAAACGGTGCCATCCGGCGCGAATTCAATCATCGACTGGGCCTGATTAACGGCCTCAAAATCTGCCATTACATCGGCCAGCAACGAAGCGTCGGCATCCTCCGGGCTTGGCGCCAGAAGAACAGCTTTGCCATGTTTCGTCATGTCATATCCCGCAGATGAACTACAGGCATCCCGCTTTGGACGCATCCCAAAGCCAGACCCCACCGACTTTCATAACGGCGAAAAATGCAAAAAATTTAGCGTGCGCGGGCAATGTCCCCGCAGCGCGCAAACTTACTGGCCAGCCTTGCGCCACAGGGCGGCAAGCGCGTTGGTGAGGCGGGTCGGCACAAATTGGCGCGCGGCATATTTGGCGCTATGAAACAACGAACGTCGATGATCTTCCGGCCGGGTTGGCCGCCAATCGGCATAATTCCGAAAGCCGCTATAATCCTCATCCTTCGGGCGGTCGGTAGTATAATAATAGATGGCAATGGAGTTGCGGCGGATGCCGGGCGGCGATTCCACCGGGTGCGGGTGTCCATGATAGCTGTTGGTGCCCGCGCGAAAGAAGAGCGCACTGTTGAATTTGGGAGAAACGCTTGCCTCGCAGCGGCGGCAATCCCGATCCCACAATTCCAGATCACCGCGCCATTCGGGCTGCCAGTCCGGCGTGCAATAATAGATCATGTTGATGACCTGATGCAGCTTCGCGTTGCGATGGCGTGAGGCATCCGCATGGATCATCAACCGCCCACCGCGCCCGGTGGAGTGCAGGCCCGCCCCATGGAGCGACGGATCGGTGCAGATGTTTGAAAAACCGGACAGCCCTTCAATAAACTCAACCATCACCCCGGAATAAAACTCGTTGACCACATGACGGATGAGCGGCGGAAACGCATCAACGTTGCCGCAACTGATTTTCTCGACATCTGGATTGTGCGTGTGTTGCGTATCGCCCGGCCCCGCTACCCGCCAGATAGGCTCGGTGACCGCCGGAAACTCCGCGGCAAGCCCGCGCGCGATCTCATCGGGCAAAAAATCTTCGACAACAACGTGCTGAAAGGGTTCTGCTGAAGTGAACAGCGGGTGCAGCTGCGTCGCAAGCGCGCGCATCTTTGGTTTGCTGAAGCTGAACGCCGGTATCATCGGCAAAGACACACCGCACCCCCTTTTGGCCGCCCCCGCTGCGCCACGAGGGACAAGCCTAGTGCAGCGTAACCGCCACAATCAAGCCGCGCTGTTCAGTGGGGCGCTCATCGTGCCAGAAGGGGACGCTTTACGCCAAGCGGTTTACGCATCGCCGCCAAGCGCGAGCAGCGCGAATGTCGCCAGCCAATGTTCACCCATATAGTCATCGCCGATATGCGGCAGACTTGAGGCCAGATGCCGCTCAGCCGCTGCGCGGGCCGGGCCCGCCACAGGATGCCCCTCGCCCAGTGCATCGGCAATTTGCCGCCAGCACCATGCCCGGCTGAGATTCAAGCCATCCAGATGCGCGATCTTGCCGTCACTCCGGTCAGACACTGTGGCAGGCGTAAAAAGCGTTGCCGGGCTCTGATGGGCCGCCTTGGGCAGAAACGCATCGAACCAGGCTGCAAAGCCCGCAGCATCGCGCACCCGGCTCATCAGCAATGCTTCGCATAGAGATGAGGAGAGAAACTCATCCCCGCCGGGCTCCCACGCCTGACAATCAGCGTCATCGGCAAACCATGTTTCGGCGCGGTCGCAGATAAGGCGCTCAAGTGCTGCATCATGGCGCGCCGCCCAGCTTTTGGTCAGCGTCAAGGCAAAGGCGATGTTGAAATGCGTGCCGACCCGCAAAGGATAAGTGAGCTTGGGCAGAAAAGCATGAAAGCGAACTGCAAAGGCGCGCGCAAGCGGCTCCAGCGCAGCCCCCCATCCGGCGTCGTGGTGCGTTGCTTCCTCATGCAGCGCCAAGAGCCACGCCCAGCCATAAGGTCGCTCAAACCCGGCCACATAGGCGCGCGAAAGAAAGGCCAACTCCCCTGCCACCTTCTCTGGCACCAGCATCTCATCGGCCTTTGCACGGATGGCGACCGCTTCTGGCATTGCAGGAAAGAGCCGCAACAGGCGCAGCACCTGCCACCAGCCGTGAACGCAACTGTGCCAATCAAAACTGCCGTGGAAAATCGGGTGCAGCATTTTGGGCGGCACCGCATCCTCAGGCCCATTGAGCACGAGATCGAGCTTATAGGGATATTCACGCCCCAGATGGCCCAGTGTCAGCCGGGCAAAGGCGGATGCGCGAGATTGCGTAAGATCGGTCATTTGAAGGCAAACCAGTAGATAAAGGCGATATTGGCGATAAGCAGCGGCAGCGCGGTGCCAATCTGCGCGCGGATGACGCCGTTCTTGTCCTTGAGTTCAAGCAGCGCCGCGGGCACGAGATTGAAGTTGGCGGCCATGGGCGTCATCAGCGTTCCGCAAAACCCGGCCAGCATACCAATGGCACTGATGACGGCGGGGTTGCCGTGATGCTCACCAATCAACACCGGCAGGCCAATCGCGGCGAACATCACGGGAAAGGCGGCAAAGGCGTTGCCCATCACCATCGTAAACAGCGCCATGCCAAGGCCATAAGCGATAACCGCAGGCAGCAGGCTGCGCTGCGGAATTGCCCCTTCCACAAGCTGCCCGACCACATCACCAACGCCAGCCAGCGCAAAGACCGCACCAAGGCTTGCCAGCATCTGCGGGAGGATGGCCGCCCAACCCACGGAATCCATCAGGCGCCGACCTTGCTGTAGTGGCAGGGGAAGTTGCGGCCTTAGCCACGCCTGCCCGACACCCAGCGCCAGCAGCACGCCTGCGGCAAGCGAGATGAGCGTCGCCTGCTTGGGATCAACAAGGCCGGGATGGGCCTTGAAGAGAAAGCTTCCGCCAAGCGCCGTGACCGGAATGACGAGCGCAAGGAGAAAGAGGCCGTTGCCATGCAGCACTGCCCGCTCTTCACGCACATCCTGCTCCACGCCCTTTTGCGGTTTTCCGAGCACGCCTGCCCCCGCCAGCGCCACCAGCAGCAGCACGAGCACACCATTGCCCAAATCACCCAGCCGGTCTCCGCCGAGCATCGAGAGCGCCATTAATCCCCAAAAGGCCGCACTGCCAAAGCGTTTGGGATTGGTGCGATCAGCGAGGCCGAGCACGGCAAAAGCCGCAAAGACAAGGCCTGCAAGCACATAAACCGCCGCCAGCGTAATCATGCGACACCTCCCTGCCGCGCCAGCCGCCGCTCAAAACGCCAAAGCCGAACGCCGTGAATGAGGAAGGCAATGATCGCTGTCGGGATCGCCCAGACCGAAAGGTGCAGCGGTTCTATCTCAATGCCATTCTGCTCCAGCACACCCTTCATCAGCAATATGGAGCCGATGGCGAGGAAAATATCTTCTCCAAAGAACAGCCCGATATTGTCGGTCGCGGCAGACATGGCGCGCACCTCATCTCGCGCATCATCAGAGAGTGGGGCCAGCTGCTCCGCCGCCGCCTCCGCCATGGGGGCGACAAGCGGGCGCACCGTTTGCGCATGGCCTGCCACCGATGTCAGCCCAATGGCAGAAAGAAGCTGGCGCAGCAGCAGATAGCCCGTCAGCAGTCGCCCGATGGTCGCACCTTTAAGGCTTGCGATCACCTGCCGTGCACGCTCCTGAAGGCCATAGGCTTCAAGCAGGCCGATGACCGGCAGCACGATCCAGATGATCGACACATAGCGCGTATCGTTGAAGGCTTTGCCGAAAGCCGCGATAATCGCGACCGGATCAAGCCCCGCCGCCATGCCCGTGACGAGCGCCGAGGCGACGATGACAAGCAGCGGATTAAAGCGGAACAAAAAGCCTGCGATGATGACGGCGATGCCGGACAGGACGAGCATCAGCCCTGCTCCCTTCCAAAACCGCCACCGCCCGGCGTTTCGATGACGAACACATCGCCCGGCGCCATTTTCACCGCCGCCGTTGCGCCCAAAGTCTCGATACTGCCGTCGGCGCGTTCCACGCTGTTGCGCCCTGGAGCGCCCGATGCGCCGCCTGACAGCCCAAAGGGCGGAACGCGACGGCGGTTGGACAATATGCCCGCATCCATCGCCTGCCGGAAGCGAATCCGCCGCACCGCCCCATTGCCGCCGTGATGAGCGCCCACCCCGCCCGATCCGGGCCGGATCGCGAACGCCTCCAGCAATACAGGAAAGCGCGTTTCCAGAATTTCAGGATCGGTGAGGCGGCTGTTTGTCATGTGCGTCTGAACGACATCGGTGCCATCAAAATCCGGCCCCGCGCCAGAGCCGCCGGCAATCGTCTCATAATATTGGAAGGCCTCATTGCCGAAGGTGAAGTTGTTCATCGTGCCTTGCGCCGCCGCCATTGCCCCCAGCGCGCCGAACAACGCATCGGTGATCGCCTGGCTCGTCTCAACATTCCCGGCGACAACGGCTGCCGGGTAGCGCGGGTTGAGGAAGCAGCCTTGCGGCACGATGATCTCTATGGGGCGCAGGCACCCCTCATTCATCGGGATCGCCTCATCAATGAGCGTGCGGATAACGTAGAGCACAGCAGCGCGCACCACGGGCAGCGGCGCATTGAAATTGCTCTCCAGTTGCGGGCTGGTGCCGGTGAAATCGATCTGCGCCGTGCGTGCATCTTGATCCGCCGTCACGCGCACTTCGATAACCGCTTCGTTATCAAGTGCGTAGCGGAAATGCCCGTCTTCCAACTTGAGGATAAGGCGACGCACAGCCTGCTCTGCATTGGCCTGCACATGACGCATATAGGCTTGCACCACGCCGCGTCCATAATCGCCCGATATGCGCACCAGCTCGCTCGCGCCCTTCGCGCAGGCGGCGACCTGCGCCTTCAAATCAGCCAGGTTCTGCGCCACGTTGCGCGAAGGCCATTTGCCCGCTGACAACAGGGCGGCGACATCATCCGCCAGAAAGCGACCATTTTCCGCGATAAGAATATTGTCGAGCAGCACCCCTTCCTCATCAACAGTGCGGCTGCCCGGCGGCATTGATCCCGGCGCGATGCCACCAATATCGGCATGGTGCCCACGCGCCGCAACCCAATAGGATGGCACATCCTCATCAACGAACACCGGCATGATAACGGTGATGTCTGGCAGGTGTGTGCCACCTTCATAAGGCGCATTGAGCGCATAGACATCACCTGCGCGGATATGCCCTGCCCGCTTGCGCAGGATGGTGCGCACACTTTCACCCATCGAGCCAAGATGCACCGGCATATGCGGCGCATTGGCGACAAGCCCCCCCTCCACATCGAAAATAGCGCACGAAAAATCGAGCCGCTCGCGGATATTGACCGATGAGGCGCTGTGCTGAAGCGCGCCACCCATTTCTTCCGCAATCGCCATGAACAGGCCATTGAAAATCTCAAGCCGGACGGGGTCAGCCTGCTCGGCGCAGAGTGCTGCAACGCCACGCGGCGAAACGCGCGTCAGGATGAGATTGCCGATGGCGTCAACAGAAAGGCGCCAGCCCGGCTCGACCATGGTCGTCGATACAGGATCAATCACGAGCAGCGGGCCATTTTCCGTAAAGCCTGCGGCCAGCCGCGCGCGATCGAGCACCGGCACTTGCCATGTTTCGCCGCCCGTAAAGCAAGCCGCCGTGCCAAGCGGAGCGCCCGTGGCGGCGGGCAGCGCGAATGAGGGGCTTTGCGATAAAGCGCCTGCGGCAACAGCCTCTGCAACGGCCATATCGGCGACGAGATCTCCCACCGGCAAAAAGCCGAACCGCGCGGCATAGGCAGCCTCATAATCGGCGCGCATCCGGGCATATTCCCCATGCGCAACCGCGATGGCCGCGTCGCCACTGGCGGTGCGGACATGAACCTCCGCCGCGACGCTGATAGCGGCCCCTGACACGCCCTGCCCGGTCAATTCGCTTCGCACCTCACCCGAAAGCGCATCCAGCGCGGCTGCGATGCCGGGCGCTGCATCAACCGTAAAAGGCAGCCCCAAAGTCCTCTCACGCGTAACAGAGCGTTCCGCCATGCCAATACCAAAGGCCGAGAGAACACCCGCAAGCGGATGGATCATCACCCGGTCCATCGACAGTGCATCGGCCACCTTGCACGCGTGCTGCCCGCCAGCCCCGCCAAAGCAGGCAAGCGTATAATGCGTCACATCATGCCCGCGCGATACCGAGATGCGCTTGATGGCGTTCGCCATATTGGCCACCGCAATGTCGACAAAGCCTTCCGCTGCCTGTTCGGGTGTCAAGTCTGGCCCGCCGCCTGCGCGAATATCAGCGACAAGTTGCGTAAACTTCGCCCGCACGATGTCTGCATCGAGCGGTTCATTCCCATGCGGCCCGAACACATGGGGAAACTGATCCGGCCGGACTTTGCCAAGCAAGACATTGCAATCGGTGACGGCAAGCGGCCCGCCACGCCGGTAGCAGGCAGGCCCCGGCACCGCGCCTGCTGACTCCGGCCCGACCTGAAAGCGCCCATCGACAAAGCGGCAGATTGAGCCGCCACCCGCGGCGACGGTGTGGACCCGCATCATCGGCACGCGCAGCCTTGCCCCAGCCACGCGCGTTTCATGATCGCGCTCATATTGCCCGGCGAAATGCGCGACATCGGTGGAGGTTCCCCCCATGTCAAAGCCAATCACCTTGTCGAACCCCGCCTCCAGCGCAGTGCGCGCCATGCCCACCACGCCGCCCGCGGGGCCTGAGAGAATAGCGTCCTTGCCGCTGAACGACGCGCCATCTGCAAGGCCACCGCTGGATTGCATGAACAGAGTCTCGACATTGGGCCCAAGATTGTCGCGCAGATTTTCAACATAGCGGCGCAGCACCGGCGACAGATAGGCATCGACAACGGTGGTATCACCGCGCGCGACAAGCTTGATGAGCGGTGCCACCTCATGGCTGACGGACACCTGCACAAAACCAATCTGACGTGCGATCTGCGCCAGCTGTTTTTCATGCTCGGCAAAGCGATAGCCATGCACGAGCACAATTGCGACAGAGCGCAGCCCTTGGGCAAAAGCCGCTTCCAGCCCGGCGCGTGCGGCCTGTGCATCCAGCGGCGTCAGCACATCGCCTTCTGCCGAAACGCGCTCATTGATTTCCAGAACATCGGCATAGACCGCAGCCGGAATATCGATGCGGCGAACGAACAGCTCAGGCCGTTCCTGATAGCCGATGCGCAACGCATCCCCAAAACCGCGCGTAATGGCCAGCAGCGTCGGCTCACCTTTGCGCTCCAGCAGTGCGTTGGTGGCAACGGTTGTTCCCACGCGCAATTCAGCGGCAGGCAGATCGGCATCACCAACGCCCAAAATGCGGCGCATCGCCTCAACCGCCGCATCAGCATAGTGGCCTGGGTTTTCAGACAACAGCTTGACGGTGCGAACCGCGCCATCATCATCCAGCGCCACAACGTCGGTAAACGTCCCGCCCCGATCAACCCAGAATTTCATATGCCGCGCCCAGACCCTTCACGCCGGAAATGCCAAACCAGCCTCTTACCGGCCATGGCTGAAGGTGCAATGTCGCGCGTGCGTCAGGTGCCGTAAGCCCGCATGAACGCATCGACGGCTGCGTCGATTTCTTCCTTCACCTGAGCCGATTTGGGCTTGCCACCAGCGCCGATCAACAGTCGCTGAAAGGCACCGCTCTGACACAGGCCCGCAAAATGGCGCGACGCCGTAACCGCATCCGCCGCACGCAATGCGCCGCGCTGCATCAATTGCGCCATCCAATCCGCCATGCGCGCCTGCCCACGCCCTGGACCGCGCTCGTAAAGGAGCCGCCCCAGTTCTGGAAAGCGCCCCGCCTCGCCCGTGACCATGCGATGCAGCGCAATGATTTCAGGCTGCATGATCGTCTTCATCAGCGACGACGCAAAACGTCGCAGCGTCTCTACCGGGTCCCCCTCCGCTGGCAGCGGCATACGCAAAGCCTCGCCATAACGCTCAACCATGTCGTCGATAACTGCCGTGAACAGATCTTGCTTGTTGCGGAAATAGCTCCACAGCGTCGCTTTCGATCCGCCCAGATCGGCCGCGATCGACGACATTGTGGTTCCGCCATATCCATTGCGGAAAAACGCCGCGCGGGCGGTTTCCACAATCAGCCGCCGCCGTTGATCCTTTCGATCCGAGTGCCGTTCCTGCTCCTGCATGAAACCGTACTATCTGGTATTATTTTCATTGACAAGATACGAAGCCCGACGCATTGAGCGGCCAGTACCATGCAGTACACAACTCTCCCCTTACGCGGCTTGCTGCTCGCTTCCGCCTGCGCGTCGCTTGTGGCGTGCGCCACCATCCCTTCGGTCAGGACGCCCGCGCCGCCGCGTGAAGCGAAAACACTCGCCAGCCAGAACGCGCTGGGCGGCGGCACCGCCGACTTTCCAGAAGATCGCTGGTGGACGGGCTATGCGGATCCCACACTCGATGCGCTCATAAGCGAAGCCCTTGCCGGATCACCCGATATGGCGCTGGCCGCCGCGCGCATCCGCTCTTCCGACGCAATCGCCGAACAGGCGGGCGCGGTCCTTACGCCATCACTTACGGTGGAAGGGGCGGCAGGCGGCAATAAGCAAAGCTATAATATGGGCATCCCGGCCCAGTTCGTGCCCAAGGGCATTGTCAGCACGGGCAAGCTTTCCGCCAATCTCGGCTTCAATCTGGACTTGTGGGGGCGCAACCGTGCCGCCCTTGCCGCCGCACGAGGAGACGCCCAGGCGGCGCGTGTCGATGCAGCACAAGCGCGCCTGTTGCTGACGACCAGCATCGCTTCCGCTTGGGCGGATTTCAGCCAGATCTGGGCAGCCCGCGATGTGGCAGCCGAAGCGGCCCATATTCGTGGTGAAACCGAACGGCTGACGGAAGCCCGGATGCGCGAAGGGATCGACAATGCCGCCGATCTTGAATTGGCGCGATCGCGTCATGCAGCAGCGCGAGGAGAACTCGCGGCAAGCGAAGAGGCTCTGGCGCTCAGTCGCAACCGGATTGCGGCATTGCTGGGTGCAGGGCCTGACCGCGGGGAAAGCCTGCCCCGCCCGACATTGTCACTGACATCAGAGACGCTCGTTCCCGCAAATCTGTCGGCAAATCTTGTCGGGCGGCGGCCTGACATTGTCTCGGCGCGGTTGCGCGCAGAGGCGGCTGCCAGCCGCGTAAAGGCCGCCAAGCGTGATTTTTATCCCAATATCAACCTGAGCGCAGTGGCTGGCCTGCAATCGCTTGGCCTGTCCAACCTGTTCAACTCCGGCTCGTCGACTGCGAATTTCGGGCCGGCAATCAGCCTGCCGATCTTTGATGGCGGGCGGCTGGCCGGGAATTATCGTGGAGCGAGCGCAGCCTATGAAGAGGCGGTTGCGCGCTACGATCAGACGCTGATCGCCTCCTTGCGCGAAGTTGCCGATGCGTTGCAATCGAAACGCGCGCTTCAAGACAGGCTGTCTGCGGCACATGGGGCGGATCGCGCTGCCCGTGAAGCTGCGCGTCTGGCGGCGCTTCGCTACCGTCAGGGCGTGGGCAATTTGTTGCAACTGCTTGCCGCTGAAGACACGGCCCTTTCCACGCACCGTGCCGTCACCGACCTTGAAGCCCGCGCCTTCCTTCTTGATATTTCGCTGATCCGCGCACTTGGCGGCGGGTTCAGCCCCCAGACACTCTCCAAGGAAAATTCCGACCGATGACTGACTCCGCAATCGCTTCTGCCGCCACTTCGGAAACGAATGGCGCAGCGATGGATAGGCGCCGCAAGTTGCTGCGAATTTTCGCCATAACAGTCATCGTGGTCGCCGCCATGTGGGGTATCTGGTATTTTCTGACACAGGCGGGCCGGGTGCACACCGACAATGCTTATGTTGGCGCAGACATAGCCGTGGTGACGCCGCTCATTTCCGGGCCGGTGAAGGAAGTTCATGTCGGCGGCACGCAGCAGGTGAAAAAGGGCGACATTCTGGTCGTCCTCGATGATGCCGACGCCCGCGTTGATCTGGCCAATGCAGAGGCCCTGCTCCGTCAGGCCCAGCAACGTTTTCGCCAGACCAAGGCCAATAACAATTCGCTATCCGCCCGCCTTTCGGCCCGCGGCTCTGACACGACACAGGCCCGTGCGCGGCTTTCGGTGGCACAGGCCGACTTTGAAAAGGCCCGTGCGGCCTTCGCCCGGCGTGAGGCACTGGCGCCTTCCGGCGCGGTTTCCGCGGAAGAATTGACGACAGCGCGCGTAGCCTTTCAGCAAGCCCGTGCGGCGCTGGAACAGGCACAGGCCGGACTTTCGGGCGCAGAAGCGACGCGCGCCTCAGCGGTGGGCGACCTTGCGTCGAACGAAGCTTTAACGGCGGGCGTCACGGAAAGCACCGCGCCCGATGTCGCAGCGGCGCAGGCCCGACTTGCACAGGCACAGCTTAACCTTGAGCGCACCGTCATTCGCGCACCGATTGCAGGCGTCGTCACCAACCGTCAGGTGCAAGTGGGCCAGCGCGTGCAGGCGGGAACGCCAATCATGACGCTGGTGCCGCTCGATGCCGTATTCGTTGACGCCAATTTCAAGGAAAGCCAGCTCAAGAATGTAAAGCCCGGCCAGCCGGTGGAGCTGACTTCCGATTTTTATGGCAGCGGCGTGGTATTCCACGGCACCGTGAAGGGTCTTGCGGGGGGCACGGGCGCGGCTTTTGCCCTTATCCCTGCACAAAACGCGACCGGCAATTGGGTCAAGGTTGTCCAGCGCCTGCCGGTGCGCGTCCGGCTTGATCCTGCCGATGTGAAGGCACATCCTTTGCGCGTCGGGCTGACGATGGACGCCATTATCGACACGCGTGACTGATGGCTGAAAGCAAGATCGAGCCGCTCACGGGATTTCGGCTTACCTTGGCGGCCATTGGGCTGGCGCTCGCCAACTTCATTGTCATTCTCGACACGACGATCACCAATGTCTCCGTGCCGCACATCGCGGGCGGCCTTGCGATTTCTCCATCGCAAGGCACATGGACGATCACCTCCTATGCCGTTGCCGAGGCGATTACCGTGCCGCTGACCGGCTGGCTGGCGACGCGCTTTGGCACGTATCGCACACTCCTTTTCTCGTTGTCTGGCTTTGCGCTGTTTTCGGTGCTGTGCGGGATGGCGCGAACGATTGAATTGCTGGTTGCGCTGCGCGTGCTGCAAGGGCTTTCCGGCGGCCCACTGATGCCGCTGACGCAGACACTGCTGATGCGCATCTACCCGCCTGAAAAAATGACCGGGGCCATGGCCCTGTGGGGCGTCACCACCATTTCCGCGCCCATCTTCGGCCCCATTATCGGCGGCTATATCAGCGACAATTGGTCATGGCCGTGGATTTTCTTCATCAACCTGCCCGTCGTCCTGATCTGCCTGTTTCTGGTGACCCAACTCATCGCGCGTTACGAAACCGATACGCGCAAGGAACGGATTGACGCTGTTGGTCTTGGCCTGCTGGTGCTGTGGGTCGGCTCGTTCCAGCTGATGCTCGATCTTGGCCGCGAGCATGATTGGTTTGCCTCAACCGGCATCGTGATACTCGCGATCACGGCAGTGCTGGGTTTTTGCGCGTTCGTCATCTGGGAACTTACCGACACGCACCCCGTGGTCGATCTGCGCGTGCTGCGGCACCGCTCACTCTGGGTCGGCACCATCGGCATTGCGATGGGCTTTGGCGGTATGTTCTCAATGATCGTGCTCGTGCCGCTCTGGCTGCAATCGGTGATGGGCTATACCGCGAGTGAATCCGGCCATGCCATGGCACTGGTCGGCATTTTTGCCGTGTTCATGGCACCGATTGCGGGCAAGCTGATGGAGCGTTTCGACATCCGCTTGTGCATCACCCTCGGTATGCTCTGGCTGGTTGTGGTGTCGCTGATGCGGACAAGCTGGACAACCGATGCGGATTTCTGGGCACTCGCCCTGCCCCAGCTTCTGCAGGGCTTCGGGATGCCGTTCTTCTTCATTGGCCTCATGTCCTTTGCAATGTCTTCCGTGCCCGCTCAGGAAACGGCCTCTGCCGCAGGACTGCTGAGCTTCATGCGCACAGTAAGCGGCGCTATTGGCACTGCGCTGGCAACCGCATGGTGGGATGACTCCACGCGCATCGCGCGGGCAGAGATGGTCGGCACGCTCAACGGCGGCAGGGATGTCATGGCAAAGATGCAAGCCTCCGGCATGACCGAACCTCAAGCCCGCGCGGCTGTGGAGCGGCTTGTGGATGCGCAGGCCGCCACTGTTGGCGCAAACCATGTCTTCATGATCGCTGCGGGTATTTTGTTCGTTGCGGCGTGGCTCACCTGGCTGGCACCACGGCCAACCGGCAACTTCATGTCTGGTGCAGGCGGCGGCCATTAAGCCGAAGCTTGCGATTCATATTTGTATGCAATACATACAAATATGAATCGTTGGAGGAGCATTGGGCATGACAGCAAAACTCATCGATGGCAAAAAGCTTGCGGCGCATATCCGGCAGGAATGTGCGGGCCGCGTCCGTGCTCTGGCGCAGACGGGCGTCGTGCCCGGTCTTGCGGTTATCCTTGTGGGTGATGATGCGGCCTCGGCGGTCTATGTCGGCAACAAGATCCGCGCGTGCGAAGCTGTGGGCATCCGCTCCTTCACCGATCGCCTGCCCGCCAGCATCACCAATGAAGAATTGCTCGCCCGCATCGAAGAACTGAATGGCGACGAAAGCGTGCATGGCATCCTCGTCCAATTACCGCTGCCGGCGCATATCGACATGGACCGTGTTCTGGAAACGATTGCGATCGACAAGGATGTCGATGGCTTCCACCTCTACAATGTCGGCGGCCTCGTCACCGGCAGCACCGTCTTTTCGCCCTGCACACCCTATGGCGTCGTCAAGCTGCTCGAAAGCGAGCATATCCCCATTGAAGGGCAGAATGTCGTCGTGGTGGGCGCGAGCAACATCGTCGGCAAGCCGATGGCGCTGATGCTGATGGCACGCGATGCCACCGTTTCGATCTGCCACGCCAAGACGCGCGATCTTGCGCAATATACGATCCTTGCAGACATTCTGGTGGTGGCAGCCGGGGTTCCCAACCTCATTCTGCCGCAGATGGTGAAAACGGGTGCCGTTGTCATCGACGTCGGCATCAACCGCCTCCCCGATGGGCGCATCACGGGCGATGTCGATTTCGAGGGCGTCCGCTGGCGCGCTTCTGCCATCACCCCTGTTCCGGGCGGCGTCGGGCCGATGACCGTGACGATGCTGCTCGAAAACACCATCAAATCCGCAGAGCGCGCGGCAGGAATTGATCCCGGCGCGCGCAACATCCTGTCATCGGCAGCCTGAGCCTAATCAGATCGGGAAGTGGCCCGGTTGCGTCTCGATGGTGATCCAGCGCGTTTCGGTGAAGCTGTCGATGCCCTGCCTGCCGCCAAAGCGGCCATAGCCCGACGCGCCAACACCGCCAAAGGGCATCTGCGCTTCGTCATGCACGGTCGGGCCATTCACATGGCAGATGCCCGAATGGATCTGGCGCGCCACGCCAAGCCCGCGTGCCGTGTCTTTGGTGAAGACAGCGGCAGACAGGCCATAGGCGCTGTCATTGGCGATGCGGATCGCGTCTGCTTCATCCTTGGCGCGGATCATCGCCACGACGGGGCCAAAGCTCTCGTCGCGGTAGATGTTCATCGCGTCGGTGACATTGTCGACAACAGTTGCCGCCATGACGACGCTCTCGCCCTTGCCGCCTGCGCGGATCGTTGCGCCCTTGGCGACGGCATCGTCGATGAGGGCATTGACGTGCGTCACCGTCTTCTGGTCGACAACAGCGCCCAGCGGCGTATTGCCCTCGCGCGGATCGCCTGCCGCCATCGAGGCCGCCTTGGCGGCGAACTTCTCGGCAAAGGCATCGGCCACGGCGTCCACGACAATGAGCCGCTCGGTCGACATACAAATCTGGCCCTGGTTCATGAACGCGCCAAAGGCGGCGGCCTTCACCGCTTCGTCCAGATCGGCGTCTTCCAGCACAATCAGCGGCGCCTTGCCGCCCAGCTCAAGCAGGCAGGGCTTCAGGTGCTCCGCCGCACGCTTGGCGATGATCTTGCCGACGCCGGTCGATCCGGTGAAGTTGATGCGCTTCACTTCGGGCGCATCGATGAGCGCGCCCACCACTTCGCCGGCATCGGCAGGCGCGTTCGTCACGACGTTGACGACACCTTCGGGGAAGCCCGCTTCGGCAAAGGCTTCAATGATGATTTCATGCGTGCGCGGGCAGGTTTCCGAGGCCTTGAGGATCACCGCATTGCCACAGGCCAGCGGCACCGCGATCGCACGCACGCCAAGGATGATCGGCGCATTCCACGGCGCAATGCCAAGTATGACGCCCACCGGCTCCTTCAACGCCATCGAGAGGCAGCCCGGCTTGTCAGAGGGGATGACTTCGCCCGAAATTTGCGTCGTCAGTGCGGCGGCTTCGCGCACCATTGATGCAGCAAGGCCAAGGTTGAACAGCGCCCAGCCCTTGGTGGCCCCAATTTCAGCCATCATCGCTTCGACAAAGGCGTCCGCCTTTGATTCCAGAGCAGTCGCGGCCTTCATGAGAACGGCACGACGCGCATTTGGCCCCATCGCGGCCCAGGCCGGAAAGGCGGCGGCCGCGCGGGCGGCGATGGGGGCAATGTCCCCCGCCTTCATCGCAGTCGCACTCGATGCAATAGCGCCGGTAATCGGGTTGATACGATCAAATTTCATGGCACATCTCCCTATCTGTTATAACATATAACATTCTCTCAGAGCAGCACAAGCGACTCGATGCAGTCCCCGCCCAGCTGCGCGAGATTGCCATTCTTCCGTTACATTGCCACAACGCGGGGGTGATCTATGACCTTGCGATCATCGGGGGCGGCATCAATGGCTGCGCCATCGCGCGCGATGCGGCCCTTAACGGCCTGAGCGTCGTGCTGTTCGAAAAAGACGATCTCGCCAGCCATACCTCGTCTGCCTCCACCAAGCTCATCCACGGCGGCCTGCGCTATCTGGAATATTATGAATTCAAGCTGGTGCGCGAGGCGCTGATGGAGCGTGAACGTCTTCTGGCGCAGGCGCCGCACCTCATCCACCCGCTTCATTTCGTGCTGCCGCATCGCAATGCCGTCCGCCCGTGGTGGATGGTGCGTCTGGGCCTGTGGCTTTACGATACCATTGGCGGACGGATCAGCCTGCCCCGCTCGCGCAGCCTCAAGCCCTCCGACACGCTCTACCGCGCGCCCTTGAAAGAGCCGGGCAAGGGCTTTGTCTATTCCGACTGCTGGGTGGATGACGCACGCCTCGTTGTGCTGAATGGGCTCGATGCCGCCCGGCATGGCGCTGACATCCGCCCGCACAGCCGCGTGGAAAGGGCACAGCGCACCGGCGATCACTGGATGCTCACACTGGCCGATGGCACAACGGCAGAAGCGCGCGCGCTCGTCAACGCTGCCGGGCCGTGGGTCGCACAAATGCTCCGCCAGACGGGCGTGGAAAGCCGCTCATCAGTGCGGCTCGTCAAGGGCAGCCACATCATCGTGCCGAGGCTTTTCGAGGGCGATCACGCCTATATGCTGCAACAGCCCGATGGGCGCATTGTCTTTGCGATTGCCTATCAGCACGGCCTGACGCTTGTCGGCACAACCGACGAGTCCGTGGACGCGCCTGAAGATGCCAAAATCACGCCCACCGAAATTGACTATCTCTGCACAGCAGTAAACCGCTATTTCACGCGCCAAACCGCTCCCGCCGATATTGTCTCCACTTATTCCGGCGTCCGCCCGCTTTATGATGATGGCGAAGCCGAGGCGAAGGCTGTGACACGGGATTATGTTTTAGAATTGGATGAAAGAAAACCTCCCTTACTTTCTGTTTTTGGAGGAAAAATAACTACAGCACGCTATCTTGCGCAAGAGGCCGTGCACCGGCTCGCAAGTGTGATGGACTGGGCGGTTGCACCTGTAACGCTGGCAGCGAAGTTCCCCGGCGGTGATTTGCCGGGCAGCTATGAGGATTGGCTGGCTGAAGTGTGCGCCCGCTGGCCCTTTTTGGGACCGGAGCGCGCGGAACGTATGGCGCGCGCTTATGGGAGCCTGTTGCGCGAGATGCTTGCCGACGTCCGCTGCGAAGCCGATCTGGGGCAGGATTTTGGCGGCGGCCTCACACAGGTGGAAGTGGACTGGCTATGCCAGCATGAGTGGGCGCGCACACCGGAAGACATCCTGATGCGCCGCACCAAGATCGGTCTTACCGCTCCCAAAGCTGCCGAGCCCCTGCGCGCCTACCTTACCACGCGCGCTTAGAGCGTGTTCGGTTTTGATGGACTCAAAACCGCGCTCCAGATTGTTTGTTTTTTCGCGATTTCCAAGCCGCTCGGTGTTTCCACCTTACTCGAAATCGCTCTAGGCGGGCAGCATATCCTTCAACGCGACCTCGGTGTTCGCCAGCGTTTCAGCGGCAATTTCCGCGCGCGCTTCCACCAGCTTGCGCCCCTGCGCATAGTCTTTGACGCTGTTGACACAATCGAGCGCGATCACCTTTCCGCCCTTGGTGTAGATCACCGAGAAGCTGCGCGTGGCAGGGTCGCCGCGCGTCACGGTTGCATCATGGCCAGTCGACAGACCAACCGTCTGAAGCTTGAGATCATATTGGTTCGACCAGAACCACGGCGTCGCGGCATAAGCCTGAGCCGACCCCGTGATGGACTGAGCGGCAATCTTTGCCTGATCGTTAGCATTTTGCACTGATTCCAGACGGATAATGGCACCTTCTGCAAAACCATTTGAATGTGCGGCGCAATCGCCAATGGCATAGACGTGCGGCAGGCTCGTCTGGCAGAATTCGTTGACGTCCACGCCGTTGGCGCCCTGGGCGCCCGCTGCGATAAGCGGCTGGACGGCTGGAATGATGCCGATGCCGACAATCACCATCTGCGCGTCGATCACTTCGCCATCGGCAAGCTTCACGCCCGCCACATGGCCATCCTTGCCGAGAATCTCAGTCAGCCCGCATTCGGTCCGTAGATCAACGCCGTGCGCGCGATGCTCGGCTTCGTAAAAGGCGGACAACTGCTCGCCCGCAACGCGGGCCAGAACGCGCGGCAAAGCCTCAAGCAGCGTCACCTTCTTGCCCAGCTTTGTGAGCACGGCCGCCGCCTCAAGCCCGATATAGCCGCCACCGACCACGACAACGTGATCCACGCCTTCAAGCTCACCCATGATGGCATCCGCATCGTCGCGCGTGCGCACGCCATGCACGCCCTTGAGATCGGCGCCGGGGCACGAAAGACGGCGCGGATCACCGCCGCCAGCCCAGATGAGATCGCCATATGCAAGCGATACGCCGCTGGAGAGAGCGACCGTGCGTGCCTGAGGGTCAACCAGGGTGACTTCTTCGCCCAGCATAAGCTCAATATTCTTGTCGGCCCAGAATTGCGCCGGACGGATGTAGAGCCGCTCGAACTCCTTTTCGCGCGCCATATATTCCTTGGAGAGCGGGGGACGCTCATAAGGTGGCTCGTTTTCACGCCCGATCATCAGGATCGACCCTTCAAAGCCCAGCTGGCGCAGCGCCACAGCAGCCTGCGCGCCCCCATGCCCTGCCCCTACGATGATGACGTCCGCCTTGCGCATCTTCACTCTCCCTTGCGTGCGATCTGCCGTTGCTGTGGATGTTACTCGTCGTCAAGGCCAGTGCGCGCCTTGACCCGCATCAAACTGCATTTGTACGGAATGGAACCGCGTTCCAAATCATTGGACATCAATGAGCCTGACTTGCATAATTTACCGCGCAGACCCGAATTCTGGCTGCATAGGAGGGTATGTGGGGCAATCATCCGGCGTGTTGACGCTTGGCCCGTCTTCTGCGGGCGCGGGGTCAAAACTTTTCTTCCAGCGCTGGCTTCCAGAGGCTTCGCCGCGCGGAGTCGTGTTGCTGGCGCATGGCTATGCCGAGCATCTCGGCCGCTACGACCATGTCGCCGCCCGGCTCAATCAGCACGGCATCGCCGTTTTCGCAGTCGATCATTGGGGCCATGGCCGCTCGGATGGTGCACGCGGCCACGTTCCGCGCTTTTCGGTCTTTTGTGATGGCATGACGTCATTGCTGGACATGGCGAGGAACGAATTTCCTGATCTTCCGCGCATCCTCATCGGCCACAGCATGGGCGGCCTTATCGCAACCGCACACCTGCTTTCGTGCCAGAGCGACTATGCCGGCGCAATCCTCTCTGGCCCCGCGCTCAAGCCCGGCGCGCCGCCGACAGCAGCCACGCTCGTCATCGGCCGCCTGCTTTCCCGCTTCCTGCCCAAGACGGGCATCTTGCAACTCGACTCCGCCGCCATCAGCCGCGATCCCCAAGTGGTTGCGGCCTATCGCGCCGATCCGCTTGTCCATACCGGCAAGATGAGCGCGCGGCTGGCGTCTGAAATGCTGGATGCAATGGCGCGCGTGCACGCACGGGCATCCGACATTCATCTGCCACTGCTCATCCTGCATGGCAGCAAAGACAGCCTCGCATCTCCCGAAGGCGCGCAAGAGATGTTCGCGCGCATCGGCTCGTCCGACAAACGCTTCGAGTTGCTCGACGGCCTCTATCACGAGGTGTTCAACGAGCCAGAGCGCGAGATGGTGCTGGATCAGCTTTGCGCATGGATCGATGCCCATCTAACTTCGAAATAAATTCATAAATGAAATTCAAGGCATTGATTAAATGAATATTATTATCATCATCGCTGCACTTTCCATCGCCATTCCCCTGCTGCTCTACTGGTTCGCCCCTGCAGCAGTTTTCCGGCAACTCCAAAACGCATTGCGGCGTAAAGCGCGGCTGACCCGCAAGACGATCAACGTAGACGGGATTGACTGGCCCTATCTTGAAGGTGGGCCCGCAGATGGAGAAACGGTCGTGCTGGTGCACGGTTTTGGCGCAGACAAGGACAATTGGGCCTTTTACGCCCCTCATCTGACCGACCAATATCACGTCATCATCCCCGACCTTCCGGGTTTTGGCGAGAGCGATCTTTCGACGGAACGGGATTACGCAATCAGCGCACAAACCGCGCGTCTTGTTCGTTTTCTCGATGCACTTGGCGTGGACCGCTGCCACCTGTCGGGAAATAGCATGGGCGGCTTCATCGCGCTTCAAGCCGCGCTCGACCACCCGCATAAGCTTACCTCGCTTACATTGCTCAATAATGCCGGCGTCGTCGGGGCGAATGAAAGCGAGCTGCAACAACTGGCAAGCGAAGGCCAAAGCCCGCTTGTGGTGCGTGCGCCCGCAGATGTGGACAGGCTGCTCGCCTTTGTGGCCCACAAGCCTCGCCCCATCCCCGCCCAGTTCAAGAAAGTGATGTTCAACGACGCCAAGCGCCGCGAAGCGTTGCTGGACCAGATCTTTGCCGTAATTGCCGAGGATTCGCTCAACAACCCCGTGAATGATCGACTGGGCGAGATAAACACGCCCACGCTCGTCATTTGGGGGCGGCATGATCGATTGATCGACGTCAGTTCGGTCCCGGTGCTCCAACAGGGCATCAAAGGCTGTGAAGCCGTGATATTCGAGCACATCGCCCATGTGCCGATGATCGAAGACCCCAAAGCCCTCGCCAGTGCGCATCTGCCGTTTCTCGCGCGCCACTGACCAGATTTCATTCTGAAACGCAGCGCAAGGTTATCGATGCTGTTGACTGGCCTCATTATTTTAGTAAGTGTTGCATACATAAATGAGATCGCCGTTGGACGACGAACCCGCCCTTGGCTAGGAAGCGTTCTTTGGTCCATTTGGCAAGGAGAGCAGACCCGTGAAGACGCGCGCCGCCGTCGCATTTGAAGCGAAAAAACCCCTCGAAATCGTTGAACTTGATCTGGAAGGCCCCAAGGCCGGGGAAGTTCTCGTCGAGATCATGGCGACAGGCATCTGCCACACCGACGCCTATACGCTCGATGGATGCGACAGCGAAGGCATATTCCCAAGCGTGCTGGGACATGAAGGTGCTGGCATCGTTCGTGAAGTTGGCGCAGGCGTCACTTCGGTCAAGCCGGGCGATCACGTGATCCCGCTTTACACGCCGGAATGTCGCCAGTGTAAATCATGCCTTTCGGGCAAGACCAACCTGTGCACCGCCATCCGCGCGACGCAGGGTCAGGGCCTGATGCCCGATGGCACGAGCCGCTTTTCCTACAAGGGCCAGACCGTGTTTCACTACATGGGCTGCTCGACCTTCTCTAACTTCACCGTTCTGCCCGAAATTGCGCTGGCCAAAATCCGTGAAGACGCGCCGTTCCAGACGAGCTGCTACATCGGCTGCGGCGTGACGACGGGCGTTGGCGCCGTCATCAACACCGCCAAGGTGCAGGTGGGCGACAACGTCGTGGTGTTCGGTCTTGGCGGCATCGGCCTCAACGTCATTCAGGGCGCGCGTCTGGCTGGCGCCAACAAGATCATCGGCGTCGACATCAACCCTGATCGTGAGGAATGGGGCCGCAAATTCGGCATGACGGACTTCCTCAACTCAAAGGGGATGAGCCGTGAAGATGTGGTCGCCAAGATCGTGCTGATGACCGATGGCGGTGCGGACTACACCTTTGACGCGACCGGCAATACCGAAGTAATGCGCACCGCGCTGGAAGCCTGCCATCGCGGCTGGGGCACCAGCATCATCATCGGCGTGGCGGAAGCCGGCAAGGAAATCAGCACCCGCCCCTTCCAGCTCGTCACCGGCCGCAACTGGCGCGGCACGGCTTTTGGCGGCGCCAAGGGCCGCACCGATGTGCCCAAGATCGTTGATATGTATATGCAGGGCAAGATCGAGATCGACCCCATGATTACGCACGTCATGGGGCTTGAAGACATCAACACCGCCTTTGACCTGATGCACGCAGGCAAGAGCATTCGCTCAGTCGTGGTATTCTGATCGCGCGAATCGACAATAAGGAGAGAAACGCAATGTTCAGCCACATCATGCTGGGGGCGAGCGATCTTGCCGCCTCGAAAAAGTTCTACGACGCGCTGTTTGCCACGCTTGGCGTGCCCGCAGGCGTGCAGGACGATAAGGGCCGTGTATTCTACATGACCCAAACAGGCATTTTCGCCATTTCCACGCCGATCAACGGCCAGCCCGCAACGGCCGCCAATGGTGGCACCATCGGCTTCAACGTCGACTCGCCAGAACAGGGCGACGCCTGGCACGCGGCGGGCTGCGCCAATGGTGGCACGACCTGTGAAGACGCGCCCGGCATCCGCACCGGCGACATGGGCAGTATGTATCTTGCCTATCTGCGTGATCCTTCGGGCAACAAGATCTGCGCCTTGAAGCGTATGTAATCCGGGCCGGGGGCCAAGCGCCCCCGCCCACCCAATCAGGAGAGAAGAATGTACACGCACCTCTGCGTCAGCGCCCAAGACCTCGACGCCTCGAAGAAGTTTTACGATGCCGTCCTCACCCCGCTTGGCGTCGCCAGCATCGGTCAGGTCAATGAGCGCACCTGCGTTTATGCAACGCCCACCGGCAAGCTGCTCGTGATGAAGCCCGCTGATGGCAATGCGGCCACGCACTCCAATGGCGGCACCATCGGTTTTCAGGCACCCGACAAGGCGGCTGTCGATGCTTTCCATGCCGCCGGCGTTGCCAATGGCGGCAGCGATGAAGGTGCGCCCGGCAACCGCGCTGGCGCGCCCGGCAATCCCTATGGCGCGTATCTGCGCGATCCCGTTGGCAACAAGATCTGCGCCTTCGCTCCGCCGGAAGCCTGATTGATATGAGCCTCGCTGACATTCTTGCCCGGCACAAGGGGCGTGAAGGGCCTTTGCTCCCGATATTGCACGATGTGCAGGCGGCGTTTGGCCATGTCAGCGAGGACGCCATCCGCGCGATTGCGCAAGACCTGAACCTGACGCGTGCCGAAGTGCACGGCGTGGTCAGCTTCTACCATGATTTCAAGTCCGCGCCCGATGCGCGGCCTGTCATCAAGCTGTGTCGTGCCGAAGCCTGTCAGGCGCGTGGTGTGGATGCGCTTGCAGCCGCCCTTCCCGCCGACACCTCTGTCAAGATAGAGACAGTTTACTGTCTCGGCCTGTGCGCGGTTGGTCCCGCTGCGATGGTCGGCTCCGATGTTTATGCCCGGCTGGATGGAGAGCGGCTGAAAGCACTGGTCAACGCGGCATGAAAGTCCGCATTTCAGACGATGCCGTGGCGCTGGCCTGCGGCGCAGATGCCGTTGCCGCCGCTTTTGAAAAGGCAGGCGCTGAGGTCGAGCGCGTCTCCTCATGGGGGATGCACTGGCTGGAACCGCTCGTTGAGATCAACGGCATCGGCTTTGGCCCCGCCTCTCCCGGCGACGTAGCAGACATTCTTGCAGGCGGCGCTGATGCGATTTGCATCGGCCCGATTGCGGCCCACCCCTTCATTGCCCGGCAGCAGCGACTGACCTTTGCGCGGGCGGGCAAGACACGCCCGACCAGTCTGGACGACTATTACGCCACTGGCGGCTGGCAGGGCCTTGCCAAGGCGCGCGAGATTGGCCCGGCTGCAACCATCGATGCCGTGACAGCCTCTGGTCTGCGCGGACGCGGCGGCGCTGGCTTTCCCGCAGGCATCAAGTGGAAGACCGTGGCCGGAGCCACCGCGCCCCAGAAATACATCGTCTGCAATGCCGACGAGGGCGATAGCGGCACCTTTGCCGACCGCATGGTGATGGAAGGTGATCCCTTCATGCTCATCGAGGGCATGGCGATTGCGGGCCATGCGGTGGGCGCGACGAAGGGTTATGTTTATATCCGCTCGGAATATCCACACGCGATTGCCAAGATGGACGCCGCCGTGCGGGCCTGCGCGCACCTGATTGCGCCTTTCACGCTGGAAATCCGCATTGGCGCGGGGGCTTATGTGTGCGGCGAGGAAACCTCGCTCCTGAATTCGCTGGAAGGCAAGCGTGGCGAGGTGCGCGCCAAGCCGCCGTTACCCGCGCTCGAAGGTCTGTTCGGCAAGCCGACCGTCGTCAACAACGTGCTGACGCTCGCGACCGTGCCCTGGGTGATGGCGCATGGTGCAGAGGCCTATGCCGCCTATGGCATGGGCCGTTCTCGCGGGACGATGCCTATCCAGATCGCGGGCAATGTGAAGCATGGCGGGCTGTTTGAAACGGCCTTTGGCATCACGCTTGGCGCGCTGGTGAACGAGATTGGCGGCGGCACGGCCTCTGGCCGTCCGGTGCGCGCGGTGCAGGTTGGCGGGCCACTGGGTGCCTATCATCCGCCAAGCCAGTTCGACACGCCGTTCGACTATGAAGCCTTTACCGCCGTGGATGGCCTTATCGGGCATGGCGGCCTCGTGGTGTTCGACGACAGCGTCGATATGGCGAAACAAGCGCGCTTTGCGATGGCGTTCTGCGCGGCTGAAAGCTGCGGCAAATGCACACCCTGCCGCCTCGGCTCGACACGCGGCGTCGAAACGCTCGACCGGGTGCTTTCCGGCGAAAATGTCGACGCGAATATCGCGCTCATCGAGGATCTTTGTGATACAATGAAATTCGGGTCGCTCTGTGCGCTTGGCGGATTCACGCCCTATCCCGTGCTGTCCGCGCTCACGCATTTCCGCGACGACTTTGTGGTGAGGAGCAAGGCATGACCTACCAGCCGCAAGCCGATTTCGGCACGCCGGAATCACGCTCCACAGAGCAAGTGACGCTCACCATCGACGGTCGCGACGTCACGGTGCCTGCGGGCACCTCGGTGATGCGCGCCGCCTCGGAGCAAGGCACATCCATCCCCAAGCTGTGCGCAACCGACAGCCTTTCTTCCTTCGGCTCCTGCCGCCTGTGCCTTGTCGAGATCGACGGACGCCGTGGAACGCCCGCCAGTTGCACGACGCCCGTCGAGCCGGGCATGGTCGTCCACACCCAGACACCGCATCTGGCGAAGCTGCGCAAGGGCGTGATGGAGCTTTACATCTCCGATCACCCGCTCGACTGCCTCACTTGTGCCGCCAATGGCGATTGCGAATTGCAGGATCAGGCGGGTGCCGTTGGCCTGCGCGATGTGCGCTATGCGGCGGATGCCACACATCTTGGCCAAGCCAAGGACCATTCAAACCCCTATTTCGATTTCGATCCCTCCAAATGCATCGCCTGCTCGCGCTGCGTGCGTGCGTGTGACGAAGTGCAGGGCACGCTGGCGCTGACCGTGCAAGGGCGCGGCTTTGACTCGAAGATTTCGGCGGGCCTTGCCTCGGATGATTTCCTTGGGTCGGAATGTGTCTCGTGCGGGGCCTGTGTGCAGGCTTGCCCCACCGCGACGCTCGTTGAAAAGAAGGTTGTTGAAGTCGGCACGCCCGAACGCGCGGTCATCACCACCTGCGCTTATTGCGGTGTCGGCTGCACCTTCCGCGCCGAAATGCGCGGCGAGCAGATCGTCCGCATGGTGCCGTGGAAGGATGGCAAGGCCAATCGCGGCCATAGCTGCGTGAAAGGTCGCTTTGCCTGGGGCTATGCCCAGCATCAGGAGCGCATCCTGAAACCCATGATCCGCAGTTCAATTGACCAGCCATGGCAGGAAGTGAGCTGGGAAGAGGCGCTGACGCACGCAGCTTCAGAACTCAACCGCATCAGCGCCCAATATGGCAAGCGCGCGCTGGGTGGCATCACATCATCACGCTGCACAAACGAAGAGACCTTCCTCGTCCAGAAGCTGATCCGCGCGGGCTTTGGCAACAACAATGTCGATACCTGTGCCCGCGTCTGCCACTCCCCCACGGGCTATGGCCTGAAGACGACCTTTGGCACCTCCGCCGGCACGCAGGATTTTGACAGCGTTGAAGAGAGCGACGTCATCCTCGTCATCGGGGCCAACCCGACCGATGGCCACCCGGTTTTCGCCAGCCGCATGAAGAAGCGGCTGCGTCAGGGTGCCAAGCTGATCGTCATCGATCCGCGCCGGACAGACCTTGTCCGCTCGCCGCATATCGAGGCGCAACATCATCTCGCCCTTCGCCCCGGCACCAATGTGGCGGTGCTGACAGCAATGGCGCATACCATCGTGACCGAAGGCCTTGTGAACGAGGCTTTTGTGCGTGGCCGCTGCGAGATGGACGAATATCGCGACTGGGCGGAGTTCGTTTCGCAAGAGAGAAATAGCCCAGAAACTCTTGAATCTATTACGCAAGTGCCAGCAGAAGACCTGCGGACCGCAGCCCGCCTCTATGCGACCGGCGGTAATGGCGCGATCTATTACGGCCTTGGCGTCACCGAACATTCGCAGGGTTCGTCCACCGTCATGGCGATTGCCAATCTTGCCATGGCGACGGGCAATATCGGCCGTCGTGGCGTTGGCGTGAACCCGCTGCGTGGCCAGAACAACGTGCAGGGCGCGTGCGACATGGGCAGCTTCCCGCACGAGCTTTCCGGCTATCGCCACATCTCGGACGCAGAAACGCGCCGCCTGTTCGAAGGTGAATGGGGCGTGCCGCTCGATGCCGAGCCGGGTCTTCGCATCCCCAATATGCTCGACGCCGCGACCGACGGCGTGTTCAAGGCGCTCTATGTGCAGGGCGAGGATATTCTCCAGTCAGACCCGAATACGCACCATGTGGCGGCAGGCCTTGCCGCAATGGAATGTGTGATCGTGCACGACCTTTTCCTCAACGAAACGGCGAACTACGCGCATATCTTTCTGCCGGGTTCGACCTTCCTTGAGAAGAACGGCACCTTCACCAATGCCGAACGCCGTATCCAGCCGGTGCGCAAGGTGATGACGCCGCTCAATGGTTATGAGGATTGGGAAATTACGCAAAAGCTCGCGCAAGCGATGGGGCTTGCGTGGAACTATACTCACCCGTCCGAAATCATGGACGAAATCGCGCGTCTGACGCCAAGCTTTGCGGGCGTGAATTTTGAACGGCTTGACCGTGAAGGCTCACTGCAATGGCCCGTCAATGATGCAGCCCCCGATGGCTCGCCGATCATGCACGTCGATGGCTTTGTGCGCGGCAAGGGCAGGTTTGTGGTCACGGATTATGTCCCGACCGATGAAAAGACCGGCCCCCGCTTCCCACTGTTGCTGACCACGGGCCGCATCCTCAGCCAGTATAATGTCGGCGCGCAGACCCGCCGCACCGACAATGTCGTCTGGCATGAAGAAGACCTTCTGGAAATCCACCCCGTCGATGCTGAAAATCGCGGCATCAAATCGGGCGACTGGGTCAAGCTGGCCAGCCGTGCGGGGGAAACGACGCTGCGTGCGACGGTTACAGAGCGCGTAGCGCCGGGCGTGGTCTACACCACCTTCCACCACCCACTGACGCAAGCCAATGTCGTGACCACCGACTATTCGGACTGGGCGACCAACTGCCCCGAATATAAGGTGACGGCCGTGCAGATTTCGCCTTCCAACGGCCCGTCAGAGTGGCAGGAAGAATATGAAGCGCAGGCCGCGCACTCGCGCCGGATCGCACAGCCAGAGGCCGCAGAATGAGCAGCAGCCTTGACCATCTGATCCGCATGGCGAACCAGATTGCCCGCAACCTCCAGCATGAGCCCGACCCGGCGGCGGCCACTGCCGAGCATATCCAGCTCTACTGGGACCCGCGCATGAAGCAGATGATTTTCGATCATGGCGCGCAAGGATTGAGCGACACGGCGGCGGCGGCCATTTCCGCACTCAAAGCTCGCGTGTGACAGCCTCACGCGACGTTCCAGTCCAGCGACTGACGCCTACGCAGCAGAGCCCCTTCGTCCGCGCTCTGCCCGTGGAAGCGCCGATTGCCATCGAGTTTAACGGCATCGGCTATGCCGTGATGATGGCAACGCCCGATGATCTTGAAGACTTTGCCGTTGGCTTTGCGCTTTCAGAGCGCCTCGCCGCCTCTCCTGCCGATATTCTCGACGTGGATCCTTTCGAAACACCGCAGGGATGGGTGTTGCGGATTACACTCACGCCCGAACGGATCGCCCCCATCATGGAGCGCGTGCGCGTGCGTGTATCTGAGGGGAGTTGCGGACTGTGCGGCCTTGAAAATCTGGAGCAGATCGCGCGCCCGCTCCCCCCGCTGAAGGCCTCCTCGCAGATCGACAAATCAGCCATCTTCACCGCGCTTGATGCGCTGCGCGCGCACCAGCCGCTCAATGCCGCCACAGGTGGTGCCCATGCGGCGGCCTTTTGCGGACCCGATGGCCGTATTCTCGCGGTGCGCGAAGACGTTGGGCGGCATTGCGCGCTCGACAAGCTGCTCGGCGCGCTCGCCCGCACAGGCACATCCCCGGCCAGTGGCTTCCTGTTGCTCTCGTCGCGGTGCAGCTATGAACTGGTTGAAAAGACCGTCATCGCAGGATGCCCGCTGCTTGTGACAATCTCGACGGCGACCACACTCGCGGCGGATCGTGCACGCGCTGCCGGGTTGCGCCTCGTGGCCCTTGCGCGGCCGGATGCGGCGCTTCAAGTCACGGACTGACCCGCGCAAATACGGGTTGTCGCCTGCCGATTTGCCCGCCACAAATCGAACCTTCAAATCCGCGGCGCATCTCGCCGCAACCGGGACTTTGGGGAATGACTCTGGAAAACGATCCGCTTGCCGCCTTCTGGATGCCGTTTACGGCGAACCGCGCCTTCAAGAGCCATCCGCGTATGCTCAAATCCGCCAAGGATATGCATTATGTGAGCGATGATGGCCGACAGATTCTTGATGGCACAGCGGGGCTGTGGTGCGTCAATGCCGGGCATTGCCGTGCGCCAATTGTGGACGCCATCCGGTCGACGGCCGCCACCATGGATTTTGGCCCGACCTTCCAGCTTGGCCATCCGCTCGCCTTTGAACTGGCAACACGCGTCGCCCAGTTGATGCCCAAAGGGCTGGACCGCATCTTCTTCACCAATTCCGGCTCGGAGTCGGTCGATACCGCACTCAAGATCGCGCTGGCATATCAGCGGGCACGCGGAGAGGCCGGGCGAACGCGCCTTATCGGGCGCGAGCGCGGCTATCATGGCACCGGCTTTGGCGGCATTTCGGTGGGTGGTCTCGTCAACAACCGCCGCGCCTTCGGCACGCTGCTAACAGGCGTCGATCACCTGCCCCACACGCACGATCTTTCGCACAACGCCTTCACGCGCGGGCGACCAGCATGGGGCGGCCATCTGGCAGACGATCTGGAGCGCATCGTTGCGCTGCATGGCGCCGAAACGATTGCCGCCGTCATCGTAGAGCCTCTGGCGGGCTCCACCGGCGTTCTCGTGCCGCCCATCGGCTATCTCGAAAGGCTGCGCGAGATTTGCACCAAGCACGGCATCGTGCTGATCTTTGATGAGGTCATCACTGCGTTCGGTCGCGTCGGTGGTGCAACAGCCGCAGGCACGCTAGGCGTCACGCCGGACATCATCACCATGGCCAAGGGGCTGACCAACGCGGCGGTGCCAATGGGTGCCGTCGCCGTCAGCCGGACAATCCACGACAGCATCGTCAATGGCGCGCCAGATGGCATCGAGTTGTTCCACGGCTACACCTATTCCGGCCATCCTCTGGCCGCTGCCGCAGGGCTTGCGACGCTCAACATCTACCGCGACGAAGGCTTGTTCGAGCGTGCAACCGAATTGTCAGCCTATTGGGAAGATGCCGTTCACAGCCTGCGCGGCAAACGCCACGTCATCGACCTGCGCAACATGGGCATCGTCGCGGGCATAGAACTGGAGCCGCGCCCCGGTGCCCCCACCAAACGCGCGACAGAGCTGTTCCTCGCCTGCTTCGACAATGGCCTGCTCGTCCGCGCCACGGGCGACATCGTCGCGCTCTCGCCGCCGCTCATTCTGAAGAAGGCGCATATCGACGAAATCTTCGGGAAAATCGCAGATTTGCTTGATACAATCGACTGAACGACATGGAATAAGCGCAGCACGGCATGACACGGATTGCAAAATCCGTGTCATGAATTGTAAAAAGAGGCGCGCATAATCGCCCTAAATCGGCCGAACCTATTTTGTTAGGGGAGGACCACTAAAATGACATTCACGTCTCTGGCGCTCCGCGCCAGCTCACTCGCTATTGCCGCCAACATTGCGGTCGCATCGCCTGCCATGGCGCAATCCGCAGATATAGCCAGCGACGCCGCCGATAGCGGTGAAATCGTCGTGACTGCGCAAAAGCGCTCTGAAAGCGTGCAAGCCGTGCCGATCTCCATCGCCGCCTTCAGCGGAGCCTCGCTCGACAAGGCGAGCGTCGTCACGGTGCTTGACCTTGGCAAGATCGCGACCAATTTTCAGTCGGTCCGCTCGTCCAACACTGGCTCCACCCGTATTGGTATTCGTGGCGTCGGCTCACTTGCGAATACGCTGATCGAACCCAGCGTCGCCGTATTCATGGACGGCGTCTATGTGCCGCGCTCAGGCTCTGTTCTCGGCGCGTTTCTCGACATTGAAGGCGTTGAGGTGCTGCGTGGGCCGCAAGGCACGCTGTTTGGCCGCAATGCGAGCGTCGGCGCGCTCTCGCTGCGCAGCGCACTGCCAAAGGACGAATTTTCGGGCGCTGTAACCGGCGAAATCGGCTCCTTCGACCGTTACAAGCTGTCTGGCCATCTCAATGTGCCCTTGAGCGAAAATCTCGCACTGCGTGTCGCCGGCATGGGCCAGTGGTATAAAGGCCCGTGGCACAACAAGCTGGACGACAAGCAATATGGCGGCTCGGACGATATGTCGTTCCGCGCAACGCTCAAGGCCGATCTCGGTGCCGTGGAATGGGTCTTGAGGGCCGATTATACGAAGCTCGATGGCGATGGCGCCGCCAATTTTGACTTTGATCCCAATTCGGTGAGCGCCGCACGCCTCACCTTTCTCCGCGCTGCATTCAATGGGGGCGCTGATACCAACCTCAATGACCGGGAAATGAACCAGTCGATGGCGGCGGGCCTTGTCGACAAGAATTGGGGCGTTTCAAGCACGGCCTCGCTCGACACCGACAGCGGCACAATCCGCATGGTCAACAGCTACCGCGTCTGGACCAACGACCAGCTCGATGGCGATGTGATCTATCTTCCTGTCAGCCTCGCCTCACGCCGAAGCCTGTTCGATTCCAAAAGCCAGAACCACGAACTCCAGTTCATATCGCCAGAGAAGGAATGGCTCGACGGCAAGTTCGACATGGTTGCCGGTGCCTATTATTTTGAAGAGGATTTCGCACTGGGCGAGTTGCTCAACATGGGCAGCAGCTTTTGCGGCGTGCTCGTTCCGGCAGGACCGGGGCGGACTGCGTGCTCCGCCTATTACGCGACCAACAATGGCGTTGCCGCAACCAAACAGGACGTTTTCCAGAATGTGAAAAGCATCGCGCTTTACACGCAGGGGAATATTCACCTCTCGGACAGTTTCACGGCCACGCTCGGCGGTCGCTGGACGAGCGACAAGAAGCGCGGAACCTACGCACAGGCCTCCAGTGCCTTCACACAGGCCCTGCGCGCCACCGAGGCGCTGACCTTCCCCGGCATCAGCGAAAATCGTTTCACCTATCGCATCAGCCTCAATTACAAGCCGACCGAAGATGTGCTGATTTTCGCAAACCATTCAACGGGCTACAAGTCGGCTGGATATAATTCGGGTGGCGGCACACCTTCGCTCTCCACTTTCGATGCCAATGGCGGGCTGATCTCGACGCGGCGCCTGTTCAACCGCGAGACCGTCAAAAACTATGAACTCGGCCTCAAGTCGAGCTGGCTTGATCGCGCGCTGAAGTTCAACGCCACGCTCTATCGCATGGACATTGCAGGGTTTCAGGATCGCGCCTTTGATGGCGTCAGCTTCATCGTCCGCAATGCCGGCAATCTGCGCCAGCAAGGCGTGGAGCTTGATCTGACGATGGCACCCGACCGCAACTTCTCGGTCACCAGTTCCTTTGCCTATCTTGACTCGAAGTTCACCAACTTTGCCAACGCATCCAACCTGCCGGGCCTTCCCGGAACACAGAACCTGACCGGCAAGCCCAATACCTTCTCGCCCAAATGGTCTGGCAACGTTGCTGTCGACTGGACGCACGATATTGGCTCAAGCGGCATGAACGTGGCGCTCAACGGCAATGTGAGCTTCATCTCCGACCAGTTTGTCGGCACCGTCAACGATGCCAATCCGCAGTCGCTTGCCGATGGCTATGCCCTGCTCGGCGCGCGTCTCACGATCAACGGCCCCGATGATCGCTGGTCACTATCTGTGTTTGGGCGCAACCTGACGAACGCCCATTATTGGCCCTTGTCGGTCTATCAGCCGCTGGGTGGGGCACTTGGCCTTAACAACACGGTGTTTTCCGGCAGCACTGCCAACCGCGTGCAGGCAAATGAGCCGCGCACCTTTGGCGCCTCGGCAACAATCCGCTTCTAAGGCGCTGGGATGACGGCACCTGACGACCCGCAAAATGTCGTCGGGTGCCGACAGCCCATCAATCGCGGCCAATTTTAACCGGCTCGACGGCTCAGGGAGGTGCCGCGCCGTTATCGATGAACTCGACGAACAGCACATCCACATCCCCGGTCGGTTCAAAATTGGTGCGCACGATCTCGAACTGGGTCGGGCTGATCTTTTTGACGCCTGATATGCACAGGCTGACAAGGTTGCCGGGCTTGCCCTTGTCAACGACCATACGGAAATTCTTGATCGGGCCTTTCCAGTTCGCGCCCGATTTCAACGCATAGCTCAGCCAACTTTGCATGGCGATAATGTCGGGGTTGGAAACCTTGCCGTTGCCATACATCTTGCGATCATAGGCCGTGGAATCATTGGCGATGGCTGCACTCGCGGCCAACGCCGCGCTGGCGCACACGCTTGCGCGCAACAATGGCTTCAGCATGATGTTATTGTTCTCCCGGCGCTGCGGGGTCCCTGATCGTGAATTCATATTCATTGGACATCGACGTGCCATTATCCACCGGCTGCGCCATCACCTGGATGCGGTAAGTTGCCTGCCGGATGATGATCGCCTGACCCCGCGCGAACACGATCTGCTGCGCGCCTTTGCATCGGGCCAAAGTTACAGGGAAGCGGCGGTAACGCTCGATATTTCACCCCATACTGTGGGCAATCATGTGAAATCGATTTACCGCAAGCTGCAAGTCAATTCCCGCAGCGAAGCACTGCGTGCCGCTGGCCACAGACCTTGAAGACCGGATCGCTGCCGCAACAACACGGTGCGGTCTGGCGACTACGACAAATTTTGAGACAGGAAAATGGTGCCCCTGGCCGGACTCGAACCAGCACTCCTTGCGGAACTCGATTTTGAGTAGGCCGAGACAACCTTAAGAATTTGATACTACAGAATAATTTTCGCGTCAAACGAATTTTGTGCAAGGTTTTGTGGAAGTGTGTAAGACTTGTGCAAGGCTTTCCCACAAAAAATCGGACGCGGCTAAGATGGTCGTTAGGCCATTCACACACCTCGATCCATCTGTTCTGTCGTGATCGCCAATTGAGCTGCACTGAATCCTGCTGCGGGAGCTTCGATACAATCAGACGCGGCTATACCATGTCGCCTTGCCGCTGCCGTGCTGAACAAGGTGGTTGGCCGATACCAGCATCTGCAAATGCTTCTTCACCGTGTTGCGGTTCGCAGCCGTAACATCGACGATCTGGCCGTTGGTAATCCGCCCATGCGCTCTGGCCAGTTCAAGAATCTGAACGGCAAGTTCGGGCAACCGCTCGACCATCAACCGTTCGCGAACGATCTTCGCTTCAAGCCGCGCCTTTTGCTGGCGGAGCGACTGGAGGAAATAGATGATCCACGGTTCCCATGCTGGGGCGTCACTGCGGATTGTCCCCTGCGTCCGTCGCAGGCCCAGATAATAACCCTCCTTGCTCGCCTCGATCACGCTTTCGAGCGAGGAATACGGCACATAGGCATAGCCGCTGCGCAGCAAGAGCAAGGTGGTCAGCACCCGCGACAAGCGGCCATTGCCATCCTGAAACGGATGGATTTCGAGAAAAACGACAACGAAGATGGCAATGGTGAGCAGCGGGTGAAGCTGCTTGCTATCCAGCGCCTCATTCAGCCATTCGACCAGCTCGGTCATCAAACACGGTGTGTCGAACGGCGTCGCCGTCTCGAACACCACGCCCACCTCCTTGCCGTCGGCATCAAAGGCGACGACGTGGTTGGTATTGGTTTTGTAGCTGCCGCGATGCCGCGCATCCTTGTTGCTGTGCGCGAGCAGGTCGCGGTGCAATTGCCTGATGTGGTTCTCGGTCGGCGCAATCGCCTCGAACGAGGCGAAGATCGTTTCCATCACATCGGCATAGCCCGCCACTTCCTGCTCGTCGCGGGTGGCGAAGTGGCGCACTTCGATATTGGAAAGCAGCCGCTCGACATCGCTATCGGAGAGCTTGCTCCCCTCTATACGGGTAGAGGAACCGATGCTTTCAATCGTCGCCACGCGCCGCAGCGCCGACAGTCGATCAGGCGCGAGCGTTCCCAGCGCCCGCCATGCGCCTTTGAACTCGTCGATCTCGGCGATCAGCGAGAGTATTTGCGGCGTGATGGTCAGCGAGTCCGTGACGATAGACATATCCATATTCATACCCAAAAATATCCATAAACGCAACTATAGCCGCAAAGCGACCCATAAATACCCATAGGTCTCTGCTGACCAAGGGGCTGAACTACAGTTTGGGCAGCCGCCGCACGACTGTAGAAGATTGGATAATGGCCGTATCGGTCGATGCGACCGGCAGGAAGCGATCAGATGTTCCAGTCCTCGACCTTCAAGATGTCGATCATCGAAAGCGCCTGATCGGCGCTGACGAGCGTAGCATCAATCGCCAGTGCATGAGCGGCAATCATCAGGTCGAGCGGGGCGATGGTAACGCCCTTGGCTTCGAGCGCTGCGCGCAGTGTCCCGTAACCAACCACCAATATCGCTTGTGTTGGCGTCAGCAAGACATGCCCCGCCCTGACCTCGGCGCACTGGAACGCCGCCAGTAGAGCGGCCTAGGAACGGGCAGCAGCTCAAGAAGGACTGCGATTCAAACCCTGACTGGTAGCAATCACGAGAGCACGCCAATTGCGACTGCCTTGATTGAGCGGATTTTCAGGGGTAGCTGTCGGCGATAACGCACGGGGCCATCATGTGGCGTGCTGATGCAGGATGAGACTTTGACCGAAAAGAATTCAGAGATCCAGAATGGCTTAGACCGACCTGACAAGAAGAAAGTCGTCCGGCGGGCGCCAAAGACCTCGCAGATGGAGCGTACGGTTACAGCAGTGTCCGTCGTCAGAACATTCGGCACAACTCGCGGCGTAGATTAGCGGAGTG
>CALMVA010000086.1 GCA_937873035.1 uncultured Sphingomonadaceae bacterium | reverse complement strand
CCGCGATGATGAAGCCGAAGGTGTGGATCGGGTAGCTGGGGTTGGGCGCCAGCACGACATCGCCGGGCGCGGTGATCGCGGTGGCAAGGCTTGAGAGGCCTTCCTTTGATCCCATCGTCATCACGACTTCAGTCTCAGGGTCGAGATCAACGCCAAAGCGGCGGCCATAATAGGAGGCCTGCGCGCGGCGGATGCCGGGGATGCCCGAAGAGGCGGAATAGCCATGCGCATCGGGCTTGCGTGCAACTTCGCACAGCTTTTCAATCACGTGCGGCGGCGGCGGCAGATCGGGATTGCCCATGCCAAGGTCGATAATGTCCTCGCCCGCTGCGCGTGCTGCGGCCCGCATCGCGTTCACTTCGGCGATCACGTAGGGCGGCAGGCGCTTCATGCGGTAAAATTCTTCGGACATTGGCTTCTTTCAGTTGCAAGATTTTGGCGCGAGACCATGATCGTTTCAGATTGAATCAACCTGAAACGTGAATCATGGTCTCGTTTCGGGAGTGAGAGCCTGATTCACGGCATTGTCGGAAGCACGCAGTGCTTCCTCCGCCGCCGATCAGGCTCTATGCCACTCGAAGGGCGATGCCGCAACCAAGGGGCGCAGGACAGATTAATGACCAAAGAGCCACCCAAAACAGAGCAAGAATATCCCGCAGACCCAGTTGCTGCCTATCACCATGCGCTCGATGCCTGGGGGCAGGTGCTGGCACCGCTTGCCGCCATCAACCGCGACAAGGTGAACCCCAAGGACAAGCGGTTTCAGGGCGCGGACTGGGAGCATCCGCTGTTTGATCTGATGCGGCAAGGCTATTCGGTGATGGCCGAGCATTTGATGTCACTCGCCGATGCGGCACCAACCGCCGATGGCCATGAAAAGGCAAAGCTCACCTTCGCCATGCGCACGCTTGTCGAGGCGATGAGTCCGTCCAACTCGCCCTTCACCAACCCCGTGGCGTTGCGCAAGGCGGTGGAAACCAATGGCGCCAGCATCATGACCGGGATGCAGCATTTGATGAGCGACCTGCAACGCGGCCAGCTGACGCATACCGACCCCGGCGCCTTCCGGCTGGGCGAGAATATTGCCGTCACGCCGGGCAAGGTCGTGTTTCAGACGCGGCTTTTCCAGCTCATCCAATATACGCCGACAACGCCTGATGTGCTCAAGACGCCGCTTCTCATCTTCCCGCCATGGATCAACCGCTTCTACATCCTCGATCTCACGGCCGAAAAAAGTTTCATCAAATGGTGTGTCGACCAAGGGGTGACGGTGTTCGTCATTTCTTGGAAATCGGCCGATAAGAGCATGGGCGACGTGGTGTGGGATGATTATATCGCGGCGCAAATCGACGCGATTGATACCGTCCGCACGCTGCTCGATGTGCCTGCGGTCCACACCATTGGCTATTGCGTCGCGGGCACCACGCTTGCGGCAACGCTTGCCGTGCTGGCGGCGAAGGGCGAGGCAGAGAAGGTCGCCTCGGCCACCTTCTTTACAGCGCAGGTCGATTTTACGCGCGCGGGCGATCTCCTCAACTTCATCGACGATGCGCAGGTGAAGATGGTCGAAAATCTGGCGAGCGATGGTTATCTCGACGGCCGCTATCTGGCTGCGACCTTCAACCTGCTGCGCGGCAACGACCTCATCTGGAGCACGGTTTCGAAGAATTATCTTCTGGGCGAATCCTATCCCGCCTTTGACCTGCTGCACTGGAACGGCGATGTCACCAATCTGCCCGCCACATGGCATCGCAGCTATTTGTGCGATCTCTATCGCGACAACAAGCTGGTGCAGCCGGGCGTAATGTCGGCGCTGGGCGTGCCGATTGACCTCACCAGGGTGAAGACGCCCGCTTATGTACAGGCCGGACGCGAAGACCATATCGCGCCTGCTGAAAGTGTGTGGAAGGTGCGTGAGCACTTCACCGGGCCGCTCACCTTCCTGCTGGCAGGCTCCGGGCATATCGCGGGTGTCGTGAACCCGCCTGCGGCGATGAAATATCAATATTGGACCAACGACGCGCCCGTTGACACGCTCGACGCTTTCATTGCCGGGGCGACCGAAACCAAAGGCAGCTGGTGGCCGCACTGGATCAACTGGCTGCGCACGCATGGGAATGAGGCTGTGCCCGCCAAGGCCGCGCGTCTTCCGGGTGAAGGCAGCCTGCCTGCGCTGGAGGACGCGCCGGGGAGCTACGTCAAGACGCGTTAGGACGGATCGACATTTGGTTCAGGAGGAGGGCCTTATCACCGCCCTCCAAATCCGCTCGCGCTGAGCCTGTCGAAGCGCTGTTCTTTGCGGGGCGCCGCCTTGGGCGAACAGAAGAAGGGCAGTCCTTCGACAAGCTCAGGACCAACGGTATATTTGAGCTCTAGTTTTCGTCCTCGTCAGGCACCGCTTCGTCAGCGCGGCCCTTGAAGCCGGTGGCGAGCACATACCATTCTGACGAATCCTTGCGGCTCGCAGGCGGCTTGGCGTGTTTTACGCTTGTGAAATTGCGCTTGAGCGCGGCCACCAGATCATTGTCGGCCCCGCCCGCCAGCACTTTCGCCACGAAATGCCCGCCGGGGCGCAGCACCTGACAGGCGAAGTCCATGCCCGCCTCAACCAGCCCCATGGTGCGCAGATGGTCGGTCTGCGGATGGCCGACGGTGTTTGCCGCCATGTCGGAAAGCACGATGTCTGCCGGGCCTTGCAGCGCCTCGATCAGCCAGTCGGGGGCTTCATCGGCCATGAAGTCCATCTGCGTGATGGTGACGCCTTCGATCGGGTCGACGGGCAAAAGGTCAATGCCCACGACGTGCGCCCTGGGGCATATCTTGCGCACGACCTGCGACCAGCCGCCCGGCGCGATGCCGAGATCAACCACGCGGCGCGCGCCTTTCAGGAAGCTGAAGCGTTCATCAAGTTCGAGCAACTTATAGGCCGCGCGGCTGCGATAGCCCTCTGCCTTGGCGCGCTTCACATAAGGATCGTTCAACTGGCGTTCGAGCCAGCGGGTGGAGGCGACCTTGCGGCCCTTGGCTGTTTTTACGCGCGTCCGCCCCGCGGTGCCGCCCCGGCTCATCGTCTTTCTCCTGCTGTCATCAACTGGCGCAGGATGCCTTCGCGTATGCCCCGGTCGGCGACACCCACCCGCTCGGCGGGCCAGATGTCGAATATGGTTTCAAGAATGGCGCAGCCCGCCACCACAAGGTCGGCGCGTTCGGGCCCGATACAGGCCTGCTGCGCCCGCTCGGCCACCGATTGATCGGCCAGTTGCGCACAAATGCTGCGCATTGCGGGCACCTCGACGCGCAAGCCATCAACCAGACGCCGCTCATAATGATGCAAGCCCAGATACACGCTGGCGAGCGTCGTCACGGTGCCGCTGGTGCCCAGAAGGCGCGGGTTTTGGGGGGACATTGCCCCCAGCCGCACGCCAAACTCCCCCAGGCTGTCGCGCACGCGCGCGCGCATCGCGGCATAGGCGGCGGCCCGCTTCATCGGGTCCGCGCTGTCGTGCGGCACGCTTTCGCTCAGCGAGACGACGCCCCAAGGGATGCTGCGCCAGTCAAGCGTGCGCGGATGCCCGTCCGTCGTGTCCACAAGCACCAGTTCGGTTGATCCGCCGCCAATGTCGAAGATGAGCGCCGGGCCGTCGCCCTCTTCAAGCAGCGCATGACAGCCAAGCACGGCCAGCCGAGCTTCTTCCTGCGGGGCGATGATGTCGAGCTTGATGCCCGTTTCACGATAGACGCGCTCGACAAATTCCACGCCGTTGGCCGCGCGGCGGCACGCTTCTGTCGCCACTGAGCGCGCCATGAAGACGTTGCGTTTCACCAGCTTGTCGGCGCACACCGAGAGTGCCGAGAGCGCCCGGTCAACAGCGGCCGGGCTTATCGCGCCATTGGCCGCCAGCCCTTCACCCAGCCGCACGATGCGCGAAAAGGCGTCCACCACGATAAAGCGTGCGCCATCGGGCTTGGCGATGAGCAGGCGGCAATTATTGGTGCCAAGGTCAAGTGCGGCATAGGTGCGGCGTGATGGCACGCGGTCGCGCACTGGAGGCGGAGCCGCACTCGTTTTCGTCGCCCGTCCTTTCGTCGCCGCGCTGCGGCGTCTGGGTGGCGACTTCTGGGTGGCGTGGTCCACCATCGGCCGTGAACTCTTATCTACTTCCGGTCCGGGAAATCCCCGGCGGTACTTGAGGGCGAACCTAGGGGCAGACGGCGTTTGTCGCAAGGGTTGCAACCCCGGTTGACAGAATCAGGCCAACTACCTATCTGCGCCGCCTCAATGATGCCCCGTCGTCTAACGGTAAGACTACGGACTCTGACTCCGTCTATTGAGGTTCGAATCCTCACGGGGCATCCA
>CALMVA010000085.1 GCA_937873035.1 uncultured Sphingomonadaceae bacterium | reverse complement strand
AACACTCCTTAAATCACAACCTAAAATCTGTGCCATTGGTGCTGACGGGGAACAGTCCGCAAGGCAGGTGCGGATGAAGTTGTAATCTATGGCCGCGCCCCATTCGACAAGGACCAGTCGAAGGCCTTGGCGCAGCAATTCAAGGATGCAGTCGGGCCCAATGGTGCGGACATCGTTTACGACGTCGTGGGCGGCGATTATTCGGAACCGGCGCTGCGTGCGATAGCCTGGGAAGGGAGGTTTCTGGTGGTTGGTTTCCCTGCCGGGATCGCGAAGATCCCGCTCAACCTCACCTTGCTTAAGTCCTGCGATATCCGCGGCGTCTTCCTTGGGGCTTTCGCCGCACGCGAGCCGGAACGCGATGCCGCGAACGTCGCCGAGTTGTTCGACCTATGGCAAACAGGAAAGATCAGCCCGCTGGTCAGCGAAACCTACCCTATCGAACGTGCGCACGAAGCTTTTACCAAGCTCGAGAACCGCGGCGCCATAGGCAAACTTGTCGTGACGATGAAATAGTCTTCCTACGTCGTGCTGACAAAAGGGATTTCCTACCGCGGGGAGCTCTGACTCAAGGCTGCTCTTTGGGGAGCAGTCATGGACCATGGAGCCTAGGTGTTTAGTCCCGGAGTTTGATGGTGCGGGTTGATTGTAAACCTTTCAGGCTCGGTTGCCCAGATTTTGCAGATGTATTCGTAGGGTGTCAGGCCGCGCAGGGTCTTCAACCGTCGGCCGTAATTATAGGCGTCGATGAAGTCTTGGAGATGGGCCGTCAGCTGGGCATGGCTGTCATAGTGATAGCGTTTGACTGTTGCCTCCTTGATCGTACGGTTCATGCGTTCGACCTGACCGTTGGTCCATGGGTGCTTCGGCTTGGTAAGCCGGTGTTCGATGTCATGGCGCCAACAAGCGCGGTCGAAGGGATGGCCACGCCAGCGAGCGGTTGGGCCGTCACGGTTCTTCGGCAGGTCAGCGAACTGGATGCCATTATCGGTCAATACCGTCTGGATGGTGTAGGGCACGACCTGGACCAGTTCATCCAGGAACGCGGTGGCCGTCACGGTGTTCGCCTTGTCTGCCAGCCTGACAAACGCGAACTTCGATGTGCGGTCGATCGCCACGTAAAGGTAAAGCTTGCCTTCGAATTCCGGGGACGAATTCCGGGGACACTATACAAATTAGCCCAGCTCTCCAGCGCGGTGCTCGACCTGCGCTGGTTGAACATGGTCCGGCTGGCGGTGCGCAGGGCAATCAGGCGAGCGTGAAGAATGGTGCCCCTGGCCCGACTCGAACGGGCACTCCTTGCGGAACTCGATTTTGAGTCGAGCGCGTCTACCAATTTCACCACAGGGGCACGCGAGCGCCGCGACTAGCGCAGCATTGCGCTTCGCGCAAGCTCAGTGACCGATACTGCCCACGCCACGCGGATTTTGCCCATAACGATTTTCCATCGGCGTGCCGGGCATGAGGAAGAGGACGGCCAGCGACACAAAACCGACAAGGATAGCGCCGGAGGCCACAAGCTCACCTTGGCGGTTGTTCTGCGCGGCCATCCAGCCGATATACGGCACGTAGAGGATCATCAGCCACCAGCCCGACCGATTACTGTCATGCAGCCGCCGGGCGCTGCACGAGAGGAACGGCAAGAGCAGCAGAATAGAGATGGTGAGTTCCGCCGCCCCCATGCGCGCCGCAACGACGATCCGCTCGCCATCCATCGCATCAAAGAAATTCGCGGCCAAAACGGCAACGGTGTAGAGCAACAGGAAGAACCAGAATTCGCGCCGCGTGGCCCGTCCGTTGAAATCGGCATATTTGCGAAACGGGGCAGTCATCCAGTCCATATTATGCGCACCTCTTGTTGGACCCTGCGGTGCTAGTCGGAAAACGCCTGCGCTTGCAAGGTCAATGCGTTAACTCCGCGGCGGCTGCCTTCTGTAGGAGAGTGCTTCCGCCACATGAAGACGCCCCACACAGTCTGCGCCCCCCAGATCGGCAATCGTCCGCGCGACGCGCAAGATCCGGGTATAGCCACGCGCTGAGAGCCGCATCGCTTCCGCCGCCTGCGCCAGCAGCTTGCGCCCTGCTTCATCTGGCGTGCAACTGGCTTCCAGCATTTCTCCATCAACCTCGGCATTGGTGCGGCAGGCCGTTCCGGCATAGCGCCGCGTCTGGGCCTCGCGCGCCAAGGCCACGCGCGCGCGCACCTGGGCCGAGCCCTCCGTCGGCGGCGGCAAGAGCAAATCCGCAGCAGAGACGGCGGCGACGTCAACATGAAGATCGATGCGATCCAGCATCGGGCCCGAAACCTTAGCCTGATAGTCCGCCGCACAGCGCGGCGCGCGGGCACAGGCGAGCGATGCATCTCCCAGATGCCCGCAGCGACACGGGTTCATCGCAGCGACGAGCTGGACGCGGGCAGGAAAGGTAACATGGGCGTTGGCCCGCGCCACACTTACCGTCCCCGTCTCAAGCGGCTGGCGCAACGAATCCAGCACTGCCCGCTGGAATTCGGGCAGTTCATCCAGAAACAATACGCCGAGATGCGCAAGGCTCACCTCACCGGGCCGAACCCGCAAGCCGCCGCCGACAAGCGCTGCCATGGACGCTGAATGATGCGGCGCGCGAAACGGCCGCCGCTTGACGAGCCGCCCGCCCTGTAGCTCACCTGCGACACTGGCCACCATCGAAACCTCAAGCGCTTCTGCGGCGGACAATTCGGGCAAAATCCCCGGAAGACACGAAGCGAGCAGCGATTTTCCAGATCCGGGCGGGCCAGCCATCAGCAGGTTATGCGCGCCGGCAGCCGCTATTTCCAGCGCGCGCTTGGCTACCTCCTGCCCCTTCACCTGCGCCAGATCAGGCCCTGACGTCATGACATCCACTTCACCCGGTTGCGGCGGCGCGATTAGCGCGTGGCCCTTGAAGTGGTTGAGCAGGCTCAGCAGATCGGGTGCGGCCAGAACCTCCACCGTGCCCGCCCACGCGGCTTCCGGCCCCTGTTCGGCCGGGCAGACAAGGCCAAGCTGCATTTGCGAGGCATGAAGGGCGGCGAGCAAAACGCCCGGCGACGGGCGCACCCGCGCATCCAGCCCAAGCTCTCCCACGAACAGATAGGCCGCGAGCGTTTCAGGATCGACGATCCCCATCGCGCCCAGCAGCGCAAGCGCAATTGGCAGATCATAATGCGACCCTTCCTTTGGCAAATCCGCCGGAGAAAGGTTCACTGTGATACGTTTTGGCGGAAGCGACAGGCCAATAGCGGCGATCGCCGCGCGCACCCTCTCCCGGCTTTCAGCAACAGCCTTGTCGGGCAAGCCAACCATCACAAAGGCGGGAACTCCGGGCGAAACCTGACATTGCACCTCAACGCTGCGCGCTTCCAGCCCCAGATAGGCCACCGTCTGGACGAGCGCGACCATCAGCGCGCCACCATCGTAAAACATCCGTTAACCAGACGCCCGAAAGTGTTTGAAAGCATTGGAATCGCATCTCCGGTCGCGGAGTTGCCAAACGCTATGAAAAACATTCTCGCCCCCGCCCTTCGGACTATATCTGCAATATTCGCGCTGTCGATACTTGCAGTTGGGACACCCGCATTTGCCGATGAGGCCCAAGACCAAGCTTACGCCAAGATTGCGTATGCCACCGTCATTGATTCGGCAAAAATATCTTACGGCACCAATCAATATCGCCCCGCAGATCAGAAGCGGCGGATGCGTTATGGCCCTTTTTACATCATCAATGATCGGACGGCGGGCGTCGACAATGTGATCGACAGTTCATCACCCGCGCGCTTTCAGGCAATGCTGCGCGACTGGCCGATGCTCCAGACACTGCAAATCATCGAATGTCCCGGCACGGTGGATGATGAAGCCAATTTCGCGGTCGCCCGCATGGTCCGCAAGGCTGGTATGTCAACGCTGGTGCCCAGCAACGGTTCGGCACGATCCGGCGGCGTGGAACTGTTCATCGCCGGAGTGACGCGCCGTGCTGAACCGGGCGCGGAATTGGGCGTGCACAGCTGGATTGACGAATATGGCCGTGAGGCTTCCGAATATCCGACCAATGACCCCGTTCACGCCGAATATGTCCATTTCTATGAAGATATGGGTTTTGCGCCAGACAAGGCGCGCGAATTCTACGCCTTCACCAATGCCGCCGCCCATCCCGACAGCATCCATTATATGACCCGGCAGGAAATCGCGCATTTCGAAATGTCGAATTGATCGGTTCACCGCAAAGCCGCCTTGCGCGGTGCCCTTACCCTTCCCACATGGCGGGCATGACAGTGCAATCACGCTGGAAGGCCCTTTTGCAGATCGCCGCGGTTCGCGTGGCGATCTTTGCCATTGGGGTTGCCCTGATGATCGCGGCACCGCTTGTTGCACCACTGCCGGGGCCTGCGGGCACCGTTCTTTTCGCGCTTGGCCTTGGGCTTGTGTTGCAGACATCACATTGGGCGCGCCGCCGCTATGTGAAGTTCAAGCGCCGCTATCCCCGTCCCGGCAACATCACTGATTGGGGCTTGCGCCGCCAGAGCTATAAAAGGCGGCAAAAACTCAAGAAACAGACATCCGGCGATTGACTCTGCCCGCCAACGCCCTTAACGGACCGTCCATCGGAGCCGCCGCTTGTGGGGCGGCTTTTTCATTTGAATTTGTTTTTGAGGGCATGAGCGATGAAGCGCACCTTCCAGCCGAGCAACCTTGTCCGGGCACGCCGTCACGGCTTCCGGTCGCGTATGGCGACCGTTGGCGGTCGCGCAGTGATCCGCGCACGCCGCGCACGCGGCCGCAAGAAGCTGTCGGCCTGACACATCTGAAGAAGCGGTCGGACTTTCTGGCCGCCAACGCCGGACGACGGGCCGCCATTGGCGGCCTCGTTTTGCTTGTCCGCGAGCGTTGCGATGAAGACGCCACCATGCGCGTCGGCTTCACCGTCACCAAGAAGATCGGAAACGCCGTCACCCGGAACCGGATGAAACGCCGCTTCCGGGCGCTTGCGCGTGAGCTTCTGCCGCAATCAGGCGTTGCAGGTGCCGATCATGTCGTGATTGGCCGCCAGAGCGGCGTCGAGCGCGATTATGCGGACCTGCGCAAGGATCTTCAGACCGCGCTCAAAAAGGCCGCCCGGTGAATGGCCCGGCTGCTGATCTGGCTGGCAAAGGTATGGCAATGGGGCCCTTCTTCCATTTTGCCCCCAAGCTGTCGCTATCAGCCCTCCTGTTCGGCCTATGCAATCGAGGCATTGGGGCGCTATGGCGCGCTCAAAGGAAGCTGGCTCGCCGCCCGTCGCATCCTGCGCTGCCATCCATGGGGCGGTCAGGGCTACGATCCGGTGCCATGAGTTTAATGGGGAATTGAGTTGAACGAGAATCGCAATTTCGTGCTCGCCATCCTGCTGTCGGCGCTCGTGCTGTTCGGCTGGACCTATCTGGGCGACAAATTCTTCCCCCAACCCAAGCCGACACCTGTCGCCGCGCAAAAGGCAAACACGCCGACAGCAACGCCGGGCGCGCCGGTGGCCGCTGCGGCAGCAAAGCCGCGCGATGTGGAAGCGGTGCTGATTGAAAGCGGCCGCGTTCAGGTCGAAACGCCCAAGGTCAAAGGCTCGATCAACCTCAAGGGCGCGCGCTTTGATGATCTCATCCTGCCCCGCCACACGGTGACACTCGACAAGAAATCTCCGCCGGTGCGTATCCTTTCACCCGCTGGCACCGAGCACAGCCAGTTCGCAGGCTTTGGCTGGACCGGCTCTGGTGCCGCCTTTCCCAACGCAGATACCGTCTGGCAGGCAAGCGCCTCCAAGCTGACGCCTGCCACCCCCGTGACGTTGAGCTGGAATAACGGCCAGGGCCAGTTGTTCCTCATCAAGCTGTCGATCGATGAAAACTATATGTTCACGGCAGAACAAAGCGTCGTGAACAAGGGCGCAGCGCCACTCGCCGTGCGCGCTTATGGTTATATCAATCGCGGCTATGCGACCGTTGGTCAGTCGAGCACGCTCGCCGGCCCGCGCCACGATGTGGACAGCTGGACGATCCATGTCGGCCCCATCGGCACCTTCGACAATGCGACCAACTACAAGGTCAACTATCCTGATCTCGACGAGAACCCTTCTGGCGAACGCTTCAAGAGCACGGGCGGCTGGCTGGGCTTTGGCGACACCTATTGGCTGACCGCCATGGCACCTGCCCAGACAGCCCATATGGATGCCGGTTTCCGCAAGGGCGGCAACGCCTATCAGGCGGATTACGCGCTTGATAACGTCATCGTCGCGCCGGGCCAGACCAACAGCAGCACGACGCACTTCTTTGCGGGCGCAAAGGAAGTGCCGGTGCTCGATGCCTATATGGACAAGCTTGGCATCCAGCAGTTTGGCAATGCGATTGACTGGGGCTGGTTCAAGATGTTCGCCAAGCCGATCTTCTATCTGCTCGACACGCTGTTCAAGTTCGTGAAGAATTTTGGTGTCGCGATCATCCTGCTGACGGTCATCGTCAAGGCGGTCATGTTCCCCATCGCGCAGCGCCAGTTCGCCTCAATGGCCGCGATGCGCGTCGTCCAGCCCAAGGTGAAGGCGCTTCAGGAACGCTACAAGGATGACAAGCAGAAGCTTCAACAGGCGATGATGGAACTGTATCAGAAGGAAAAGATCAACCCGATGGCGGGCTGCCTTCCGATCTTCATCCAAATCCCCGTCTTCTACGCGCTCTACAAGGTGCTGCTTCTGACCATCGAAATGCGGCACCAGCCCTTCGCGCTGTGGATCAAGGATCTTTCCGCGCCCGATCCGCTGACCCCCGTCAATCTGTTCGGCCTGCTGCCCTTTACCCCGCCGTCGATGATCGCGCTCGGCGTGCTGCCGATCCTGCTGGGCATCACCATGTATATGCAGTTCAAACTCAACCCGGCAGCGGCTGACCCCGTGCAGCAGCAGGTCTTTTCGATCATGCCGTGGATCATGATGTTCATGATGGCGCCGTTTGCCGCAGGCTTGCAGCTTTACTGGGTGGTCAACAACGTGCTGACCATCGCCCAGCAGAAATTCCTCTACAGCCGCCATCCAGGGATGAAGGAACCCGTTGCCAAGTGACCTTCACCGATGACCAGATCGAGACGGCGCGGAAGATTTTTTCCGGGCCGATCTCCTTTCTGAAATCCGCGCCGGACCTCAAGTTCCTGCCCGATGCCAGCGCCAATGAAGTGGCGTTTGCCGGTCGATCAAACGTCGGCAAATCATCGCTCATCAACGCGCTCACCAACCGCAATGGGTTGGCACGCACGTCGAACACGCCGGGCCGCACGCAGGAGTTGAACTTCTTTGATGTCGGCGATCCGCTGAAATTCCGCCTTGTCGATATGCCGGGCTATGGCTTTGCCGAAGCCCCCAAGGATGTCGTCAAGAAATGGCGTTTCCTTGTGAATGACTATCTGCGCGGGCGGCAGGTGCTCAAGCGCGCTCTGGTCCTCATTGATAGCCGCCATGGCATCAAGGATGTCGATCAGGATGTGATGGATATGCTCGACGCCGCTGCAGTCAGCTATCGCATCGTGCTGACCAAGGCCGACAAGATCAAGGCAAGTGCACTTGTCGAGGTAATGGAGCGCACGGCCGCCGAAGCGCGCAAGCGCCCGGCAGCGCACCCCGGCATCATCCCCACGTCGAGCGAAAAGGGCATGGGACTGGCCGAGCTGCGCGCCGCCATCCTTGAGGCGGTTGCTTGACCAAAACTGCCACGGCGTCGTAGGCCATCGCTTCCCCAAGGCGATATGAGACACCGGAATGCTCAAGCTCTTCATCGGCAACAAGACTTATTCCAGCTGGTCGCTGCGCGGCTGGCTGGCGGCCAAGCAATCCGGCCTGCCCTTCGAGGAAATCGTCGTTCCGCTCTATGATGCGGAATGGGACAGGCGGCGCGAGGGAGACGAGTTCGCCCCCTCCTCCGGCAAGGTGCCGATTTTGTGGGATGATGACATCGTGGTGTGGGACAGCCTCGCCATCATTGAATTTCTCAACGAGCGGTCGGGCGGCGACAAATTCTGGCCGCAGGATGAAGCCGCCCGCGCCATGGCGCGCTCAATGGCGGCTGAAATGCATTCAAGCTACGCCAATCTGCGGCGCAACCACTCCATGAACATCCGGCAGGTCTATGCCCAGACCGAGATCGCCCCTGAGGTCACCAGCGAAGTTGATCGCATCATGGAACTTTGGGCACAAGCCCGCGCGCGCTTTGGTGGCGGCGGTGACTTTCTATTTGGAGAATTTGGCGCGGTGGACATCATGTTCGCGCCCGTCATCACGCGTTTTGTGACCTATTCCATTCCCGTCGCGCGCTTTGCGCTTCCCTATATGGAAGCCGTGCTCAACCATCCTTTCATGCAAGACTGGATCGCCGCCGCGCAAGAAGAAGAATGGGTGATCGAAAAGTTTGAGGCCCCGCCACAATCTGCCTGAACCGGCGCGTCAAAGCGGACCTCCATCCTTTCGGCGAAAGCCCTGCCCTGCAAACAGATGCATATCGATGTCCGGGTAATAGCAATCCGTCGATGAGGGCCTGCCCACGGCGACATATACGCACACCGCGTCGCTCCGGTTGATGAGGACATGGCCGTTGCCATCATTTTTGGGGAACGCCGCGATGTCACCGGGGCGCATGAGCGTTTCGCCATTCTCATCGATAAGAATGGCTTCGCCTGCCAGCATCACGACAAGCTCATCCTCCCCTTCGTGCCAGTGGCGCTGTGCAGACCATGCGCCCGGCTGCAACACCACGTGGCTTGCTCCAAAATCCTCCAGCCCCGCCGCAGGGGCCAACCGCCGATACCAGCGTTCACGCACATTCCCGGCATATTCGGGCGGGTAGCCCGTCGCGTTGATTTGGGGGATCGCTTCAAGGTCCAGTTTGGGCACGCCTTCAGACTCCTTTGCAATCAGCCGCACGCAAGGCTAGTCGGAGGCCGTGACCGACGCAATCGACCTGACCAAGCGCCTCATCGCCGCGCCTTCCGTGACACCCGCAAGCGGTGCCGTTTTTGATGTTCTGGAAGAGGCTCTCAAGCCATTGGGGTTTGAAGTCGACCGCTTCATCTGTGGCGAAGCGCCCGATGGCCCGGTTGAGAACCTGTTCGCCACGCGTGCAGGAACTGGCGCTGGTCGGCATTTCGCTTATGCAGGACATCTTGATGTCGTTCCGCCGGGCGATGGCTGGACCAGTGATCCCTTCGCGCCGGAGGTGCGTGGAGACTTGCTCTTTGGGCGCGGCGCTGTGGACATGAAGGCCAGTATTGCAGCCTTTGTTGCCGCAATCCCCGCACAGGCACCAGGGCGCATCAGCCTCATCATCACCGGAGATGAGGAAGGCCCGGCTGTGTTCGGCACCGTGGCGCTGATCGATCATATGAAGGCGCGTGGGCTGGTGCCTGATCTGTGCCTTGTCGGCGAGCCAACCTCGGTCAATCGACTGGGCGACATGATGAAGATCGGGCGGCGTGGATCGGTGAATATCTGGATCACCATTCCCGGCACCCAAGGCCATGTCGCCTACCCGCATCTGGCCGATAACCCGATCACGCGGCTTGTGCGCATCCTCGCGCGGATCGACGGCGTCGTGCTTGATGAAGGGACAGACTGGTTCCAGCCGTCCAACATTGAGATTACCGATCTGGAAGTGGGCAATAAGGCGACCAACGTCATCCCTGCTGCCGCCAGGGCGCGGCTCTCGATCCGCTTTAACGATCTGCACAGCGGCGATGCGCTTGCCGCGATGATAACCGCCATCGTCCACGCCGAAGCGCCCGAAGGCATTGTTGATGCGCGAATTTCAGGCGAGGCTTTCCTGACGCCGCCGGGCGAATTGAGCGATCTCGTCGCCAATGCCATCCAGAGCGTCACCGGGATTGATGCTGAAAAATCGACCACGGGCGGCACGTCCGACGCGCGCTTTCTCTCCCGCCTGTGCCCTGTGGTGGAGTTCGGCCTCAATAATGCGACGATGCACAAGCTCGATGAAGCCGTCGCGCTTGCAGATGTTGAGGCACTGGCAGAAATCTACCGCCAAGTGCTGGCGCGCGTTTAAGCGCGACGCTGCATGATCGGCTTGTCGGTCGCCACCAGCCAGTTACGAAGGCTCGCTTCGCTGGACGGGCGGGCTATCGCGTAGCCCTGCGCGGCGCGACACCCCATAATGCGCAGCACGTCAAACTGCCCCTGCGTCTCAACGCCCTCAGCCACTGTATCCATGCCCAGCGAGTTCAGCACCGTGATCGCGGCTTGTAAAATGGCCCGCGCCTCATTTGAGCTATCGACTTCCGATACAAGGCTGCGATCAATCTTCACACGATCCACCGGCAATGTGCGCAGCCGCTTCAAATCAATCGGCGCACTGCCGAAATTATCGATGGAAATGGTGGCCCCCGCCTCGCGCAGCGACTGGACTTCGGCAATCACAACATCACCCGTCTTGTAGGCGAGCCGGTCTGAAATCTCGATTTCCAGCATCTCAATGGGCGCTTCATGCCGCGCGAGCGCGGCGGTTGCGCGCTCAAACAGATTGCCGCGTTCAAATTGCCGCTCGGACACATTGATGGCCAACCGCTGGCGATAACCGCTGCGATACCAGCGCCCAATCACCGTTGCGGCCTGTTCCAGCGTCCAATCCGCCAGTTCTACCATAAGCCCGGTTTCTTCCGCCACGCGGATGAACTGATCGGGCGTGCGAATACCGTCAACGGGGTGGTTCCAGCGCAGCAGCGTCTCAACCGCGACCGTGCTTTTGTCCGAGAGCAGAACTTGCGGCTGAAACTGGAACCCAAACTGGTCCAGCTCAAATGCGCGCCGCAGATCAAGATCAAGCTTGGTGCGTTCGGCCAGCCGCTCGGCCAGCGCATCGTCATAGAATTGGAACTGGCCTTTGCCATTTTCCTTTGAGTGATACATGGCGACATCGGCGGCGCGCATGAGTTCGGTCAGCGTGCTGCCATGCGCCGGGCGCATCGCGATGCCGATAGAGGCCCCCACCCGCACCGATTGCCCGGCAATCCCAAAAGGTTCACTCAGAGCCCGCAAAACAAGGTTCGCCAAGGCACATACTTTTTCTGATGAATTCACATCTGGAATGAACGACGTGAATTCATCCCCCGCAAGGCGACCAAGAACGGGCTGCGAACCCCGCACACCCGCCGCCGGAAAGATCGAGCGCAGACGATTGGCGATCATGATGAGCAGCTGATCGCCCGCTGCATGGCCCAGCGTATCGTTGACGTTTTTGAAGTTATCGAGATCAATGAACAGTAGCGCATCTACCCGGTCCGCCGGCGCGCGCGCGAGCGAGGCTTCGGTCTCGTTGCGGAAGTGCAGCCGGTTGGCCAGCGCCGTCACAGGATCAAACAGCGCGATTGAATTGACGTGCTCGATATTGCTGCGGACGTGCTCAAACAATTCGCCGAGCGATTGGGAAAGGTCGGGCAGCGTCGAATCGAGGTCTTCAGGCAAAGGCGAAACGAGATCGCCCTGTGCGGCTGCCGACAATCGGCTCACGGCAGCATCGATCGATGAGGTGACCAGCGAAATCAGGCGATCCGCCGCCCCCCATGCGAGAACGCCGCACGCCAGCGCGATGATGATCGGGTTGCGAAGCGATAGACCATGCGTCGTATTGTCGAACTCGGAAAAGCTCGACAGCAGGAAAGCGACCAGCCCGATGCTGATCGCAAATCCAAACGCCTGCAATTTCAAGGCATTGCCTTGCATCCCGCGAAGTTCCCGCTGTTTTGCTCTGAAAAATGAGCTGATCCCCATTGAGCAGACATATCCCAAATGGATTAACATTTGCCTGCCATCGGGCCAGAAAATGACGGAATAGCGTGGTTAACGCGACCGTCTCAGGATGATATACAACGCCCCGGCGCCACCATGCCGCGGATGCGCGTTGCGAATGGCGGCAATCCGGTCTGAATGATGCGAGGCCGCCAGCCAATCCGCGACCGACGCTCGAATGACGCCCCGGCTGGTAGGCGGCAGGCGTGGATTGTCTGCCGCGGCTTTGCCTGTCACGAGCAGCACCACGCGGTCTCCCCGGCGGATGGCGGCATCCAGCCCCCGGTTGAGCCGCACATGGGCGGAGGCGAGCGTTTCGCCGTGAAGATCAATGCTTATATCGGGCTGGAGATCGCCCTTCTGGATGCGCTTGTCCCAGCTGCCATCAAGCGTGTCGCCGCGCGGACGCGCTTCGGCCGGGCGCACGGGACGCGCGGGAGGATGCCCAGGACGATGGGGCGCCGATTTGGCGGCCCGCTCCATAGCAATCGGTTCCGGCGTCAGGTCATGCCCCGCAAACGCCCTGTCCTTGCCCGGAAGTGGCCGTGCCGTGCGAGCCACGCGCGCCCAGATGGCCAGCTCCTCAGCGCTGAGGTGCCGCCCCCGCAATGGTCGCCTCCGCCTTAAGCCGCTCCAGCGTGCCTTTGGGGAGGAGCAGATAGGCACTGCCCCGCGCAGACATACCGCCCGCAATGGTGCGCGCCTCGGTGCCCGCGCCCCAGAAGGTGTCAAAGCGGTTGGCGCCTTTGATCGCCCCGCCTGTATCCTGCGCGACCCACAGACCATTCGCCTCTGCCCGATCCCCCGCGATGAGGACCGGCGCGCCAAGCGGCACAAATTTGGGATCGGCGGCAACACTCGCCCGCCCCGTGACCGGCAAGCCCAGCGCCCCCAGCGGCCCCGCGCCGGTCAGTTCCTTGAAGAACACCCAGCTTTTGTTCTCTTGCATGATCGCTTGCCCCTGAACCGGGTTGGCGCGCAATACGTCCATAATGCCTTGCATCGATGTTTGCGTCGGCCCCAGCAGTCCACGATCGCGCATCAGCTTGCCTATGCCGGTATAATCCCGGCCATTCTGCCCATCATAACCGATCCGCATGATCGTTCCGTCTGGCAAACGAAGCCGCCCCGAACCTTGCACCTGCAAAAAGAAGAACTCGACCGGATCAGCGGCCCAGGCGAGTTCCAGCCCGCGCCCGGCAAGCCAGCCCTGCTCAATCTCAGCGCGATCGGCATAGGGAATGAGCGCGGCACCCTGCACGCGGCCCTTGATGCGCTTGCCCTTCAATTCATCAGAAAACAGACCAAGATCAACATCGACAATATCTGCCGGGCGCTTGTAGATCGGCACGGCATATGCGGCAGACTGGGTGCGAGATCCCGCAATTTCAGGCTCATAATAGCCTGTCGCGAAAAGCTTGCCTTCGCCGACGCGAACAACCTCGAAATAATCGGTGAAGAATTGGAGCGCGCGCCCGCGCGACCCGCCAGAGGCAGGGGCTGCCGCACACGCCTTTGCCCAATCGCTTCCCCGCGTCAAACCCGAACCGTCGGTGCGGCGTTGCAGCGCGCCGCAGGAAAGCTGGAAGGCACCAAGCGCGCGCAATGCGCCTTCTTCTGTAATGCCAAAACTCGCCAGATCGGGCCCTGCCGTAACACCCGCAGAGCGCGCATCCGGCAGTTTGGGCGCAGCAGGAGACGCTGGCGCAGGAGCCGGAGGCACCGTCACCTTGGGTGGCGTTGCGGGCGTCACCGGCGGCACCGGGCGGGAAACGGGCGGTTTGGGCGCTGGGCGCGGCCCTTCTGGCACAAGGCGCGTGCTGCACGCAGCCAGCGACAGCGCCATGCCCACTATAGAAACAAGATTACGGCTCATGAGAGCCGAATTAGGCGGCTTCGTCGGTATCGACAAGAATCCAGTTGGGATCAGACGCACGAACTTCACGTTCGAAGGTCCATTCGTCGTGCGTTTCGATCGCGTCGGTCAGCGACCCGGCGACAACTTCCCCCTCCCCATTGCGCGTCACGGCCGCAATATCTGCATCAAAGCGCACGGTGATGCGCGCGATCTTGCCGTCGAGCGCCGCCGACGCAATCGCCGCGCGGTCAATCCGCACCAGACGATTGTCCAGAACCTCTCCGGCCTCCTCGCGCACCGCAATGGCATCCACAAAGCTCTGATGGACATCCGCCGACACATAGGGGGCGAGCGCCGCAGCATCGCCCTTCCAGAAGGCTTCAAGGATCATCGCATAGGCAGACTTTGCGCCTTCAAGAAAATCGATCGGGTGGAAACGGCCATCCGCCGCCGCAATGGCGCGAACACCAGCGGTTGCAGGCACATCGAGCATTTCAGCATCGGCCACACGCAGCTGGGCCGTTTCGCGCAATTCAGGTGTTGCGCTTGGCGCAGGTGCCGCAACGGGTTCTTCTGCGGGCTTGCGCATGGTTTGCTCATGACCGGTGCGCTTGCCGAGCACCGAAAAGAGACGCAGCCCCAAAAAAGCCGCCACCATCGCAAAGAGTATCGTTTCAACCACGTGCTTTACCTTTCGTGCAGCCAACATAGGGCGTTCGTGCCGTGCTTTCAAATGGTCCGTTTGCCGATTAGTTCGAAAACTGCGCCGTCACCTTACCCCATTGCCCCTGACCTTGCCGCCTGCTACGCGCCCCGCCAAATGATCGCGCGGGCGCTGCCCCGTTTTACCCGCCCGTTTAACCCGCAACGAAAGCAGGAAAAGTTTTAGCATGGCTGACCAGATCAACGATCCCCTTCCCAACGGTGAAGATACGATGCCCGCTGTTGGCGTTATCTCGCAATATGTGAAGGATCTTTCTTTCGAAAACCCCAACGCCCCGGCAGTTTTCCAGTGGCAGGGCCAACCGCAGATCGATGTGAACTTCAACATCGGCAACGCTCAGGTTGCTGACGATGTGCATGAAGTGTCGCTCAAGATCAACGTGCTCGCCAAAAGCGCCGACAAGACGGCGTTTCAGGTGGAACTCGTCTATGCGGGCCTCTTTGGCATCCGCAACATTCCCGAAGACCAGATGGCGCCCATCCTGCTGGCACAGGCCCCTGCCATGCTCTTCCCCTTCGCCCGTCGCGTCCTTGCTGACGCCGTGCGCGATGGCGGTTTCCCGCCGCTGATGCTCGATCCCATCGATTTCGGAACGCTCTTCCTTCAGCAGGCTGAATTGGCGGCGCAGCAAGGCGAAGGCCTTGGCGCTGAGGGCAACGCCTAAGCCGCCCCGTGAAGCTCGGAAAAGCCATCGGAACCATCGGCGGGCTGACCATGGTCAGCCGCGTCTTGGGGTTCGCCCGCGAAATGGTCATGGCGCGCATCCTGGGCGCCAATATGTTTGCGGACGCCTTTCTGGTGGCCTTCCGGCTTCCCAACACCTTCCGCCGCTTTTTTGGCGAAGGTGCCTTTTCCGCCGGCTTTGTTCCGCTCTTCAGCCAACGCTACCATGGCGAGGGCGGAATGGACGAGGCGCGGCGCTTTTCGGAAGAAGTGCTGGCCGTCTTTCTGCCCGCGCTCTTCCTCTTTACGATCATCGGGCAAATCGCCATGCCTGTGCTCGTCTGGCTGCTCGCCTCTGGCTATGCTGGTGAGGAGGCCAAATTTGCGCTGACGACAAGCCTGTCGCGCATCACCTTCCCCTATCTGATGCTCATCAGTCTCGTCTCACTTTATTCGGGCGTGCTGAATTCGATGCACAAATTCGCAGCAGCGGCCTTTGCGCCCGCGCTGCTCAATCTGGCGATGCTCATCGCCCTTCTCGTCGTGCGCGATGGCGGTGCCGCAAGCGCCCATGCGCTGGCCGTGGCGGTCGTCATTGGCGGCGTGGTGCAGCTTGCGCTGGTCTGGTGGGCAGCCCTTAAGGCCGGAATTTCACTCAAGCTACGTAAACCGAAGATGACGCCGGGCGTGCGCCAGTTCTTCCGCGTCGTCATCCCTGCGACATTCGCGGCAGGCGTCTATCAGGTGAGTATTCTCATCGACACGCAGTTCATCAGCTATCTTGCCGAAGGCTCGATGGCACATCTCAACTATGCCGACCGCCTGAACCAGTTGCCGCTTGGCATCATCGGCACCGCGCTTGGCACGGCGATTCTCCCTTCGATCAGCAAATTCGTCGATCAGGGCAAGCCCGATGAAGCGCAGAAAATCCAGAACCAGGCACTTGAACTGGGGATGCTGCTGACACTTCCTGCCGCTGTCGCCTTTGCCGCAGCGGGCGTTCCGCTCGTGACCGCGCTGTTTCGCGGCGGGCAGTTCCACACCGCAGATGCGATCACGACCGGAACCACGCTCGGCATCATCGCGCTTGGCCTTCCTGCCTATGTTCTGGTGAAAGTGCTGACACCGGGCTTCTTTGCCCGTGAAGACACCAAGACGCCGCTGCGCATCGCCATGTGGGTGCTGGCTGCCAACATCGCACTCAACTTCGCGCTTATCCCATCGTTCGGGCTGTATGGCCTTGCGATCGCGCTGATGCTGACGGCGTGGCTCAATTGCGCCATGCTCTACATCACCTTGCGGCGGCGCGGGCACTTCCAGATCTCGCGCCACGTCGCCAATCGCGTGACCAAGCAGTTCATTGCAGCACTTGCCATGGGTGCGACGCTTTATCTCGTGAACCGCATCATCGGGGCGTGGTTTGATGGCTCGACCATTCAGCGCATGGCCGCGCTTTCGGCGCTGATCGGCTCTGGCGGGATCGTTTATTTCTGCCTTGGCTGGATGATTGGCGCCATTGACCGCGATGATGTGCTGGTGCTGCTCCGCCGCCGCGAGCCCGCTGCGTCCGCAGAAGAATAACGCTCCGCATTTCCCGCTGGTGACATTACGCCGGGCGTGTAACCTGCTCGTCATACAGGAGGGCACATGACCGACGCAGAACTGATGGAGCAAAACCTGCTCGCCGCAGCGGACAGCGGCACCGATTTGCGCGAAGCCGTTTTCGCACAGTTTTTTGCAGCTTATCCTGATCGGCGCCCGCTCTTTTACAGCGAAGAAGCAGCCCAGCCGCGTATGACCAACGAGACGCTCGATATGCTCTACGGCCTTGCGACTGATGAGAAATGGGTGTGGTTCCAGATCGCAGCACTGGTTTTCAACCATCGCAATTATGGGGACTTTGCGCTCGGTGAGTATGAGGCATTTGTCGATATGCTCGTGCGCGCAGTCAGCATGGCATCGGGCGACAGCTGGAGCACGGCGCATGAAGCGGCCTGGGTGCGGCAGGCCGACAAGTTGAAGGCGATGATCCAAAAGGCCCGCTAGGCCCCTCCCCCTTGCGAAAACGCGGACAAGCGGGCATCGGGCGCTCTCCATCCAGAGCATAACCGGCAGGCGAGTCCAACCGCCTGCCCAAAAGGAAGTCACTCACCATGCGCGTCGTTTCCGGCATCCAGCCCACCGGCAATCTTCACCTCGGCAATTATCTGGGGGCGATCCGCAACTGGGTGCGGATGCAGGACGAGATGGAAGGCGACAAGCTCTATTTTCTCGCCGATCTCCACGCGATCACCGTTTACAACAGGCCTGAAGAATTGGCGGCCAACACGCGCGAAATGGCCGCAGCCCTCATCGCCAGCGGCATTGATCCAGAACGTTCGATCCTCTTCAATCAGGCCCGTGTGCCCGCCCATGCCGAGCTTGCATGGCTGCTCTTCTGCACCGCGCGCATCGGCTGGTTGAACCGCATGACGCAGTTCAAGGACAAGGCGGGCAAAAACCGCGAAGGCGTGAGCGTCGGGCTTTACGCCTACCCCGTGCTGCAAGCAGCCGACGTGCTGCTGTATCAGGCAAGCCACGTGCCCGTGGGGGAAGACCAGAAGCAGCATCTGGAGCTTGCCCGCGACATCGCCCAGAAGTTCAACACCGATTACGAGGCTGAGGTCTTCACCCTGCCGGAGCCAATCATTCCGCCCGCCGCCGCGCGCATCATGAGCCTGCGCGATGGATCTTCTAAAATGTCGAAGTCAGACCCGTCGGACATGAGCCGCATCAACCTGACGGACGATGCTGATACCATCATGCAGAAAGTGAAGAAGGCCAAGACCGACCCTGAATCGCTGCCGAGCAGCAAGGATGGGCTGGAAGGCCGCCCCGAAGCGCAGAACCTTGTCGGCATCTATGCTGCAATCGCCGATGAAAGCGTGGATGCAGTGCTGGCGCGCTTTGGCGGGCAAGGCTTTGGCGCCTTTAAGCCTGCGCTTGGCGAATTGCTGATTGAAGTGCTTCGACCGATCACGGATCGCTTTAACGCGCTGAAGGCCGATACGACCACGCTCGACGCCATTTTGACCAAGGGTGGTGAAAAGGCCGCCACGCTTGCCGCCCCAACCCTCGCCGCCACTTATGGGGCATTGGGGTTGCAACGCTAGGTCAACCCATTCAACCTCTATTCAGCACAACGAGCCGACCTTACGCTTGCAACACGCGGTCTGGCACAAGCGCCTGAGTCGCAATGGGGAATGAAAATCATGTCGCGTATGAATTCGTTTGTCCGCATCGCTGCGCCGCTCGCCCTGCTGGGTGCTGCCGGCTGCGCGCAGAATTTTGATGCCAAGGTCAGCCGCTTTCAGGCGATGCCCGCAGCCCAGGGCCAAACCTTCACCATCAAGGCTGCTGACCCCGCGCTCGATGGCGGCCTTGAATTTGCGAGCTATGCCCGCCTCGTCTCCGGCAAGCTGACGGCGCTTGGCTATCATGAGGCCGCGACCGGCGAAGCATCCAATCTTGTCGTCAGCCTTGATTATGGGGTGGACAAGGGCAAGGAAAAGCTCCGCAGTGCGCCCACCTCCAACTATGATCGGTGCTACAGCTATTTTGATCCGTGGTGCAGCAGCATAGGCTTTTGGGGGCGTGGTTATCCCTCGCGCTATTACGGCTATTACCCCGGCTTCTACGATCCCTGGCTGTTTGGACCCGGCGGCTATGACAATGTGGAAAGCTACACCGTCTATACAAGCCAGCTTGACCTCAAGATCGAGCGTGCGGGCACCAGCGAACGTGTGTTTGAAGGCAAGGCGCAGGCCCAGTCGCTCAACGACGATCTGACTTATCTTGTGCCCAATCTTGTTGAAGCCATGTTCACCGGATTCCCCGGAAATTCGGGTGAAACCCGCAAGATCACCGTTCCGCCACCGTCAAAAAAATCGCAGCGATAGGCAAAACCCGTCTCAAAACAGGACGCTTGTAACGGCGTCCTGTTTTGCGCCTTTACGCAACACGGCCAATATGGTTACAATCCGTTAACAAAACAGCGTGAGTCTTTTGAACGCACGCACCCGCTTACGGTCGCAAAACATTTCCAGTCGGCTCAGTATCCGACCAACGAGGATTTTTGCGATGCGTAAACTTGCGATTGTTTCAGCCCTTCTTGCATCAGCCCTCGCCGCGCCGGGCAATGCAGCTGTTGTATACCACAATGATTTTGATAGCGGCATTGTCCTTGGAAGCGGCATCTCGCTCGCCGTGAGCGGTGACACGAACGATTTTCGCACGGCGGATGCTGGCACATGGAATGCCGCGGGCTGGAACGGCAAATATTATCGCAACGCGACGGGCGGCAACCCTGCCACAATGACCAAACTGACCTTCACGGGCCTTGGCGCGCATGATACCGTGTCGGTTTCCTCCATTCTCGGCCTGCTGGACAGCTGGGACAGCCGCAATGGCAATGGTGGCGTGACGCCCGACAATCTCGACATCTTCATTGATGGCAACCTCGTCGCCTCGCTGACTGCCGCCAACGCCAGCGGCAATATATGGGATTTCGGCGGTGGGTCAGCACTTGCGCAATGCGCTCAGGTCGATGGCCACCAATTCTATTGCGATACGCTGGTTGATTGGTCGAAGACCTTCGCACACACGGGCTCTACGCTCACGATCGGCTGGCAGGCTTCGGGCGCTGGCTGGCAAGCTGGCGATGACGAGTCATGGGGTCTCGACAATCTCAAGATTGATTACTTCACGCGCGGCGGCAATGGCGTTCCTGAACCCGCAGCCTGGGCGATGATGCTCGCAGGCTTCGGCATCGCCGGCGCTGCAATGCGCAAACGTAACAAGGTCGCAACCGCTTAATCCCCTCATCTCTTTCCATTGGAGGCAGTCATGAATACGAAATTGAGCATCGCGTTGGTTGCATACGCCATGAGCCTTTCCGTCAGTGCACAGGCCGCAACCGTCAACATTGACCTCAGCGGCGCGACGACGGGAGCGCAAATCAACGCTCCGGGCGGCAGCTTTGCACAGACATTCGCCGGGCAGAGCGTCGTCGGCGGAAATGGTATCAGCGGTTCACCCACCGGCCCGCTTTCGCTGGCGCCCTCCGGTTCGATTATGGTCGCCTTCTGGGATCCGGGCGTTTCTCCGGCAAGCAACTCCCTGCTGTCCCAGCCGGACAATGCAGCACCGCTTTCCATTCTGTTTGACAGCCTGGCAGACAGCCTGACCTTCACAATGGGTTCGGCGGAGGCAGGAAGCACCGTGAAGGTGGTATCGTTCGCAGCGAACGGAAGCGTGCTTGGCTCGACCCAGATCACCATGCTTAGCGGCTACAACATTTACAACCTCAACGGGCTTGGCAACTTCAAGGGGCTGACATTCTTCGACAACAACGACTCTTCGGGCGTTCGCTATCAGAACTTCTCTTACAATTCGGTTGTTGGTGGTGGCGTTCCTGAACCCGCAGCCTGGGCGATGATGCTCGCAGGCTTCGGCATGGTCGGCGCTGCAATGCGTCGCCGCAGCCAGAGCGCGCGCATCACCTTCGCCTGACACCTGTTGTCACGCAGGGCAAAGGGCCCGCCCGATTTTCCGGGCGGGCTTTTTTGTCTCAATCGAGATTGGGCCGAAGCCAGCGCGTCGCCGTTTCAATATCAACGCCGCGCCGCGCCGCATAATCCTGCAACTGATCTTGCCCGATCCGCGCGACGCCAAAATATTCGCTATCGGGATGGCCAAAGTAAAAGCCTGACACCGCCGCCGTCGGGAGCATCGCATAGCTTTCGGTCAGAACCAGCCCTGCTGTGTCACCCGCCTTGAGCAGATCGAACAAAATCGGCTTCAGGCTGTGGTCTGGGCACGCGGGATAGCCAGGTGCCGGGCGAATGCCGCGATATTCTTCCTTGATGAGCGCCTCATTGGTCAGCTGCTCGCCAGGCGCATACGCCCATAAGGTGGTGCGAACGTGCTGATGCAGCCGCTCTGCAAAGGCTTCGGCAAAACGATCCGCCAGCGCCTTGAGGAGAATATCCTGATAATCGTCATGCGCCGCCTTGAAGCGCGCGATATGCGGCTCGATACCGTGGATGCCAACGGCAAAACCGCCCAGCCAATCGCCATCGAGGCTGATGAAATCGGCTAGACACATATTGGCGCGATCACGGCTCTTGCGGATCTGCTGGCGCAGGAAGCTTAGCGTCACATGGCGCTCTTCTTCGGCGAGATGGATAATGACATCATCCCCTTCCCGCGCGCATGGCCATAGCCCGACCACGCCTTTTGCCGTCAACCATTTTTCCGCGATGATCTGGTCGAGCATCTTGTTGGCATCGGCAAACAGGCTGCGCGCGCTTTCCCCAACGACCGCATCGTCAAGAATGGTCGGATATGTGCCATGCAGTTCCCACGCCCGGAAGAACGGCGTCCAATCGATGCACGCGCGCAGATCGGCAAGGCTCCAATCGGCAAGGACGTGAAGGCCCGGCTGCTCCGGCGGCGGCGCTTTATGATTCATCTCCGCGCGGAAGGCGTTGGCGCGCGCGTCTTCAAGCGAAAGCAAGACACTTGCCTCCTTACCCGCGCGCACATCGCGGACGTGCTGATAATCCGCCGCTGTTGCCGCAACAAAGCCATCACGCTGCGTATCGGAGAGGAGTTGCGAGGCAACGCCCACGGCACGGCTGGCATCAAGCACATGGATGACCGGCCCTTCATATGCGGGATCGATGCGAAGCGCGGTATGCACCTTAGAGGTCGTCGCACCGCCGATCATCAGCGGAATGGTAAAGCCAGCACGCTGCATTTCCTCGGCAACGGTCACCATCTCGTCGAGTGAGGGCGTAATGAGGCCCGACAGGCCGATGATGTCGGCGTCATTGTCTTTCGCCGCCTTCAGAATGTCGGTCCATGGCACCATGACGCCAAGGTCTATGACTTCATAGCCATTGCACTGGAGCACCACGCCGACGATGTTCTTGCCGATGTCGTGCACATCGCCCTTCACCGTCGCCATGATGATGCGGCCCTTGGCCTTGGCGCCTGCTTCCTTTTGGGCCTCGATAAAGGGGATGAGGTGCGCGACGGCCTTTTTCATCACGCGCGCGGATTTGACGACTTGCGGCAAGAACATTTTGCCTGAGCCGAACAGATCGCCGACGACATTCATGCCGTCCATCAACGGACCTTCGATGACCTCGATAGGGCGCGCAGCCAGTTGCCGTGCCTCTTCCGTATCCTCGACGATATAGGCGTCTATGCCCTTCACCAGCGCGTGTTCCAGCCGCTTGGTTACTTCCCAGCCGCGCCATTCCTCGGCTGCCTTTTCAGCCGCCGCGTCGGTGCCCTTGAAGCGTTCGGCAAGTGCAATCAGCCGCTCGGTCGCATCGTCACGGCGATTGAGAACCACATCCTCGCACGCCTCGCGCAGTTCCGCGTCGATCGTGTCATACACATCAAGCTGGCCCGCATTGACGATGCCCATATCCATGCCGGCCGGAATGGCGTGGTAGAGGAAAACGCTGTGCATCGCGCGGCGCACAGGCTCATTGCCACGGAAACTGAAAGAGAGGTTTGAAAGCCCGCCCGAAATATGGACGTGCGGGCAGCGCGCCTTGATTTCGCGCGCGGCCTCGATGAAATCGAGACCATAATTATTATGCTCTTCAATCCCAGTCGCCACCGCGAAAACATTGGGATCGAAAATAATGTCTTCAGGCGGAAAGCCGATGCCGACCAGCAGCTTGTAGGCGCGCTCGCAAATCTCGACCTTGCGGTCCTTCGTATCCGCCTGCCCCTTCTCGTCAAATGCCATGACGACGACCGCCGCGCCATAGGCAAGGCATTTGCGGGCGTGGTCAAGAAAAGCCTCTTCGCCCTCCTTCATGCTGATCGAGTTGACGACCGGCTTGCCTGAAACGCATTTCAGACCAGCCTCGATGACCTCCCATTTGGAGCTGTCGATCATGACAGGAACACGCGCAATGTCTGGCTCGGCAGCGATCAGCTTGAGATAGGTGGTCATCGCCTCAACGGCGTCGAGCAGCCCTTCATCCATGTTCACGTCGATGATCTGCGCGCCGTTTTCAACCTGCTGGCGCGCAACCTCCACGGCCTTGGCATAGTCCCCGGCAAGGATAAGCTTCTTGAACGCCGCCGAGCCGGTAACGTTGGTGCGTTCGCCCACATTGACGAAGGTTGCTGTTTGAGAAGTAGTCACGTCAGTCTGTTCCAAATGCTGGTCGGTGCGGGTTCAGGCGGCGATTGTCATGGGTTCAAGCCCGGCAAGCCGCGTCTTGACCTCCGGTGTAGGGATCACGCGCGGCGCAAGCCCCGCAACGGCCTTGGCCATCGCGGCAATATGGTCCGGCGTCGAGCCGCAGCATCCGCCGAGAATGTTCACTTGCCCGGCATCTGCCCATTCTTTGAGGAAAGCTGCGGTTTCGTGCGGGAGCTCGTCATATTGTCCAAGCTCATTGGGCAGCCCGGCGTTGGGATAGACCATGATGAGCGTATCCGCGATGCCCGACAGAAGCTTGACGTGTGGGCGCAGTTGCTCTGCCCCAAAGGAGCAATTGAGGCCAATCGTCACGGGCCGCGCGTGCTTGACGGCATACCAGAACGCCTCGACCGTGTGGCCGGAGAGATTGCGGCCAGAAAGATCGGTGAGTGTCATCGAAAGCATCAGCGGAATTTCGCGCCCCTGCTCCGCCTCGACTTGCTTCACCGCCATGATCGCCGCCTTGCAGTTGAGCGTGTCGAACACCGTCTCTACAAGAATAAAGTCCACGCCGCCTTCAACCAGCGCCTCGATCTGCTCCTTGTAAACATCGACCAGAAAATCCCAGTCGATCTCACGATAGCCGGGGTCGTTGACATCAGGCGAAAGCGAGAGCGTCTTGTTGGTCGGCCCGACACCTCCGGCGATGAAACGCGGACGGCCGTCCTTCGCCTCAAACTCATCGGCAACCTTGCGCGCGATGCGCGTGGCTGCAATGTTGATCTCACGCACCAGATGTTCAGCCCCATAATCGGCCTGACTGATCCGGTTGGACGAGAAGGTGTTGGTCTCGTTGATGTCGGAGCCGGCTTCAAAATAGGCGCGGTGCACGGCTTCCAGCACGTCTGGCCGTGTCAGCGCAAGAATGTCGTTATTGCCCTTCTGCTCGTGCGACAGGCCAAGGTTGCCGGCATAATCGGCTTCCGTCAGCCCTTTTTTCTGAAACTCGGTGCCCTGTGCGCCATCGCTGATGAGGATGCGTTTCTGGGCTTCGGCAAGCAGGCGGTCACGGGCAGTCATGGTCACTTGGCTCCTTGCGGGCGCAGGCCCAGCAGATGGCAGATGGCGTAGCTCAACTCAGCGCGGTTGAGCGTGTAGAAGTGGAAGTTGCGGACCCCGCCTGCATAAAGACGGCGGCTCATTTCAGCCGCGACCGTCGCTGCGATCAGCTGGCGCGCGGGCGGATGATCGTCGAGGCCTTCAAAAAGTCGGTCCATCCAGTCCGGGATCGCCGCCCCGCACGCCTGCGCAAATTTTCGCGCCTGCGCCACATTTGAAACAGGAAGGATACCCGGCACGATTTCCGCATCTATCCCGGCAGCAGCGGCCTCATCACAGAAGCGGAAGAAGACTTCGGGCGAGAAGAAGAACTGGCTGATCGCCCGTGTCGCGCCCGCATCCAGCTTGCGCTTCAGATTGTCGAGGTCTGCCATGGGCGACGCCGCTTCAGGGTGCATTTCAGGATAGGCCGCAACCGAAATCTCAAACGGCGCAATATCTCTTAGGCCAGCCACCAGATCCGCCGCCGAGGCATAACCATCGGGATGGGGCACGAAGGGCTGGCCAAGCTCTGGCGGATCGCCGCGCAAGGCGACGATATGGCGGACGCCCGCCTCCCAATAATTCTGCGCGACTTCGGCGATTTCAGCTTTGCTTGCCGCGACACAGGTCAGATGCGCTGCCGCCGGAATGTGCGATTCCGACGCAATCCGCGCAACCGTGCCGTGGGTGCGCTCGCGCGTCGATCCGCCTGCGCCATAGGTTACGGATACGAAGCGCGGGCCAAGCGGCTCCAGCGTCTTGAACGTCTCCCAAAGCTGCTCTTCCATCCGCTCCGTCTTGGGCGGAAAGAACTCGAACGACACCCGCGCATCGCCTGCGAGATCGGCAAAGAGCGACGTATCAAGCGCACGGCGCGCTTCCTGGAGGCTGCGAAGCGACACACTCATGCCGTCACCACTTTCAGCCCAGCTTGCGGCTTTCGATGTGCGAGCCATAGCTTCACCGTCAATTCACTCCCCTCAAGTTGTTTGATCTGCACCATTTCAAGCCCGGCAAATTTGAGCCACTGCACCATTTGATCGTCCGAAAAACCGAGGCGGGCATGGGCATCCTGCGTGCGCAATTCCTCATGACCGTGTGGCGCGAAATCAACGACCAGCAGTCGCCCGCCCGGCTTCACCAGCCGCGCCACTTCGGCGAGCGCAGGCTCTGGCGCGGGGAGATAATGCAGCACCTGATGCAACACCACCGTATCACCGGCACCATCGCCAAGCGGCAGCGCCATGATGTCGCCTTGCCGCAATTCCCACCCCTCCGCGCCCGATGCCGTCAGCTTGCCGCGCGCAACGCGGAGCATTTCCGGGCTGCGATCAATGCCGATGGCGTTGTCCGCATCCTGCGCGAACAATTCGATCATGCGGCCCGTGCCAGTGCCAATGTCGATGAGGGTGCCAAGCGGCGCAGCGCCGAGCAGCGCGCGCATGGCGGACTCGACTTCGCTTTCGGGCACATGGAGCGAGCGCAACGAATCCCACTGTTCGGCATGATCGGAAAAATAACGCTCCGCCGCTGCCGCACGATCCGCGCGAACAGCGGCAAGCCGGGCGGCATCGGCGACGTGCCAGTGATCTTCCCCCTGCGCCTCAAACCATGCATCGAACGCTACAAAGAGCGGGCCAGTCGTCTCGTTGGCGCCGGGGCCGATGAACACCCAGCTTCCTTCCTTGCGCCGCTCAGCGACGCCGGCATCACACAAGATCTTGATATGGCGAGAAACTCTGGGCTGGCTTTGCGCCAGCACCTGCGCAAGCTCCCCCACTGAAAGCTCCATCGTCCGCAACAGTTGAACAATACGAAGGCGCGTAGGATCAGCCAGCGCACGGAATATATCGAGCATCTTCGTCATGACATAAGGACATAAAGAAATCTTTATATCTAGTCAACCACCGGCATTTTAGCGGTTAACATACGCCAGAAACTGCCCCAAAAATACGATTGCCAAGCCAAATTGGAGGCGTTACCCCATGCGAGCCGACCCGGAAGGCGCTGTGCCTTGCCGCCGGAATTTGTTTCATTCCGTTTCAACGGGAGGGGTTTCCCATGAAGAAGTCGATCGTTCTTTCTTTCGTTCTCGCGGCCTCGATGGGCCTTGCTGCTTGCGGTGAAAAGGCTGCTGACGAAGCCGCCAACGCGGAAGCCGCCGCCAATGACACGATGGAAGCCGTCAGCAACGACGCCATGGGCGCCGTGAGCGAAGCTGCCAACGCCACCACCAACGCTGCCGATGCCGCCGTGAACGCTGCCGACGCAGCCAAGGATGCGGCTGGCGCCGCTGCCGAAGCTGCCAAGGGCGCTGCTGGCGCTGCCGCCGACGCAGCCAAGGAAGCTGCCAAGTAATCTCGCCTTCGGGCTTGAACGCTTTACAGAGGGGCTGCATCCTTGTTCGGGATGTGGCCCCTTTCCTTTTCAGGACATTGTGATGCGACATTCCAGATTGGCGTCAGCTATAATTCCGCTCCTGCTGGCAGGCTGTGGCGGCGGTGAGGCTCCTGCCCCCGGCGGCGTGACGCAAAGCGAGGCACAGGCGCTCGACGATGCCGCCGAAATGCTCGACAAGGCCAACAACGCAGCGGACCTGCCGCGCGATCCTGAGCCCGAAGCCCCGGCCAACGCGCAATAGAAAAGGGCCGGAGATTGCTCCCCGGCCCTTCCTTTTCGACTGATCGGCGGACTTAGAAGTCCATGCCGCCCATGCCGCCCATGCCACCCGGCATTGCGGGCATGGCAGGCTTGTCTTCGGGCGCTTCCGAGATGGCGGCTTCCGTCGTGATGAGGAGGCCGGCAACCGATGCCGCATCCTGAAGCGCCGTGCGCACGACCTTGGTCGGGTCGATGACGCCAGCGGCCTTCAGGTTTTCATAGGTGTCGGTTGCAGCGTTGAAGCCCTGGTCTTCCTTGTCTTCGCGCAGCAGGTTGCCAGCGACGACAGCACCGTCATGACCGGCGTTCGCCGCGATCTGACGGATCGGAGCTTCGATCGCCTTGCGGACGATGTCGATGCCACGGGTCTGGTCGTCGTTTGCACCCTTGAGGCCGTTGAGAGCCTTGGTTGCATAGAGAAGCGCCGTGCCACCACCGGGAACGATGCCTTCTTCAACAGCGGCACGGGTTGCGTGCAGCGCATCGTCAACGCGGTCCTTGCGTTCCTTCACTTCGACTTCAGTCGCACCGCCAACCTTGATCACGGCAACGCCGCCCGCAAGCTTGGCAAGACGTTCCTGCAGCTTTTCGCGGTCATAGTCGCTGGTCGTGATGTCGATCTGCTGGCGGATCGCTTCGGTGCGGGCCTTGATGGCGTCAGCTTCACCGGCACCGTCGACGATGGTCGTGTTGTCCTTGTCGATGGTGACGCGCTTGGCCTGGCCGAGCATACCGAGCGTAACGGTTTCAAGCTTGATGCCGAGGTCTTCCGAAATCATCTCGCCCTTGGTCAGGATCGCGATGTCTTCAAGCATCGCCTTGCGACGATCACCAAAGCCCGGAGCCTTGACGGCAGCGACCTTCAGGCCACCGCGCAGCTTGTTGACGACGAGCGTTGCGAGCGCTTCGCCTTCAATGTCTTCCGCGATGATGAGAAGCGGGCGGCCCGACTGGACGACGGCTTCCAGGATCGGGAGCATCGCCTGCAGGTTCGAGAGCTTCTTTTCGTGGATGAGGATGTAGGGGTCAGCGAGTTCGACCTGCATCTTTTCCGGGTTGGTGATGAAGTAGGGCGACAGGTAGCCGCGGTCGAACTGCATGCCTTCAACGACATCGAGTTCGAATTCGAGGCCCTTGGCTTCCTCGACGGTGATGACGCCTTCCTTGCCGACCTTTTCCATGGCTTCGGCAATCTTGCTGCCGACTTCCACGTCGCCATTGGCCGAGATGATGCCGACCTGTGCGATTTCCGACGAACCGGCAACCGGGGTCGAACGGCCCTTGAGGTCTTCGACAACCTTGGTGACTGCGAGGTCGATGCCGCGCTTCAGGTCCATCGGGTTCATGCCGGCAGCAACCGACTTCATGCCTTCGCGCACGATCGCCTGAGCGAGAACGGTCGCGGTCGTGGTGCCGTCACCAGCTGCGTCGTTCGCCTTTGAGGCGACTTCGCGCAGCATCTGGGCGCCCATGTTTTCGAACTTGTCCTTGAGTTCGATTTCCTTGGCGACCGAAACGCCGTCCTTGGTGATGCGCGGTGCGCCGAACGACTTGTCGATAACGACATTGCGGCCCTTGGGGCCAAGCGTGACCTTTACCGCATCGGCAAGGATATCAACGCCGCGCAGGATGCGCTCACGCGCGTCGCGACCGAATTTTACGTCTTTTGCAGCCATGTGGATGCTCCTTTTGTTTCGTCACCCCAGCGAAGGCTGGGGTCTGTATCTGTCGAGAGATGCCAGCCTGCGCTGGCATGACGGGGATGGTTTCAACCTCAGCTGATGATGCCGAGGATGTCCGATTCCTTCATGATCAGCAGGTCTTCGCCATCAACCTTGACTTCGGTGCCCGACCACTTGCCGAACAGAACCTTGTCGCCAGCCTTGACGTCGAGCGGCGTCACCTTGCCGTCTTCAGCCTTGGCGCCATTGCCTGCGGCAACGATTTCGCCTTCTTGCGGCTTTTCCTTGGCGGTGTCGGGGATGATGATGCCGCCAGCCGTCTTTTCATTGGCTTCAATGCGACGGACGAGCACGCGATCGTGCAACGGACGAAATGCCATATGTTTGACCCTCTCTTGGAGTGTGAATGTCGATTAGCACTCACCAAATAGGAGTGCCAACGCAGAGCCATATGGGTAGCGGTTCAGGGAGCGTCAAGGATTCTGGAGCGGAAAGATTCCCGTTTTACGATTTTTTTCTACCTACCCGATATGCCAGCGACATGGCAGAAGCAGATCCACAATTGCAGCAGCACAAGGCTGCGCGGACACAGACCGCAAAGAAGCAGGGTTGCTGCTTCAGAAGTGACCTATTGGATGAATTCGCAAAGGTCGAGGATTGGATAAATTCCACCTTGGTGGCGCTGCGAACCAAGAAGCAAACGACTGCGTGCATTACACAACGGCTAGATGAGCTACATGACGATGCCATGAAGCAGCCGTCGCCTTTCAAGAATCCCGGCAGAATCAAAAAACTCATCAACGACTGCCGAGAGTTGGTGAAAATTCGAAATTCTATCGTCCACTCGATCATGGAAGTGGATGTGACGCATTCCACTCATACATTTTGGATTTTCAACAACGTTGCGATGGATAAACCTGCTTACGGAAAACTCGATTTTCGTTTTGACGAAGCGGCTTTCTCAGGCCTGATTTTGGCTGTTCGCAAACTATCGAGCGAGCTCAGCCAACAACTCCTCAAGGACGCCAACGACACGGCGAAAGCAAAGCCCGCCGCAACGAAACCGAAAGCCCAGCCCTAACCCACCAGCCCCAGCTTCTCCCGGTGCGTCCAGCGCCAGATCATGAGCACGCTGACGACGGCCAACCCGCTCGCAAGTCCGATCCAGACGCCCAGCCCTTCAAGGCCCATCTTGAAGGCAAGCCCGGCGCCCACGCCGATACCAATGACCCAATAGCCAAAGGCTGCAAAGAGCATCGGCACGCGGGTGTCGTGCAGGCCGCGCAGCATCCCGGCCCCCATCACCTGCGCGCCATCGACGATCTGGAAGATCGCGGCGACTGACAGGA
>CALMVA010000084.1 GCA_937873035.1 uncultured Sphingomonadaceae bacterium | reverse complement strand
TGGCGAGTGCGCGCACCGCCTTGCCGAGGGCGGCGAGGCGGGGGGCGGAAACCGGCCGCGCAGAAGCGGGGCCCCGGGGGGCGCAAACTCCCCCCCCGTCACCGCCACAGTGTGCGGCAGGCCATAAATCACCTGACCAAGCGAATCCCCCACCAGCAGCAAATCGCAATGCGGATCGAGAATCTGCGCCATACGCACGGTATAGGCCGTCAGCATTACCAGCGGTTCGCCGCCCTTGCGCTGGCGGATACGCGGCACCGTAAGACGCTTCATCGGCGAAGGCGTCGGGTTAGCGCGGCTGGTGGAAGTGTCGAGCGTGAGCGTCGTGGAGGTGGTGGACATGGTCGCCCTCATAGACCGGGTGATCGCCAAGGCAAAGCCCATGGCCAAATTCACTCGGCTCGCCGCATAATATTTCAGTTTTGCGACAATTTCTTGCTGCACCGCCACATTTCGGATAGGCGCTGCGCGCTGACTGGGCCGGAAACGGGAAAAAAGCCACCCAACGGACAGTCCGAGCGACCATTTATGGGGGCGAATACCGCGACATGACCGACGTTAGCCGATCAACCGTGCTTGCCGAAACGGCGAGCAGAGGGTCGTTTGTCCAGAAAATCTTGGCGTTCCGCTTCAAGCGGGCAATGCCTGCTGGCGAAAAGCATTTTCTGCTGGCCCTTCTCTCCGTCATCGCCGTCGCTGCCGTCGTCCTCTACATCGTTACGCCGGTGCCGCTACGCGCAATCCTGTTCGGCTTCAGGATGTATATGTTTCTGCCCTTTGTGAGCGTGTCGATCGTCGCAGCCGTCGTCTGGCTTGCAGAACGCTTTGTCGGCCACCGCATCCCGCATCTTCATGCCCGCGGCCAATGGATGCTGATGACGGCCATCGTCACCAGCGCGACCATTCCCGTTTTCGGGATGTTCAAGCAATATGTGCTCAAGACGCAGGGCTTCCCGTTTGATCCGGCACTGGCTGCGGCTGACCGCCTCCTTTTTGCCGGGCATGACGCTTGGCAAGTGATGCACGCGCTGTTCGAGTCGCTGTGGTTCACGATTCTTGTAGATCAGGCCTATGCCGCGTGGCTTGCCCTCCTCATGTTCTGCCCCGTGCTCTGGGCCGCCGTGATCGCCGATCCGCTTGTCCGTGCGCGCCTCATCGGCTGCTGGCTGGGCGTGTGGATCATGATCGGCGGCGTCGGCGCATGGCTGCTCGCCTCGGCTGGCCCCATGTATTATCCGCACTTCATCGGCCCGAACGCGAGCTTTGCCCAACTGCACGACCGCATCGTCGCGCTTGGCGAAATGGCGAAAGCTGCCGGCACGATCATTACAACGCCCTACGGCCATATGGCGCTGCTGCACCGCTATGAAAATGGCGGCTATTCGCCCGGCTATGGCATTTCGGCCATGCCTTCGGTCCATGTGTCGATGGCCGTTCTCTTTGCGATTGGCGGTTTTGCCATCCGGCGCTGGCTGGGCCTTATCCTCTCAGCCTATGCACTGCTCATCTGGATCGGCTCGATCTATCTCGGCTGGCATTATGCGCTTGACGGCATCGTCGGCACCGCGATGACGATTGGCCTGTGGAAGCTTTCCGCGAAAATCGCAGAGCCCTTCGCGCGCGACACAGACGCCGCCTGACCGGCGCAACAATTATCAGCCGAGCGCAGCTTCCCACTGATCGGGCTTGAACCCGGCAAGTAACCCGCCCTGATGCACAACAATGGGCCGCTTAATCATCGAAGGCTGCGCCACCATCAGCGCCACGGCCTTGGCCTGATTGAGATCGGCCTTGCCGGCATCGGGCAGCTTCTTGAAGGTCGTGCCGGCGCGATTGAGCACGGTTTCCCAGCCCAGAACATCACACCAGCCCGCGACCTGCGCGGCATCGGCCCCCGCCTTTTTATAATCGTGAAAATCATAGGCGACGCCCTTGCCCTCAAGCCAGGTCCGCGCCTTTTTCACGGTGTCACAATTGGGGATGCCGTAGAGCGTCAGCGCCATTCGGGTCACTCCCACTCAATCGTGCCCGGCGGCTTTGACGTATAGTCATAGACCACGCGGTTGATGCCCTTCACTTCGTTCACGATGCGCGTGGCAACGCGGCTTAGGAAGGCGCTGTCGAAGGGGAAGACGTCCGCCGTCATGCCATCGGTCGAGGTGACGGCGCGCAGCGCGCAGACGCTGTCATAGGTGCGGCCATCGCCCATCACGCCCACGGTGCGGACGGGAAGCAACACGGCAAAGGCTTGCCAGATGGCGTCATAAAGACCCGCATTGCGGATTTCCTCAAGATAGACGGCATCGGCCTTACGCAGAATGTCGCAGCGCTCCTTGGTGACTTCGCCCGGAATACGGATGGCAAGACCCGGCCCCGGAAAGGGATGACGGCCAACGAAAATATCCGGCAAACCAAGCTCACGGCCCAGCACGCGGACTTCATCCTTGAACAATTCGCGCAGCGGCTCGACGAGCTTCATATTCATCCGCGCGGGCAGGCCGCCAACATTGTGGTGGCTCTTGATCGTGACCGAAGGCCCGCCGGTGAAGGACACGCTTTCGATGACATCGGGATAGAGCGTGCCTTGGGCGAGGAAATCCGCCCCACCGATCTTCTTGGCCTCTTCCTCGAACACGTTGATGAATTCCGCGCCGATGAATTTGCGCTTCTTTTCAGGATCTGTGACGCCAGCCAGCCCCGCCATGAAGCGCGCCTCGGCATCCACCACGACGAGCGGGATGTGATAATGATCGCGGAACATGGTTTCGACCTGACGGCGCTCATCCATGCGGAGCAGGCCGTGATCGACGAACACGCAGGTCAGCTGGTCGCCAATCGCCTCATGGATGAGGATCGCCGCAACCGAGCTGTCAACGCCGCCCGAAAGCCCGCAGATCACGCGGCCATCGCCCACCTGAGCGCGGATTTCGGCAACCTTGGTGGCGCGGAATTCGGCCATCGTCCAATCGCCCTTCAGGCCACAGACCTTGTGGACGAAGTTGGAGATGAGCTTGGCACCATCGGGCGTGTGCACGACTTCCGGGTGGAACTGCGTGCCGTAGAAGCGGCGCGCATCATCGGCGATGACGGCGAAGGGGGCGCCTTCGGTGGTTGCCACGACGCGGAAGCCCGGTGCGAAGGCCGTTACCTTGTCGCCATGGCTCATCCACACCTGATGGCGCGAGCCCTTTTCCCAAAGGCCTTCAAACAGCGCGCACTCTTCCGAAATGTCGATAAAGGCGCGACCGAACTCACCGCTGTCGCCGGGTTCAACCGTGCCGCCCAGTTGGTGCGACATGGTCTGCTGGCCATAGCAGATACCAAGGATCGGGATACCCGCATCGAACAGCGCCTGCGGCGCGCGCGGTGAGCCTTTGGCGGGCACAGAGGCCGGGCCGCCCGACAGGATGATGCCCTTGGGCTTCATCCGCTCGAACGCGGCTTGTGCCGAGCTGAACGGCGCGATTTCAGAATAGACCCCGGCTTCGCGGACGCGGCGCGCGATGAGCTGCGTTACCTGGCTGCCGAAGTCGACGATGAGGATGGAATCGGATGGCTGGACGGTCATGTCGAGCCGATAGGCAGGTGTCCGCTTTCTGTCCAGTTCAGTGCGTCAGAAAGCAAAAGGGCCGGTGTGTGAAACCGGCCCTTCATTCAAGCGTCAACCACGCAGACCCGACACATCGACATCATCAATCTGCCCGAAACGGGTGGTGCAGGAGAAACGGCCCTTGTCATAGCCGTCGCCATAGCGGTCATAGCGATTGCCCCAGCGGTCATTGCGATCCCAGCCAGCGCCATAACCGCGATTCCAGTCACGCTCTTCAACGACCACGCGACCGCGCACTTCATAGCCGCCGCGTGTCCGGTCGATACGCGTCACATCGGTCACGCGCGCCCAGCGGCCATAGCGCGCCGCCTCGCGCTGGGCGGCACGCACGCACTGGGCCACCGCCGTGCGGCCGTCATAGCCATTATTGTAATAACCATTGCCATCATAATCGCGGTCGTTGCGATCATCCCAGCGATCCCTGTCGCGGTCGCGGTTGCCCGACGACGCAGCAGACGCCACAGCGGCAATGCCTCCGATGATAAGGGCACCGGCAATCACATCGCCCGCGTCAATTCCATCATGATGGCGGCGATAATTGGGACGGGCCTCGGCGGGGAGCGCCGTGACCAGCATGGCGCCCGCCGTCACCATCAATGCGGCCTTTGAGAGCATATTCATGATCGTTCTCCACTCACAGCCGGCAATTACGCGCCGGTGGAGTGGTATTGCGCCATGCCGACTGACGCGATGCTGAACCAGCCTGTAGGCGTGCGTTCAGGGAAGCTGCTTGACGACAAGCCCCGTCCATTTGGCGACAAACGACCAAAGATCGGCTGTTTCCGCGATGATCTTGTCAGTCGGCTTGCCTGTGCCATGCCCTGCCCGCGTCTCGATGCGGATGAGGTGCGGCTTGTCTCCGATATGCGCTGCCTGAAGTGCAGCCACATATTTGAAGCTGTGGCCCGGCACCACGCGATCATCTGTGTCCGCCGTCGTCACGAGGATCGCCGGATAAGCCTTGCCCTCGGCAATGTTATGATAAGGCGAATAGGCGCGCAGCACCTTGAAATCGGCTTCCTTTGCAGGGTCGCCATAGTCATCAACCCAATAGCGCCCCGCCGTGAAGCGGTTGAAGCGCAGCATATCCATAACGCCCACGGCGGGGATGGCGGCGGCGGACACGGCTGGCCGCGGGCTGACGAAACCGCCGGCCCAAAACCCGCCCCTGGAGCGCCCCTCGATGGCAAGCTTGCCCGGCGCGGTAATGCCTTGCGCAACGAGATATTCGCCCGCCGCGATGAAATCATCGAACACATTCTGCTTGCGGGCAAGGCGACCGGCATCGTGCCAATCCTTGCCATATTCGCCACCGCCCCGCAGGTTGGCGACGGCGAGCACGCCGCCCTGCTCGATCCAGGCCAGCCGCGTCGGATTGAAGGATGGCGTCTGCGAGATGTTGAAGCCGCCATAGCCGTAGAGAATGGTCGGCGCGCCTGCGGGCGTATCCTTGCGTTTCACGACATACATCGGAATACGCGTGCCGTCCTTCGATGTGTAGAAGACCTGATTGGTTTCAAAGGCTTCGGGGTCAAACGCAACATTGGGGCGGAAGAACAGCTCGGTCGCACCCGTTGCTGTGTTGAAGCGATAGATTGAAGGCGGCGAGGCAAAGCTGGAAAAAGTGTAGAAGGTTTCGGCGTCCCCACCTTTGCCGCCAAAGCCCGCCGCTGTGCCGATTGATGGGAGCCGAATTGGCGTCACAAGACTGCCATCCAGCTCGCGCAATTCTGCTTCGGAGCGCGCGTCGCCGAGATAGGCCACGATCATGCGCGCGCCGACGAGCGAGGCCCCCACCATCGTATCGCTGGTTTGCGCGACAATCTCACGCAGATCGCTGCCCGGATTATCGGCATCAAGCGTCACGAGCCGACCGCGCGGCGCATCTCGATTGGTGAGGAAGTAGAAGGTCGAGCCAACTGAGCCCGCCAGTTCCCAATTATAGTTGAGCCCGGCGACGAGCGTCTTGAAGCGCACCGGTTTTGTCACCGCGCCGCCTTCTGGCAGTCGCCCAACGGTCAATTCATAGCGATCATCCGTGCCGCCCGACGAGGTGATGAGCACATAGCGGCCATCATCCGTTACTTGCGCCGAATGGCCCAGCAGCGGACGGTCCGGCGTCTGGTAGATCAGCCGATCTTCGGCCTGGCTGGCGCCGATGCGGTGATACCAGACTGACTGATTGGTGTTGAGCGACTGAAAGGCTCCGCCCTTTTGCGGCTCGGCAAAACGAGAATAGAAGAACCCGGCATGGTCGCTCGTCCACGCGATCTGCGAGAACTTGACCCAACGGATCTCATCCGTTGTCGGCTGGCCGGTAGTGGCATCGATGATGCGGATCGTGCGCCAGTCTGTGCCGCCATCCTGCACGGCATAAGCGAGGTAGCGGCCATCTCCCGAAGGTTGCCATTCGGCAAGCGCCGTCGCGCCGTCCTTTGCCCATTGATTGGGATCGATCAGCACACGCGCCGTGCTGCCCGCGCTATCCTGCACCATCAGAACAGACTGGTTCTGCAAGCCATTGTTGCGCGTGAAGAAATAGCGGCTCCCCGCCTTGCGCGGGTTGCCGACGCGCTCAAAATCAAAAAGCTTGGTGAGGCGCGCGGAGAAGATGTCACGGCCAGGCAAGGTCTTGAGATAGGCTTGCGTCGCATCATTTTGCGCGCCCACCCAGCCGCGCACTTCAGCGTCGCTGCGCACGTCATTTTCGAGCCAGCGATAGGGATCGGCGATCTTCTCGCCAAATTGTTCTTCAACCAGAACAACGCTGCGCGTGTGCGGATAATTGGGCAAGGGGCGCTCCGGCACATTGTCTGCTGCATGAAGGCTGGTGGACATGGACAGGCTCAAGAGAACGGCCGAAAGTCGCCGCATGGAATGCATACTCCGAAAACGATAGGGCAATTTGCGCCATCCTTACCGAGTGTGGCGCAGCCATTGCAAGCCGCCCGCGATTGACCGATGCTGGAACCAAGGAGAATGTCCATGCGTCGATTTGCCACTGCCCTGCTGCTTGCCCTGTCCACCGCCGCTCTGCCCATGCCAGCGCAGGCTGCGCCATCTGACGATCTGAGGGCCGTCATCGACGCGCATTGGGCATGGTGGCTGAAGGAAAACCCCGTCTCGGCATCATCGCTCGGCGTGCATGAGTATGACGATCAGCTCGGCGATATAAGCCTGGCCGGGCAGGATCGATCCGCCAGTGAAGCACAAAAGCTGCTTGATCGGCTCAACGCCATTCCCGACGCGGGGCTGAGCGATGCCGAGCGCGCCAACAAGGGCGTGCTGGCACGGCTCCTGTCGGACCAGATCGAGGGCAATCGCTATGGCCAGCGGATGATGCTCTTCACCACCTATGAGAGTCCGCACCAGAGCTTTGCGGGGCTGGGCGATTATGTGCCGCTGTTCAACGCGCGCGATTATCGGAGCTATCTGGCGCGGCTGGCAAAGTTCCCCAGCCTCAATGAGCAGGTGCTGTCCGTCACGAAGCAGGCCATCGCCAAAGGTTATGTCCAGCCCTGCGATGCCATGGGCGGATTTGAGACGACGATTGATGGTGCTGTTTCCGGCGCACCTGAGGAAACCCGCTTCTATGAGCCCTTCAAGCGCGCGCGCCCCAATGATGTGAGCGAGGCAGACTGGACCGCAATGAAGGCGGAAGCTGTACACCTGATCCGCGATGTCATCACGCCGGGTTATCACCAGTTTTCAGCCTTTTACGTGAAGGACTATAAGCCCAAATGCGCGGCGCGCGTGGGGGCATCCTTCCTGCCCAATGGCAAGGATTATTACGCCTTCCGCGCGCGCGCCCACACCACGACCTCACTCACGCCGGAGCAAATCCACGAGATCGGCTTGCAAGAAGTGTCGCGCATCCTGAAGCGCATGGAGGACGTTGCCCAAAAGGCTGGCCATGCGGATCGGGCGAGCTTCATCGCCAAGTTGCGCAGCGACCCGAAATATTACGCCCGCACGCCCGAAGCGCTGATGGAAGCCGCCGCGCGGCAGGCCAAGCTGATCGACGGCAAGCTGCCGCAATATTTCGGCAAGCTTCCCCGCCTGCCCTATGGCTTGAAGGAAATCCCCAAGGAAACCGCCGAAACGACGACCACGGCCTATTACAGCCCCGGCTCATTGAAGGGCGGAATTGCGGGCTTCTACTACGTCAACACGTCCAAGCTCGACCAGCGGCCGATCTACGAATTACCCGCACTGACGGCGCATGAGGCGGTGCCCGGCCATCATTTGCAGGGCGCCTTGCAGCAGGAAATCGACCTGCCGGAATTTCGCAAGCACGCGGCATGGTTCACCGCCTATGGCGAAGGCTGGGGGCTGTATTCCGAATATCTCGGCGAAGAGATGGGCCTTTACGACACGCCCGAAAAAATGATGGGCCGCCTCTCTTACGAAATGTGGCGCGCCTGCCGCCTTGTCGTCGATACCGGGATGCACGCCAAGGGCTGGACCAAGGCGCAGGCCGTGAAGTTCATGACCGATAATTCGGCGCTGAGCGCGGCCAATATCGAGGCGGAAGTGAACCGCTACATCTCTTGGCCGGGACAGGCGCTCGGCTACAAGATCGGCGAGATCAAGCTGCGCGAGCTGCGCGGCAAGGCGCAAGCCGCGCTTGGCCCGAAGTTCGATTTGCGCCGCTTCCACGATGCGGTGCTGGCGCAGGGCGCAGTTCCCCTCGATGTGCTTGAAAGCGCGATTGACCGCTGGATTGTCGCCGAAAAAGCCCGCTGAACCGGAGAGCAGATTTAACTTTCCTACAATTATCCCATTTGGTTATTATCCGATTCGATTTTGAACCGGAGAATAACCAATGGGACTCATTGAAGGCCTGATCTCGCCCATCGCCAATCTGATCGACAAGATCATCCCCGATCCGCGCGCACGCGATGCCGCGAAGCTCGAATTGCTCAAGCTGCAAGGCACACAGGACATGGAGGCGCTGCGCACGCAAATGTCCGCCATTCTTTCCGAAGCGGCCTCCGCCGACCCTTGGACAAGCCGCGCGCGACCAAGCTTTCTCTATGTCATGTATGCCATCATCCTCTGGGCGATCCCCATGGGGCTGATCGCCGCCGCCCAGCCGCAAACCGCGCGCGACATAGCCAGCGGCATGAACGCCTATCTGGCGGGCATCCCTGAACCGCTCTGGACGCTCTTTGGCACGGGCTATCTCGGCTATACCGTCGCCCGCCAATGGGGGAAAACAAGGGGAAGCGATAAGTGAAACGTCAGCCCGCGCGAGAAATAGCGGGCGACGACGCGTTGCGCATTTCGCTGCCGCCTGATAGCGCCACCACTATGTTCAACGACACCTCCTCACCGCTTTCGCTCTTCCTTTCGCGCCGTTCGGGCAAGCCCCGCGACATGGTGTCGCCCGGCCCCGATACAACGCAGATGGATGCCATCCTGGCTGCCGCCACGCGCGTGCCCGATCATGGCAAGCTCGCCCCGTGGCGCTTTGTGACTGTCGGTGCGGATCAACGCGATGCGCTTTCGGCACTTCTTGTTGAAGCCTATCGTGCCGAAAAGCCCGATGCGGGCAAGCTGGAGCTGGACGCGATGGACCAGTTTGCACGACAGGCGCCTTCGCTTGTCGTCGCGCTGTCCAGTCCAAAGGCGGAGAGCAAGATTCCGCTCTGGGAGCAGGAGCTTTCTGTCGGCGCGGCCTGTATGCAGTTGCTCAATGCCGTTCATGCGCAGGGCTTTGTCGGCGGCTGGCTGACCGGCTGGCCCAGCTATTCCGATCAGGTGCGCGATGCCTTTGGCGGCGCACATGAACGCATTGCAGGCTTCATCTTCATTGGTTCACCCAGCCGTGATCTTGAAGAGCGCCCCCGCCCCGCGCCCGCCGATGTCATCAGCCACTGGGCCTGCTGACCTTCTTTTTATCGTGACTCACAAGCTGCATTGCTGTATTAGGATAGCATGACAGCCGCCAGTTTCGACGAAATCCCTGTTTATCTGCGCTTGCGCGGCATACTCGCTATCGAGATTATCGAAGGCAAGTATAAGGAAGGCGATCAACTGCCGTCCGTCCGCGCTTTCGCAGCTGCCACCGGCACCAACCCGCTGACCGTCGCCAAAGCATATCAGACGCTTCAGGATGACGGCCATGTCGTCGTCAAGCGCGGTGTGGGTATGTTCGTGGCACCGGGGGCGCTTCAGGCGCTCAAGGTGCAGGAGCGTGAGGTTTTCCTCAACCGTATCTGGCCGCGTATGCGCAACCTGATCGACCGGCTGGACATCGACATCGACGAGTTGATGGGCCACCACCCCGCCTGACGGCTGGAAATCCGCACCAGAGCGGCTATATCGCCCGCACTCTATGGTGTTCAAAAAGCTCTTTGCCCGAAAGCCAGCCCCTGCCCCGCGCATCAACATGATGCCCGCAGGCGAACGCGCTTATGCGATTGGCGACATTCACGGGCGGCGCGATCTGCTCGATCAGTTGCTCGACCAGATCACGGCGGATGATGCCACACGCGGCCCGGCCAAGACGACGCTCATCCTGCTCGGCGATCTCGCGGACCGCGGCCCCGATTCCAGCGGCGTCATCACCCGCGCGATGGAACTGGACGCGTCTGACCGGCAGTGCATCTTCATCATGGGCAACCACGAAGAATTGATGATCCGTGTTTGGGAGGGAGAGCGCGCGACCGCAGCCACCTTCAACCGCGCGGGCGGACGCGAAACGCTGATGAGCTATGGCATTTCAGGCGATGATTATGACGGCTGGGATTTAGGCGGTGTGACCGAGGCCACCGGACGCGTGATCCCCAAGGCACATATCGACTTTTTGAAACGCTTCCGCACCGCACACCGCATGGGCGATTATTTCTTCACCCATGCAGGTGTCCGCCCCGGCATTGCGCTGGAAGACCAGGATGAAAAAGACCTGCGCTGGATCCGGTCCGACTTTGTAGAGTCTGACGCTGATTTTGGGGCGGTCGTCATCCACGGCCACACGATCCGCGACGAGGTGGAAGAACGCGCCAACCGCATCGGCATTGATACGGGTGCCTACGCCTCAGGCAAGCTCACGGCGATCGGGCTGGAAGGCACCGAGCGCTGGTATCTTTCGACCTAGAGCCTGATCGATTGAAGTGGAAGCGCTGGGCGCTTACGCCCCGACCAGAAGCCCCGCCAGCGCCGCGCTCATCAGGTTGGCAAGGCTGCCCGCGAGCAGGGCCTTTAACCCCAGCCGCGCGATCACGGCACGCTGATTGGGCGCAAGCCCGCCCGTCACCGCCATCTGGATCGCAATCGAGCTGAAGTTGGAAAAGCCGCACAGCGCGAAGGTGATGACAGCGACTGTTGTCGCCGAAAGCGATGCCTTCATCGGCCCCAGTTGCGAGAAGGCGACAAATTCATTGAGAACAAGCTTGGTGCCAAACAGGCCACCCGCTGTGGACGCCTCGGCCCATGGCACGTTGAGCATGAACATAACCGGCGCAAACACCCAGCCAACAATCTGCTGAAAGCTGAGGTCAGGCATCCCGAAGAACGCGCCGACACCGCCTAGCAATCCATTGGCCAGCGCGACCAGCGCCACAAACGCCAGCACCATCGCACCAACAGCCACCGCCAGCTTCACGCCCGTCTGCGCGCCTTCTGCTGCCGCCATGATGATGTTTGCGGGCTGCTCATCGCCAAAGCGGATTTCGCCTTCAACCACCGGCTCCTTGCCTTCATCAGCGGGATCATCGGGCATCATGAGCTTTGCCATCAAGATGCCGCCAGGCGCGGACATGAAGCTGGCGGCCAGCAGATAGGGCAACATTTCGGTGCCAAGCATCGAGGCATAGGCGGCAAGAATGGTGCCTGCGACACCCGCCATGCCCACGGTCATGATCGTGAAGATCTGCGCAGGCGTCATCGTCGCGAGATAGGGGCGGATGACCAGCGGCGCTTCGCTCTGGCCGACGAAGATGTTGGCCGCAGCGCCCAGCGATTCGACCTTGGTGATGCCGGTCACGCGCTGGATGCCGCCGCCGATCCACTTCACCACGAACTGCATGATGCCGAGATAATAAAGGATCGAGACAAGGCTTGCGAAGAAGATGATGACGGGGAGTGCGGCAATGGCGAAGCTGAAGCCCCCAAGCTCCGGCTTGGCGAGATTGCCGAAGAGAAAATCCACGCCAACATGGGCATAGCTCAGCAGATTGCTCACGCCGCGCGCCATCGCTTCGATAACCAGCTTTCCGGCGGGCACATAAAGCACCAGCACCGCGATGGCCGCTTGCAGACCGAAGGCTGCACCGACAACGCGCGGGCGAATGGCCTTGCGGTTCGATGAAAAGAGAATGGCGATCAGCAGGATCAGGGCAATGCCCGCCAAACCGATCAAAATACGCTGCATCAGACAACTCCCCCAAGGCCAAGGCACTGGCCCATAATCCTGCCTGGCGTTCCTAAAGGCCTCTTGCCGGCTGCGCCAGCCTCGACATACTCAGCTGAAACGAAAACCGTCGATAAAATAGATACCCGCCGCAATCGTCAGCGTGGTGATGCCCAAAGGCAGTGCTGCCGGCACACCGCGCCGCAGCCCGCCCAGCCCCGGCACGAGCAGCATCTTCCAGACCGAATTCACAAGCACCGGCAAGGCGAACAGACCGGCAAGCCCCGTTGGCGAGAGAGCGCTTCTGGGCAGGTTACTGGCAATGACGATGGCCGCATCGACATCATAAACACCCGTGATGCCGACAAGCGCAGTCACCCCCTGCCCGCCATATCTTTCGATCATCCAGCGCGAGGCGATGATGACCGCGCCGACCAGCACCGCAAAGCCGATAGCGGGCCAGATATCGAAGGGATTGCGCTTCACGGGTAGCGCCTCTCCCTCGGTCCCGCCTGAGCGCAGGGCAAGAAATCCCGCATGGAGCAGCGCCAGCAGCGCCGCCGGGCCGACCGCCATCAGGAAGGGCGCAAAGACCGATGGCGCAAGCACTGCGACCAATATCGTCACGCGCAGCGGCATCATCGCGGTCGCCGCCGCAATCCCCGCGCGCAGCGTCGCATGGTCCTCGGCATCGTCGCGCAGGCGGCGGGCGAGTTCTGCCGTCACGGCGGTCGAAGAATAGGTGGCGCCAATCGCCGCCGAAAGGATCGTGCCACGCGCGTTGCCAACCTTCTTGGAGGCCCAATAGCCCGCAAAGGACAGCCCGGTGACGAACACCACGACGAGCCACAGATTGCGCGGATTGAGCGCATCATAAGGGCCGATGTTGCGGTCTGGCAGCAACGGCAGCACGACGAGCGTGATCGCGCCATAAAGGCCCACCGCGCGAATATCTTCCTCACTCAGCGTCCGCAGCCAGCCATGCAGCTTTTCACGCATCGACAGGATGAGCGTGACCAGACCACCCGCGACAACGGCTTCGCGCGCATATCCGCTCGTCGCGGCAAGCCCCAGAAGAACCGTAAGAATGCCTACGACGACATTGGTCGCCGATACATTGTCATCCGCCTCGGCCAGCCGCGCGCGATGCGCCAGCACGAGCGCCGCGATCATGCCCGCCACGCCCGCCAGCCCGAACCAGAGCGAGACGGAGACTGCGAGAAGCCCGCACAAGGCACCGCCAAGCGCGAGCAGCGCGTGCGTGCGTATCCCTGCGATCCTGCCGCCCGAATGTTCGGCGCGCTGCCGCCAGCCCCGCTCAAGACCGATCAGCAGGCCAATGCCCGCCGCCAGCAGAAGGGCCCAGACGTTGCTCAATAAGTGCGCCCGATGAGGATGCGTTCCACGGCCTTTTCGCCCGTGAAGAAGCACGTGCCATCCGCAGGTGCAGCCTCACGCGGCGCGTTGCGCATGGTGAGCTTCAAGCCCTTCAACTGTTCGACGATCTTGTCGAGCGCGGCACCCGTTGGGCGCGCCCACTGGACCTCAACCCAGCCGACAACCTTGTCATCACCCGCAAAATGCGCCGCAAGATCGCTCACGTCGCGGCTGATATTGGCTTCAAGCCGTGCCTTGGCCTCGGTGTAGAGCGCCTTTTCAATATCGGCGAGCATCGCGGCAGCCTCTGCCACAAAGTCACCGCGTGCGACAAAGGCCGAAGCAAGCTTGCCATCATCCTTGTAGAGGCGATCACGCCGCAGCACCGCGACATTGCCGCCTGCGACATCGCGCGGGCCGACTTCCACGATGATCGGCGCGCCCTTCTTTACCCACGCCCAACGCTTGTTCGACGCCTTGCTCGCCTTGGTGTCGAGCAGAACGCGCACCGGCTCATTAAAAGCAGAGACTGCGCGAAGCTCAGCGGCCAGCGTGCGGCAATAGTCGAGGATCGCTTCATCCTCGTCGTTATCGCGCAGCATCGGCACGATCACGATCTGCTGGGGCGCCACCTGCGGCGGGCAGCGCAGCCCATCATCATCACCATGCGTCATGATGACGCCGCCAATGAGACGCGTCGAAACGCCCCAGCTCGTCGTGTGACAATATTGCTGCGCGCCTTCCTTATCCTGATAGCGGATACCCGCCGCCTCGGCGAAGCCCGTGCCCAGATAGTGCGAGGTGCCCGCCTGAAGCGCCTTGCCATCCTGCATCATCGCTTCAATCGAATAGGTGGCGACTGCGCCGGGGAAACGCTCATTCTCCGGCTTTTCACCGGCCACCACGGGCATGGCGAGCGGGCCTTCGGCAAAGGCGCGATACATTTCAAGCGCGCGCAGCGTTTCCGTCATCGCGTCGTCGCGATCGACGTGCGCGGTATGGCCTTCCTGCCAAAGAAACTCCGACGTGCGCAAAAACATACGTGTGCGCATTTCCCAGCGGACGACATTGGCCCATTGGTTGGTCAAAAGCGGCAGATCGCGCCAGCTCTGCACCCAGCGGCTCATCGCGGCGCCAATCACCGTTTCCGACGTCGGGCGCACGACGAGCGGCTCTTCCAACTTCGAGTCAGGATCGGGCACGAGCTTGCCCTTGCCATCCCCCACAAGACGGTGATGCGTGACGACCGCCATTTCCTTGGCAAAACCTTCCACATGGTCGGCTTCCTTCTCGAAGAAGGACAGGGGAATGAAGAGCGGGAAATAGCAATTCTCGACGCCCGCCAGCTTTATTTCGGCATCCATCAGCTTCTGGATGCGTTCCCAGATGCCATAGCCCCATGGCCGGATGACCATGCAGCCGCGCACCCCCGATTCCTCGGCAAGATCAGCTTCGGAAATGACTTCCTGATACCAGGCGGAAAAGTTCTGGGCGCGGGTGACGTTGAGTGCGTGTTTCATGGTGTGGCGCGATAACCCGCACACGGGGCCGGGGCAAGGCAGAGCTGCCCTTGCACAATCGCACAGCGTGCTTATTCGCAGTTATCGTGAACGCTGCAACTGACCATCCCCATGATCGCCGGATGCTGGCGCTGGTCATTCGCCTTGCCGCTGTGCTGGGCCTTTCTTCCCTGTCCATGGTTGTAAAGCTGGCGAGCGAAAGCGGCATCCGCCTGCCTGAAATCATGTTCTGGCGGCAGTTTACCGCCATTCCGGTCGTGCTGTTATGGGTAACGTTCGGCGCGGGACTTTCCAGCCTCAAAACCCGACGCTTCGGCGCGCATTTCCGCCGTTCCTTCCTTGGCGCGACGGGTATGTTCTTCACTTTTGGAAGCATCGTGCTGCTGCCGCTTGCCGAAGCGACGACACTGGGCTTCACCGTGCCCATCTTCGCCACCATTTTGTCAGCCATTTTCCTGCGCGAGAAAGTTGGCCCGCATCGCTGGGCGGCCGTTCTGGCGGGCTTTGTCGGTGTGCTCATCGTCATCCAGCCGGGCAGCGGCAGCTTTCCGCTCAAAGGCGCGCTGGTCGGGCTGATGGCGGCGCTGATGGTGGGCATCATCAGCATCCAACTGCGCGACCTTGGCAAGACCGAAGCGCCAACGACGACGGTGTTCTACTTCTCTTTGCTGTCATCCATGATGCTGCTCATCCTCCATTTCGCGCCCCTGCCCGCACCATTGGCAAACAATCTGGCTTGGGGTGCCGGATCGCACTCCGCCTATCAATGGATGCTGATCGCGGGACTTGGGCTATCGGGCGGGCTGGGCCAGATCGCGCTCACCGCGTCATTGCGTTACGCGCCCGTCTCTACGGTGGTCGGCATGGATTATACCAGCCTCATCTGGTCGACGCTGTATGGCTGGCTGATCTGGGGCGTGCTGCCCGGCACCTCGACCTGGGCTGGCGCGCCGATCATCATCGCAAGCGGCCTTTACATTGCCTGGCGCGAACACCGCCTCTCCATCGAAAAGCCAAGGGATATGCCGGTATGACGCTCCCCATTCTCCATCATTGCGAAGGCGCCCGCTCGTTCCGCTGTCTATGGGCAGCCGAGGAAGCAGGATTTGATGTGGAGCTGCGGGTCTGGCCTTTCCCGCCGCGCGTTTTCGCCAAACACTTCAAGGACATCAACCCACTCGGCACCATCCCCGCATGGGAAGAAGCCGGGCATCTGCTGACCGAGTCCGCCGCCATCTGCCAGCGGATCGCGCAAGGGACATCACTTGAACTTCAGCCCAATGAGGCAGACTATTTGCCATGGCTCAACTGGCTGCACCGCAGCGATGCGACGCTCACCTTTCCGCTCACCATCGTGCTGCGCTACACGCGGCTGGAACCCGAAGAGCGCAAGCTGCCGCAGGCAGTTGAGGATTATAAGGTCTTCTTCCTCGGCCGCGCACGCACCATTGAAGAGGCGCTGTCGGATGGACGCGACTGGCTGGTGGGCGGGCGCTTTACCATTGCTGACATTTGCGTCGGCTATGCCGTCCATCTTGCGGCAGGGTTCGGCTTCGACAAGGATCTCGGCCCGGCGACACAAAACTGGTATGCCCGGCTAAAGGCGCGCAACGGCTTCAAACGCGCGGTGGCACGCGAGGTCGCAAACCGGCCGCAAGGCGGGCCTCGCGCGCCGGTTTAACAAGGACCTGGGCATTGTAGAGTTGCACCAAAGTCCGCCATCTCATGCGCCCGGCCCGCGAGACCCCAGCCTACGCTGGGGTGACGGGGATAGAAGAGCGGCACACGCTGCCGTCATGCCAGCGCAGGCTGGCATCTCATGCGCCCGACCGCTGAGACCTCATCCGCAGCTGCGTGATGCTCCTAAAGCCCCAGCACCATCTTTGAGATAATCCCGCGCTGGATTTCGTTCGATCCGCCATAGATGGTGGAAGCGCGTCCGTTGAAATAGCGCGCGAGCGCGGTGAGCGCGACGGCAGGGCCAATCGGCTCTTCATTGCTTCCCGGCTGGCGCGCAGCGAACTGGCTGACCGCCGCATAGTCGCCCGAAAGCTCGACGCCCAGTTCCTGCACCTTTTGTGCGGTCTCGGTGCCTTGTATCTTGAGCATCGACGCGGCCGGGCCGGGGTTCAGCCCGCGCGCGACTTGCGCCATCACAACATCCTCACTCGCTTCAATCGCGGTGATCTGGGCAGACAGCAGCGACACCTTGCGGGCGATGGACGGATTGTGAATGAGCTTGCCGCCCACACCATCCTCAAGCGCGGTCGCATGGCGCACAATGTCTGACAGCGCAGCCTTCAACCCCGCTGAATGGGCAACCGCGCGCTCAAATTCGAGCAGATATTTGGCAACGCCCCAGCCCTGATCTTCCTCACCCAATCGCCCGGAAACGGGCACGCGAACATTGTCGAAGAACACCTGATTGAAATCATGGTCATCGGCGATCGAGAGGATCGGTCGCACGACGATGCCCGGTGTATCCATATCGAGCAGCAGGAAGGTGATGCCCTGTTGCGGGCGCCCATCACGGCTGGTGCGAACAAGGCAGAACATCTTGTTCGCAAAATGCGCGTGGGTGGTCCAGATTTTCGAGCCATTGAGCACATAATGATCCCCGTCGCGCTCTGCACGCAACGAGAGCGAGGCAAGGTCAGACCCCGCCCCCGGCTCTGAATAGCCCTGGCACCAATAATCCTCGCCCGAAAGGATACGCGGCAGATACCACGCCTTCTGCTCAGGCGTGCCATAGTGCATGATGACGGGTGCCACCATGCGCAGCCCCATTGGCGCGAGCGACGGCGCACCCACCAGCGCACATTCTGACGCGAAGATGTGCCGCTCTGCCTCGGACCAGCCCGTGCCACCATATTGGGCAGGCCATGTGGGTGCTACCCAGCCTTTTTCGTGCAGGATACGCTGCCATTTGAGCGTATGGGGCTTGTCCACAAACACGCTGGTTGACTTGCGTGAGACTTCGCGAAGTTCATCCGTCAGATTTGCGGACAACCAGTCGCGGATTTCCGCCCGGAATACATCCAGTGCCTGCGCCATTGTCAATTCACCTGCCGATCATAGCCCGCCCAATAAGGCGCGCGCAGGTCCTTGCGGAGAATCTTGCCGCTGGCGTTGCGCGGCAGCGCCTCGATAATGTCGATTGATTTGGGCACCTTGAACGCGGCAATCTTTTCGCGCGCCCAGCTAATCACATCATCGGCATCAATCGTCATGCCGGGCTTGGGCACGCAAACGGCCTTCACCGCCTCTCCCCATTTGGGGTCCGGCACGCCGATAACGGCAACTTCCAGCACCTGCGGATGCCCATAGATCGCGCTTTCGACTTCAGCGGGATACACATTCTCGCCGCCCGTGATAATCATGTCCTTCACGCGGTCGTGAATGTAGAGATAGCCGTCCTTGTCGACATAGCCGGCATCGCCGGTATGCACCCAGCCATCAGATGTAAGCGTCTTCTTCGTCGCGTCGGGCAGGTTCCAATAGCCGAGCATATTGTTTGACGAGCGGGTGACGACTTCTCCCACCTCGCCCGTGGGCATTTCCTGCCCATCGTCGCCAAGGATTTTGATTTCGACGCCGGGCAGCGGCTTGCCCGCCGAGCGCATCCGATCATTGCCATTAGGGTCATGGTCTTCCGGCGGGAGCATCACGATGGTGCCGGTCGTTTCGGTCATGCCGTAATTCTGGATGAACTCGCAGCCAAACATCTGGATGCACTGGCGCAGCAGTTCGAGCGGAATCGGCGCGGCACCATAGAGGATATATTTGAGGCGGCTGTAGTCCACGGTCGCACAACGCGGGTGCTGCAACAGGATATGGAGGGCAGCAGGCACGATGAAGAAGCGCGTCACGCCGCCCGTTTCAATTGCATCGAACAACCCATCGGGCGTGAATTCGGCAAGAACATAGCCCGGCAGGCCGCTTGCAAGCGCCATGACGCCCAGCCCCGTTCCGCCAATATGCGCGCAGGGCATGGCGACCAGAACGACCTCGTCATCCTCCCATTGCGTATAGGCCAGCCCCGCATCCGCCGTGCCCTTGCGCAGCGCAAAGAGATTGCGGTTCGAAAGTTCCACCCCCTTGGGGTTACCCGTCGTGCCGGAGGTGTAGAGCTGGAGAACGGCATCATCCGGCCCTGAAGGCTCAAAATCCACGCGCTCCGTCGTCTCGACCAGCTTGCGCGCTTCCTGCGCGTCAATGAAGCGCGGCCCATGTTCCAGAAGGCCGTCGAGCGCGGCCTCCGCCGATTCAAATCCGGGGCCAGTGAACACGATCTTCGCCCGCGTGTCGTTGACGATATAGGCCCATTCGGGTGCCGCAAGCCGCCAGCCGATGGGCGCCATCACCGCGCCAAGGCGGGCCGCGCCATAAAAGAGCGTGAAGTAAATGTCGGAATTCTTGCCGATCCAGCAGACGCGATCCCCCTTGCCGACACCTGCGGCCTTGAGCATCGCCACCACGCGCGCTGTGCGATCTTCCATCTGGGCATAGGTCCAGAAGCGATCATCCTCGCGCATCGCCAGCCAATCGGGCCGCTCCTGGGCCCAATGGCGAAGAAACTCATCAAATGTCACAAGATCGGCAACATCGGCCATCAGCAATCCTCTCACGATTCTGTTTATCAGATGATAGGCGAGTGTTTACGTTCACGTAAAGAGAAGTCTCTCCTCAGGTGCGACGGAAAATCAAGGAAAGGTTGTTGGCAGGCATTTCGACGATGCGCTCCAGCGTTAATCCAACCTCTTGCGCCAATTGTGCAACATCGCGGAGATTGCGCAAGCCCCAGCCCGGATTGCGCTCCTTGAGTGAAGCATCAAATGCGCGATTGCTGGGCGCTGTTTCAACGTCATCACGGATATAGGGGCCATATAAATATAGCGGCGCCCCCATGGGCAGCAGCTCACCTGCACGCGCCATCAGGCCGCGCGTGGCGGACCAAGGCGAGATGTGGATCATATTGATGCACAAAATGGCATCCGCCTGCGTCATAGGCCAGTTCGCCGCCATCGCGTCGATCAGGACGGGCGGCAAAATATTGGAAAGCGCAGCCTCATCCATCCACGCACGGATTGATGCAAGCCCCGCCGGATCATGGTCGCTCGGCTGCCAGACAAGATCGGGAAAACGCGCCGCGAAGTGAATGGCGTGCTCACCTGTGCCGCTCGCAATTTCGACCACAGTGCCGTGCTGCGGCAGAAATTCCGCCAGCACATCGGCAATGGCGTCACGGTTGCGGGCCGTTGCAGGGGCGTGGCGCTTCGCCGCGCCACCTGCATCGAGAAGGAATGGTTTCGGTTCGCTCACTCGGCAGCTTGTGCCAGTTCTGCCTCCTTCCAGACAAGTATTGGTTTGCGCGCCGCAAGCGTTTCATCAAGGCGACGGCGCGGCGCGAAATGCGGCGCAGACTTGAGCGCGGGATCCCCCTGCCGCGCTCGCAACGAAACCGAACGAAGCGCGCCGATGAACTGATCGAGCGTTGCCTTTGATTCCGTTTCGGTCGGCTCCACCAGCATCGCGCCATGCACCACAAGCGGGAAATAGACCGTCATCGGGTGATAGCCCTCGTCGATCAGCCCCTTGGCGA
>CALMVA010000083.1 GCA_937873035.1 uncultured Sphingomonadaceae bacterium | reverse complement strand
CGGAAGTTTTTGAGCGTGGATTGGTCACGCTTGGCACTCTGCGTCTCTGCGCGACCGGATTTTACCGACCGCGCAGGTCCAGAACCGCGACCTCAGCGATATTCGACGCGGCAGACGCAGACGGGCTTTTTGGCCTTGGGGGCCACCCGCACGCGCTTGGGCGCGACGCGTGAGCGCATCGGCACGCGCACGACCTGATTGACATATTCGGTCGTTGTCGTGGTGGTGACGACCGGCTGGCTGTGAATGGTGATTGAGGTGGTGCCTGCGGGCACCTGAATCACACGGCCGTCGCTCAGCACGACTTGCTGATCCACCGCTTCAGCGGGCGAGAGGCGCGCGCGCGTGGCTTCCTGCCGGGTCCAGTGCGGGGCGCTGTCATATGCGCCGCGATAAACGCCTTCATAAACGCGCTTGCCGGGCACCTTGTCTTCCACCCAGCGGCCTTCCCAATGGCCGGTCCACTGGCCGCCATAGGTTACGCCATCGCCTGCCTGATCGTAGCCGGAGCCATAGTCGATCGACCGGCTGCCCGGCGGCGGGGGCGGTGCGGCCTGCGCGATGCGGCTGCGCTTTGCCTTATCGGCCGATGTTTCGATGGCGGCACCTGTGACGGCCCCCACGCCCGCGCCGATCAGCGCGCCAGCCGTGCGGTTGCCATGCCCGGCAATCACACTTCCGGCGATGGCGCCAACAGCGCCGCCCGCCACAGCGCCCGCAACGCCCTTGCCCGATTTTGCCGGCGGAGGCGTGTCGGCCTTGCCCTTTACATAGTCATCATAACCCGCGGGATAGGCGGCATAATCATAGTCGCCATCATCCTCGCCCTCGACGATGTAACGGTCCCACGGATAATCGACGAGGGCATCGACCACGCGACCATCGCGATCGGTGAGCACGGCATCGTTATAATAGCGCGACCAGCCAAGCCCGGCGGACGGGCGCGGCAGGCCATAGGTGGCCCAGTTGGCGATGAAGAAGGCGGGCTGCACCCAATAGTCCGGCAGAATGAAGCCGCGTGAGGGGCGCGCATAGGCCGCCCAGCCGCCCGGCGCTTGCCATCCACCGCTCCACTGGCGCTTTTGCGGCGCGGCGGCGGGCTTCATGCGCGTTATCATCGGGCGGCCCGGCGTGTGCTTGTAAACCTCGTCCGCCCTGGGTGATTCGGCCGCCTGGCCCATCGCAGGCAAGGCCAGCGCTGTCAGCGCAAGTGCTGGAATAAAAAGGCTTCGCATCGTTAACCTGCCCCCATCTACTCGGTCCCGCGCAGATCCATACAGGCGCGGGAGTGCTTGGAACTGGTGCCAATATTAATGCGATTTAAACCAAAATGCCATGAATTGGCGGGGGTGACTTGTCCCGATTCTGGACTTCAGCCGCACAGGCGCGGGGCAACCATGGCGCAAATCGCCTCGAACCCCGCTTTGTCTTCCGCATCAAACCGCGCGCGATGCGGGCTATCAAGGTCCAGCACCGCAAGCAGCCGCCCCTCATGCACAAGCGGCACGACAAGCTCGGACGCCGAGGCCGCATCGCAGGCGATATGGCCCGGAAAGGCGTGAACATCTTCCACCAGTTGCGTTGCAAATGTAGCTGCCGCCGCCCCGCACACGCCTTTGCCAACGGGAATACGGATGCACGCGGCCTTGCCCTGAAACGGCCCCAGCACAAGCTCTCCGCCTGCCATGCGGTAAAATCCGGCCCAGTTGAGGCCGGGCACATATTCCCACACCAAGGCGGCGACATTGGCCATGTTGGCAATTGCGTCGGGCTCATCGGCGGTGATCGCGTCTATGGCAGACAAGAGGTCACGATAAAGATCGGCCTTGGTGGTGCTGGCAATGTCAAAGCTGTACATCAGTCGATCCTTATCTTGCCGCGTCCCTTTTTCACATCGCTGCGCTGCGATTTTCCGGCAAGCCGCTTTTCCTTCGCGGCGCGGCTGGGCTTTGTTTTGACGCGCTTGACCGGCTTGTGATGCGCGCGCCAGACAAGCTCGGCCAATCTCTCGCGGGCATCCAGCCGGTTGGCTTCCTGCGTGCGATATTGGCGTGCGGTAACAACAATCTCGCCCTCATGGGTCCAGCGGCTGCCCGCCAGCACCTTGAGCCGCGCATAGACCGCAGGATCAAGTCGCAGCGCAAACACATCGAGCCGAAGCTGCACGGCGGTCGCCACCTTGTTGACATTCTGTCCGCCCGGTCCCGTCGCCGCGAGGAAGCGTTCCTCAAGTGCGGATTCGGGCAGGGCGGGGAAGTCAGCCATGGCTGAAGCCTGCGCTGAGGAAGGCGGGCGGCAGCGGCGCCTCTGCCTCGATAGGGGGCTTTGCCCCGCGCGACAGCCGCAGCTTGCTGGCATGGAGGAGCATCGGCCCCTTGCCGCGCCCGTAAACGGGGTCGCCCGAAATCGGGATGCCAAGGCCGCTGGCGGCATGGACGCGCAACTGATGGGTGCGGCCGGTTTCGGGCGTGAATTCGATAAGCGCGCGGCCATCCTTGGTGGCGAGCGTGCGCCAGTGCGTCACGGCGCGCTTGCCGCGCGGATCAGGCACCATGCGCCAGCCCGCTTCGCGCGTGCTTGTTTTGCCGAGCGCGAGATCAATAGTGCCTGAGCTGGCCTCCGGCACGTCATCGAGCACGGCGAGATAGGTTTTCTCCACCTCGCCCGCTTCAAAAGCGGCGGCAAAGCGTTTGTGCGCCTTGGGGTTGCGCGCAAGCAGCAGGCAGCCCGATGTGTCGCGGTCCAGCCGGTGCACGGGCAGCGGCCAGCGGGCAAAGCCAAAGGTGAGGCTCGCCAGATGGCTCTCGACACTGAGCGATCCGTCGCGCGGGGCGTCAACGGGAAGTCCGGCGGGCTTGTCGATGACAAGCGCCTCGCCATCAAGGAACAGGACACGATCTGAAAGAAGCATGGCGCGCCTTGCCACGCGCGCCGCCCGGCGTCCACCGCTCTGCCGGTTTACTTGTCTTTATTGCGCGTCTTGTTGGCGTAGATAAGCGCGCCAAGAATGGCGGCAGAGCCGATACCGATGCCGGCGGCGGCCTTCCAGTTGATCGGCTTCTTGTCGCCTTCCGCAGCTTCGGCGGCCTCGGCGCGGGCGCGGGCGCGCTTCACGGCGCGGACGGCTTCGTTGTCTTCAGGCTTTTCTTCATTGTCGGACATGGGATGATCCGTCTCATTGTCTCAAAAGGGGGATGCCCTCATGTGAGTCACCCGCGCGCCCGCGTCAACGCCAAATAATTGCACCACCAACCGGGAAGCGCCGTTTGGCGTTACGCCTTGGGCGTATACCAGATGGGTGAGGTATAGGCGCGTTCCTGATCCTTGAGACGCGCATTGGCGGGCAGCTTTGCGCCATAGCGGAGCGCATCATAAACCGGCCAGCGCGGCGTCGGGATTTCCAGCACGCGCAGATAATAAAAAGCGCGCACCTTGGGATCAAACTCAGGATCGGCCCAGACGCTGCGCAGTTCGGGTGCGCCGATCGTGTTCTTGTAGCTTGCCGTCTTGAGATCGACGGTATCGCCCACCGCAGGCACCTTGCCGTTCTGGAGCTTGCGCCGGGCGGGATCGCTCCACACGACATCAAACACCTTTTCGTGCATCGTGCCACCGGCATCGACCCAGCCCTTCACCATCTGGACACGGTCCAGATTGGCCCCGATGGGGTCTTTGAGCGCCGAGATGATGAACCGGGGTGCGCCCGTGCCGGGCTTCATGTCGCCGCCCATGGGCACGCCGCGCGCATAACCCGCCTTCACCCAATTGGCTTTCCAATCGACATTCGTGAAATCCCACCCGCCAAACAGCCGCACGATCATGCGCGGGCCGGTTGTCGCATAGACTTCTTTTTTCATCATCGCGTCGAACAGCGCGGCGCGCGTGTTGGCGCGCGCCCAGACGGCCGCATAGCCGCCCGCCAGATATTGCCAGCCAAAGCGCCCCTGGCGCGAACCAAGGTTTTGCGCAGCGCCTGCGCGCACCGCATTTGGCTCTGTGCCGCTGTGCTTGCCGAAGAAATTATCTTCGTCTGAGGTCGAAAGTCCGGTGTGGCTGTCAGTCGAGCCGACCATGCCGAGCTTATAGGGGTTCACGCCCGTCTTCTGCTCGATGAGCAGCCCGCGCTTCAGCGCCTCGCGCACATAGTTGCCCGGCAGCATATCGGGCGTCGTCAGGCCCTCCATCGTCAGATTGCCCAGTTCCCAGCCGGCATCGCCATAATCGGCAAACTCGTCATTGGGAGAGAGGAAGGGGTGCGACTCGCTATCGCCCTTGATCTGCGTTGCCTCAACCAGCGGCTCGCGGGATGCGCGGCGGCGTGCATAAGCCGCTGTCATCGGCCCGCCATTCGGGCCGGTCAGCTGGAACATGAGGCCGTTGGACACGTTTGAGTTGTGCGGGATGGCCAGGACCTTGCCGCCCGTCTTCTTCTCATAGGCGTCCATATAATCCCACAGCATATCGGGCGACGTGCCCACCAGCGAGGAATAAGGGAGGACCTGATCGGCGCGGTCCTTGCCATCGCGCATGATGACGACGCGGTGAAGATTATCGCCCTTGCGCATCAGCGTATATTCAAAGCCATTGAACGCCGTGAAGGTGCCGGGGTCGTTATAACGCTCGGTTGTCGAGGTATAATCGGTCCAGATGTCGCGGGTGCGCTTTTCCTGCTTGGTCGGGTCAAGCATATCCTTGGGCAGCGTGCGCTGCGAGAAACGCTCGATCAGCTCAAGCGCCACGGCCTGCGATTCCTTGGGGCCTTTCTGAAGCTCGTCATGCCAGCGCTGGAGAATGGGATCGCGCAACATGAAGCGGGGGGCATCATGGATTTGCTTTAACGCGGCAAGCCCGTCCGAATGGTCGGCAATCACCAGAAAATCGAGCGGACGTGCCAGCTTTGCCTTGAGGCCCGTGGTGGAGGTGACTTCCTCGCCGCGCGCAAAACGCAGCGCCTCTTCTGGTCCAAGGCGCACACCAAGCCCAAAGGCATCCGATGAATTGGCGGTGTGAAGATGCGTGTCGCCGAAATAGACTTGCTCAGGATATTCGGTCAGCCTGACCTCGGCATCCTTCTTCTTGCCCGACACAAGATCACTGACCTGCCCGCAGGCCGCGAGCGCCAGACCAAGGGCAAGGGTGCCCAGCCAGTTGCGCGTCTTCATCGCCTCTCCTCGATCGTAACTTGTTTGTGCAAGTTTCAATCAGCAATCCAAGGTGTTTGCAAGCCTCGCCGATCCTGCCTAAGTCGGTTGGATGAGCCAAATCGAAGCAGTCATCTGGGATTTCGGCGGTGTCGTAACGTCATCGCCGTTCGAAGCCTTTAACCGATTCGAAAACGAACGCGGAATTCCGCGCGACACGATCCGCCGGATCAACGCGGCGGACCCTGATTCGAACGCCTGGGCGCTGTTTGAGCGCGCCGAAATTGGGGCTGCGGAATTTGATACGATGTTTGCTGAAGAAGCGGCGCGCATCGGCCATGATATTCGCGGCAATGATGTGCTGGCGCTGCTTTCCGGCGATATTCGTCCGCGCATGGTGGCCGCCCTTGATGCGGTGAAGACGGCAGGCCACAAGGTCGGCTGCATCACCAACAATGTGCCGGCGGGCAAGGGCGCGGGTATGTCCACCTCAGAGGCCAAGGCCGCTGCCGTTGCCGAGGTGATGACGCGCTTCGACCACATTATCGAAAGCTCAAAGGCGGGCATCCGCAAGCCCGATCCGCGCATCTACACCATGATGTGCGAGGCGCTGTCGGTTGATCCTGCGCGCTGCATCTACCTTGATGATCTGGGCATCAACTGCAAACCGGCGGCCGCTTTGGGGATGCAGGCCATCAAGGTGACAGGCGAGGCGCAGGCGCTGGCCGATCTTTCTGCGCTCACGGGCTTGTCACTCTAAGACGGATTGTCGTGTCGCTTCTTGAAGCCATTGCCGCGCTCTTCGGGGTCGCCAACATCCTGCTCATCGTGCGGCGCAGCGTCTGGAATTTTCCGGCGGCACTGGTGATGGTGAGCCTGACCGGCATCGTGCTCTGGGATGCCAGGCTTTATTCGGATGCCGGGCTTCAGGTCTTCTTCTTCGTGGTCAACATTCTCGGCTGGGTGCTGTGGGTGCGCAACCGGGGAGAGGAAGGGGAGATTGTTGTCGAGCGTATGGGCGCAGTCGGCCGGATCGTCTGGATCGCCGTTGCGCTGGTCGCCATTTATGGCTGGGGCTGGTTCATGGCGATCAACACCAACGCGTCATGGCCATGGTGGGATGCGAGTGTCGCCATGCTGAGCGTCGCCGCGCAAGTGCTGATGACGCGCCGTTACATCGACAATTGGCACTGGTGGGTGGTCGTCAATCTCATCTCGATATGGCTCTACTGGAGCAAGCAACTCTACTGGTTCACCGGGCTTTATGTCGTCTTTCTCGGCATGGCGCTGTGGGGGCTGGCTGAATGGCGGGTGGCAGAGCGCGCGCAGGCGGCGCGTCGCACGGGGGCACTTGCGGCATGAGCCTGCGCACCATCTGCTTCCATGGGCCGGAGAGCACCGGCAAGTCGACGCTTGCCGCGCGCCTTGCAGCGCATCTCGGCACTGAGCTCGTCGGCGAATATGGCCGCGAATGGTGCGAGGCGAACGGCACCTATACGAGCATGGCGGACCTCGTCGACATCGCAACCGAGCATCTCCATCGGATCGGCGAGGCGCGCGCGCGGGCCGAGGCCAAGGGCGCGCAGTGGCTTGTCCTTGATACCGATCCGGTGATGACCGCGGTCTGGGCGGAGATGCTCCATGGCAACCAGCATCGCTTCTTCGGCACGCTGCCGCACATCACCGATCTCTATCTCGTGCCCGATGTCGATCTGCGCTGGGTCGAAGACGGGCTGCGCTATTTTGGCGACCCCGATATCCGCCGCCGTTTCATGGAGCTTTCGCTGCAGGAGCTTGACCGGCGGCACCTGCCTTATGCCATGATCCGCGGCAAGGATGATGCGCGCTTTGCCAATGTGCTGAAGGCGGTGCGCACGCAATTCGGCTGAAAACAGGGGCGAGGCCGCGCCAATTGAGGAGGGGCAACTATGACCGACTTCACCTGGACGCCGGACCCCGCATCGGGGATTCGCCAGCGCTTCGTTTCGGCCAATGGCCTGCGGTTTGAACTGGCGGAGGCGGGGAACGCATCCTCGCGGCGGCTGGCGCTGTGTCTGCATGGCTTTCCAGAGCTCAATTATTCATGGCGTTTCCAGATGCCCTTGCTCGCGGAGCGCGGCTGGCGGGTGTGGGCCGCCAATTCGCGCGGCTATGGCGCTTCCGACACGCCACAGGGTGTTCGCGCTTATGCGCTCGATCATCTGGTGGCCGATGTGGCGGCACTTATTGATGCAGCGGCCGCCGAAAGCCCGGTAGATGAAGTGATGCTCGTCGCGCATGATTGGGGCGCGATCATCGCCTGGGCGTTCGCGATCCTGAAAGTGCGGCCCATCACCCGGCTGGTCATCATGAACGTGCCGCACCCGATGGTCGCCGCGCGCGAAATCAGGACGCTCGCCCAGCTGCGCAAGAGCTGGTATATTTTCTTCTTCCAGTTGCCGCGCCTGCCGGAGCGCGTTTTCGGCAAGGATGGCGCGAAAGCCATTCGTGGTGCTTTCTACAACATGGCGGTCGACAAGAGCCGTTTCCCGCACTGTGTGCTCGATGTCTATGCCGCCGCCGCGCAGCGCCCCGGCGCGCTGACGGGCATGATAAATTATTATCGCGCGCTCCTGCGCCACGGCAAATCAATCAGCCTGGGCGATGGGCGTATCGACATTCCCACGCTGATGGTCTGGGGAGAGGAAGACAATGCCTTGGGCATCGGCTGCACCATCGGCACCGAACAATGGGTGCCAAAGCTTGACCTCCACCGCCTGCCCGGCGTCTCGCACTGGGTGCAGCAGGAAGCGCCGGAAAAGGTCAACGCAATCCTTGATGACTGGCTGGATCGCAACGGGGGGTGATGATTTCGCGCAGAGACGCAGAGGGCGCCGAGAACTGAGTGCCGACACCTCAATGCGCTCAGGCTGAGCGTGTCGAAGCCTGATTTGCCGGATCGTGTGATGGTCGCTCTGATCGGCTAGTTGGTCACAAGCTCAAACTCTCCGCGCCCTTTGTGCCTCTGCGCGAAACCTGCGACCCCACCCGTGTGAAGCGCGAAAAATTGTTTTCCGATGGCGAACGGAGGCGACCTCACGGTAACTTTAAGATATTCAAATTGCTTTCTTTTTTACGAAATTAGGCCATAAGAGGCAACGGATGCGAACGGGGGAAACCCCTCAAAGCGTCTCCAAAAGACCCCTAAAAGACCCCTTTTTTCCGAGACCACGCCATGGCCAAGATTCACCTGACCGAAGCCGCCGTCGAACGCTACCGCCGCCCGCTCAAGGAACGCACGGAAGTTTCCGACACCGAGCCGGGGCTGTTCCTCTGGATCACGCCGAACGGCACCAAGAGTTGGGTGGTGGTTTATCGGCTGGCGGGTGGAGCCGGAACGCGGACCCTCCGCCGCAAGTTGGCGCTCGGGCGGTATCCCAAGTTGGGCGTCGCTGCCGCCCGCTTGGCTGCCCGCGAGGTGATGGAACTCGCCGCGTCGGGAATTGACCCCGAGGTGCAAGCCGCCGAGGCCGAAGCTGCCGAGGCGCGGTCAGAGGCTGAACGGCGGGCAGGATCGTTCCGCGCCGTTGCCGAGGAATATGTCGCGGCCATGAAGGCGGGCAAGCTGATCGGCGGGCGCAAGCGTCCGGTCGCCATGACTACCGCCAACGGGCGCGAAAGCCTGCTCGACCGGATGGTTTTGCCGGACTTGGGGGACAAGTCTTTGGCCGAAATCAGCCCGCAGATGATCGCGCGGGTTCTCTCCCGGATTGAGAAAACGGCTGGCCCGGTGGACGAAACGCTCAAGGTCATCCGGGGCGTGTTCAAGTTCGCCCTGTCGCGTGGCCTGTTCCATGGGCTGATTCCCACGTCGGGCATGACCAACCGCCAAGCGCCGGTGAAGCTGACCCGCGCCCTCTCCGACGATGAACTGAGCGGAGTCTGGCACGCTGCCGGGCATCAGGGCTGGCCCTTCGGTTCGGTGATCCGGTTGCTGATGCTGACCGGCCAGCGCAAGACTGAAATCGCGGCGATGCGATGGGAGGAAGTCGATTGGGACCGCCAGTTGCTCATTCTGCCCGCCGAGCGCGTCAAGAACCGGGCGGGCGCGCATGAGGTGCCGCTGTCCGAACCAGCGATGCGGATTCTCCGTGAGGCGCAGGCGGCATATGACCTGCTTGGCGAGGATTCCGGGTTGGTCTTCCCGTCAACCAAGGGGACGCCGATCAGCGGCTGGATGCCGCTCAAGCGCAAGCTCGAACGCTTCATGCGCGGCGACATGGCAGGCCATACCGATGTGGACCGCCGTGCCATCCGCGCCGGTGGCGCGCTGCGCGCCGACACTTGGGAGCGCAAGGCCGCAGCAAAGGCCAAGATCGAGGATGCGCGGGTTGCCCCGTGGCGCATCCATGACCTGCGCCACACCTTCATTACGCGCTGCCGCGACCGCGAGGAGAACGCCGAAGGCGAAGTCATCTGGTCCGCCCCGCTCGACGTCTTGCAGGCCACGGTGAACCACGAAATCACGGCAGGCGTGACGCAGCGGTATGACCATGGCGACGTGCAGCGCCGCTACCGCTTGCGGAAGCGCGAATTGATGGAGTGGTGGAACCGGAAGTTGCTCGGCATCGTTGACGGAGCGCAGGGCGGCGTGGTGATCCAGATGCCGAATGTCGCGCGGGGGTAGTAGTTCGCTCCTACGATTGGCGTGGCTTCAGCAACTTAGGCTTGATGAGCTTGGTTCTTACGCTGCTTCCAACACAAACCTTGCTCGGCAGCGCCGCAGCATTTCGTAGGGGCTGACGCAGGTGAGGCCCAAACCAATGCAAGCATTGGGAATTTTAATTTTGCGCACCGAGTCAGATGGAACTTCATGCGTAACAACCACATAATCGTGGGCCATCGCGTGCGCGACAAGCCAATAGTCTGCAACCTGAAGAAACGTGGCGATTGCCGCTGGTTCGTAATTCTGACTGGTCGCCCAGGCACTCACCTGTGCTAGCGCAGGCAGGACTTTGTCATCGGGCGGGAGAAAGAAACCTTTCCCTTGAGCGCCTGCCCAATCAGATAGCTCATCGCCGCCGCCCACAAGTTCGTCGCTGACCTTTTCGATACTCGCGACCGTTCCGTTGGCGTTTTGCGCCACCATCCATTCCCAGAAGGCCGGGCAGAAATCGAATCCATAATGCAGGTTTTTGGCCTGAATGAAAACGTTGGCGTCGAGCAGAAACTTGGTCAAGCCAGAACTCCCACTTCCTGCCCGATGTGGTTAAAGGTTTCTGTCTTGGCCACGCCCAGCATCCGGAATGCATCCCGGTAAAGCGTCTGTCCTTCCAAGGTGCTTTCGACCAATGCACGTGCGAAGCGGCGACTGACCCGCGAAAGCGTAGTCCGATAGAAATCACCACCGCCCCCGCTGCGTTCGGCAAGCGCACGCAACCGTGCACGTTCGGCAGCCCAAGCCACATCAAAAGCAGCGCGATCCAGCCAGCCAGCATCTAGCAAGCGCCGGAGCATGACGAGGCTGCTCACCTTGTAGCGCCGGGTCAGCCTGCCCACTGCATGTTCAACTGTTTCGTCATTCACCAAGTCATTGCGCAGCGCCGCGAGAGGAACCAGCAATTCGGCGGCAACCGCGTTGCACCACACCTCTTCGCGGCGATGTCCGCCGTTCGGAGCCGCGCTGGCGTTGGAGACAGCAGTCGAACCCAACCAAAGATGCGCCAGCTCATGTGCCAGCGTGAACATCTGGGCCGACTTACTATCCGACCCGTTGACGAAAATCAGGGGCGCGCGGCGATCCGCCAGCGCGAAACCCCGAAACTCCTCTGGATCGAGTTTGCGATTGTTGTTGCTGAGTACGACGCCGCTCACCATGACCAGAACGCCGATGCTGTCGGCCTGGGCGACGAAAAGCCGTAATGCTTCTTCCCACGTCCGGCATGTGGCGCGCGCATCGAGGTCGAAGCCCAATGTTTCCGCCATACTGGCCGCTACCGCGACCGGGCGATCCGCAAGCTGCGCGCTGCCAACAAATTCGGCTTCCGGCTGGCGGGTGGTAGCGGAAAACTCTTTGTACCAACCCTGCCGTTCCTGACAGGCGTAGACCATGTCTAGCAGTTCTGGGCTGGGGCGACGCACGCCTCTGCCATCCACCGTGCGGAAATCGGGAATGGGCAGCGGTTCATCGGGTGGGGCAGGTAGGAACAGATAGCCAAACGGCACATGCACAGCCCGAGCAAAATCTTCTAGCTGTTTGAAGGTCGGCTGAACTTCCTCCGCCTCCCAAGCATTGATCTTGGGGAACCGATGCTCAAGGTCAGCCGTCTCCAATCTGGCACGCTCACGCGCCCAGACCAGCAGTTCCGGATTGACCTTCACCCGCGTCATAAAATGCCGTTCACTCCCTCACGACTTATCCAAATTTCATCTTCGTAACCGCTGACCTACCGGCTCGCTTCGCCTTTTTCCAGATTTCGTTCAAGGCATCGTCCATCCAGGATGCCGCACGAACACGTCACTGCCTGCTTGACGGCCCCGCTACCGCCTGCGGAAGCGCGAATTGATGGAGTGGAGGAGTCGGAAGTTGCTTACTATCGTGGACGGGCCGCAGGACAGCGTCGTGGTGCGGTTGGCAACGTCTGGGGCAGCGCGATGAACAAGCCAGCATGGGACAATTCCGGGCGCGGTGAAGCGCAAATGATCGCGTGGCTCGACGCCATGCTTGACCGTGACCTGAGTTTGGCGATCACCGAGGCAAACAGTGGCGAGAACGTCGAATTGTTCTGGCGCGAGATCGAGCCCGCCGAAGCAATTATTCAGCGTCTCCGACAAGGCGAGGCCGATGCGGACGATCAGGAACGTGCGGCGCATCTGCTTGAAACGCTGATTTCTCCAGCGCCCAAAAAGCGCGGCCCCAAGCCCAAGGCAAAGATGGAACGTGATGAAAATCTCACATTGGCGGCGCGGGATGCAGTCAGAATTAAAGCATTGTGGTGTGAGCATTATGGACGAACGGACCCCAAGAAGGCGGTCGAGTTCGCCTGCAAGCGGTGGGTAAACCGGGATGAGCATGACCAAGATGGCTACGATCACGCCCTCGCGGACCTGATCGAAAAAGTTTCCGAGACTCTTGGTCGGCCAAAAGCGCGAAATTTCGGGGTTTAGGCGGTCAACGCCCGTATTTCGGCGGTAATACCGTCGGTTACATTGCCCGCAGCAGGGGGCAACCTTTTCTTTCAGAGCCGAAAATGCCTTCCGGCTCATTTGGAAGGAGGTCGGGCCATGCCTGCTCGAAAGCACCGCGAGGGCGTGGCCCTCGAAGAATGGCTGGCCCGCAAGGCTCAGCATACCCAGCAGATGGAAATCGCCCGTCTGCGTGTTCAGTCCCTTACCAACCACACCTTGCTCCGCCCTATTGAGGCAGCGGCCATGCTCGGTGTCACCCGCAAGACCCTGCGCGAAATGGAGGCACGGGGCGAATTGCCGCCGCGCGTCAGTTTCAGCGCCAAGGTGTTCGGCTGGCGCATTGCCGACATGGAAGCCTTGGTCCGCGAAAAGATGGGCGTCGGCGTCCCCGTGCAGACGGAGGCAGCGGCATGACCTATCAGACCGACACGGAGAGCGGGGTCACGGCCCCGCCGGAAGATATGGCCCCCACCCCGGTTGCCGCCGGGGCAGGGGCTGGGCATCGCTCGGGCGAGGATGACGGCGGAAAGGATGCGCCATACCGCGATGAATCGAAAGCCGAAAAGCACGGTTCATACGCTGCGGATGATCCTGATCGGCCGAGGTGGGACGTCCAGACCATCCTCGAAGCAGAATATGATTATTGCGCCGCCAACGGGGATTACTGCTTCACTGTCTGCCGGGGGCGCCATCCCGATGGCGTGAAGGGGTTCAAGATCGGCAGGCGCAACATGATCCCGTTCAAGGATCGCTTCGAGCCTGAGGATAAGGTCGATTGGCTGCCGGGCATGGAGGGGTGTCCCCACATGCTCTACCGCTTGCCGCAGTTGGCGGCGGCGAAGGCGGGTGACACCATCTTCATCACCGAGGGCGAAAAGGACGCCGACACGCTTATCAAGCTGGGACTGATCGCGACGACCAACTCCAGCGGCGCAGGCAAGTGGCGCGATGATTTCTCGCAGCATCTCGCCGGACGTGATGTGGGCATCCTGCCGGACAATGATGATGTGGGACGTGACCATGCCGCTAAGGTGTTGCGGTCGGTGCATGGCGTGGCGAGTTCCGTAAAGGTCATCGAGCTGGCGGGCCTGCCAGATAAGGGTGATGTGTCCGACTGGATCGAAGCCGGGCATACCGCTAGCGAGTTGCTGGACCTCGTGGAACAGGCCCAGTCCGTTGCAGACCCGGCCAAGTGGCTTTCGTCGAATGGGCAGTTCGTCACCGGTTTTGGGGGGAAGCCCGTCGCTTCGCCCGGCAACGTCTACGTCGCGTTGCAAAAGCTGGGCGTTGTGGTCAGCTATGATGAATTCGCGCACCGTTATCTTGTCGAGGGGCTGGCGGGATTTCCTCCCATGCTCGACGATGCAGCCTTGATCCGGCTGCGGCTGGATACCGAGAAGCGGTTCGGCATCGCCTATGCCAAGGATAGGTGGTTCGACATCGTTACCGATCATGCCCGTGACAATGCGCTCCACCCGGTCAGGGATTATCTGGATGGGCTGGAATGGGATGGTGTGCCGCGCTTGGGTCGCTGGCTGATCGAATATGGCGGGGCGGAAGATAGTGAGTATGTCCGCATCGTCGGAGCGTTGCCCCTGATCGCCGCAGTTCGTCGCATCCACCATCCGGGTGCGAAGTTCGATCAGATGCTTGTGCTGGAAGGAGAGCAGGGCACGGCAAAGTCGTCGGCGCTCGCAATTCTGGCAGTCCAGGAGGACTGGTTCATCGACGACTTGCCGCTGGATGCTGACACGAAGGTGGTCATGGAGCGCACGGCTGGTCGGTGGATCGTCGAGGGTGCAGAACTGAAGGGGATGAGGCAGGGCGAGACGGAGAAGATCAAGGCTACCCTGTCCCGGAGGTTCGACAAGGCGCGAATGGCCTATGCGAGGATGGCGACCGAGCAGCCCCGGCAGTGTGTGTTCTTCGGCACCACTAATAGCGACAATTACCTGCGTGACGCGACGGGTAATCGTCGTTTCTGGCCGGTCAGGATCGACCGTTTCGATCTGGCGGCTCTGCGTCGGGATCGCGACCAGATTTGGGCGGAAGCCGCTGCGCGCGAGCGCGATGGCGCGTCCATCGAACTTCCGCACCACCTTTGGGCCGTCGCCGCAGGCCATCAGGAGCAGCGGCTTGACATCGACCCGTTCGAGGAAATCCTTTTTGGTCCTCTGCTGGAGGTTGAAGGGAAGGTTCGGGCCGAGGTTATCTGGGAGATGGTAGGCATGGCGGACAGGGCCAAGCGCAGCCAGCCCCACAATAACAGGCTTGGCGCTGTGATGAAGAAGCACGGCTGGACCCGGCAGCAGTTGCGGTTCGGCGGTCCCAAGGAATACGCATATGTGAAGGGCAGCGGGCTGGACGAGGTGCCTCGCGAAAAGCTGTTTCCGACTGATCGGGAGACTATGTGATGAACCCGGTCACTGGCTACGATCCGCCTCCTGCGGTTCCGGTCCGCCTCCCCAACGGGGGAGGCGGCGAAACACCCGAAAACCACGGCCACGTTATCCCGGCTTCCCCGGCTTCTCTCAAATTGAAAATAGATAGAAGCGATGGGGGAAAGCGGAACAGTGGCCAGCCCCGGATCGTGGCTCCCTTTCGCGGCATCGGGGGAGGCTGGGAGCCGAGGAAGCCGAGAGCCGTGTCGCATTTCGGTCACCTGAATCGGAGTATCAACTATGATTATCAATGGGCATGATTTCCCCAGCATCGGCCTGATCCGTGCCAAGCCCATCGGCAACCGCGAACGTTTCACTCTGACGATCTACCCGCCCAGCCCCGGTCCCCTTGCGGGAGCTGAACCGGCAACGATGGTCGAGATCGAGGTGGACGAGGACGAGGTGCGGCGCATCGACCGGGCGGCACCGCACCTGCTGGTGCGGGGCGTGATGGGCGCTTGGATCGTCTAGGGCGTTGGAGGGGCACACGGGGGCGGCTCCCTCGCCGCCCCCCGTGCTACCGCCTCCGCGCCTGTCAACTGCGTGAAATGACCATGCCCTTGACCTTTGACCTACAAACCCGGATTCTTGGTAATGTGGATTTCAGCAAGAGGCTTGAGGGCATGAGTCAACTCACCATCGACAGGACAAGCCAGCCGGGTGAGGGTCAGGCATGGCAGGATTTGCAGGCGCTGCTAGCGCAGCGGATCGACGAGGGCTTGTCAGGCGGAGTGACCGACAAGAGCATCGCCGCCATTCTCGATGAAGAATTAGGCCGCGATGGCCACGTTCGGCGATCAGCAGGCGAAGAATTACTAGCTCAACTAACTTGAGAAACAGCACGCCGAAATAAATAGTCCAGAGCAGCGCGGCTTAATCCCAATTTGAGCGGAGGGAAGCGTTGGTGTGACGCCGTCCATCACGAGCGAGCCGCTGCCTGATCGAAATCTGAGAGCGGCGCGACGATTTACGAGGCCGGTGAACAGCGGCCTATAGCCAAACCCTCTTCCCTGATTGACGCCGAAGCGCGAAACGCCTTCTGACAAGGTTGCCCGTAGTGCTTCGCCATCGTTTGATAGATGGCTGTAGTCCGGCGCTTCCTGTAAAGGTTGCAGAACGCCTTTACCGTGGTCGGCAACGACAAACTCAAATATGCCGGAACTTGCCCGAACGGCGAGATAACCGCTTTCAATCGCGCTCGAATGCTCGCGCACGTTATCTTCCAGTTCACGGATCGCGGCGACCAACTGCCCGGCCCAATCCGAATCAAATCCAGCAAACACTGCTGTACGCTTTGCCTCCATCGCGAAAGCCGTCCATTCATTGGACATAGGTTGGGGCGTGAGACGCATCATATTGGCGCGCAGATTTCCCTCCGACGACCATGTCGCCTTTCCCGCGATGATCGCGGATCGCAGGTCAGTCAGGGCATCAAAATCAATCCATTGAGGATTGGGTGGAAGCAATCCACTTTGTTCCAAATGCAGCGTTTCCAGCAGTGGCCCAAGTCGGTTGGCAACCAGTCGCAGCGTCGGCGGGATGTTTCCTAGCTTGCCGCGCTCGGCTGCGAACGCCACGTCGTCCACGGCTCGAAAATCAAGCACAGGAGCCTGTTGCGCCATTAGGCTGCGATAGTCGCCGGTGGAGGGGAGAGCAGCAATCTGACTAAGGCTTCCCGCTCGCTGTTATTTTGCTCAAAAAGAGTTCCGAGACACGCTCCGTGCAGCGTCGGCGACGATTGCCAATCAAGCTTCGCGTTGTCAGCGCGGACAGCGAGTTGGCGCTTCATCGTTTTCATAAACACTGCGGTATCCAGAAAAACGACATGCTCGTAGGCGGCGGCGAGCGAAGGCAGTATCTCGAACCCACCCCGAACTACCAGTGTGAGTGGCCTGCCCGCCGCTTGCGCCACATATTCCAGCCAAGCCAAGTGTTGCGATATGCGCTCTGACAAACCCGCCCCTGTCCCAAATTCATAGGCAATGTGCGTGACCTCTGGCCGTGCCTCCAAAAAGGCTGCCCAGCGGACGAAGTCCTGTTCGGCCCGGCCATTTATATGAAGCGCGGAAGGAATGCCGCCTTGGAGGAACTCCGAATGCACTAGGGCAATCCGCTTCATGGAATGCATGTCGTCCCAACGCGGCATATTCGCGAAAAGGCTGTAGTTGGGCGTTGTGACGAGTCCGATGCCCAGCCGATGCAAATAGGCGATCCCTTCCCGCCGCCGGTCTTCGCCATAGCTCCACCACTTCTCCAAGGCTTCGTCTTGATCCGTTCCGGTCAAAATGATGGAAGTCTGCGGAGAAATGGCGAACGCGGCGCAGAGGTCATCGCGCGAAGCAAATTTGCCGATGCCGCTGCGTTTGCTGAACAAGGCGTATAGGGGCAACGCTACTGCCGGTCGGTCCAGAACCGCCTGACGATTCCCTTTGTGATAGATAACTGGCGCAAATGACGGCAATTTTGGTGGTTCCAGAGCCGGGGCACGCGGCGTCACCGAAAGATCAAAGTCACCAATTTCGCGCACTTGTTCGGTAAACTGCGCAGGCTTTCTTCGGCAGACCTTGGTGCAACCGTTTGGCTTTCCGCAACAATAAGCTAGGCAGTCGAATTGCCGGATTTCGGTGTGAAGTCCCCCGCATACTTCCCTTTGCGGACACCGGGAACAACCCAATGAAGTCGGAAGCTTCGGCTGGTCCCAATGGCGACGGAGACGTCGCCTTAGGCGGGCCTGCACTGCGCTGGGATTTTCAGAATATGGGATCAGCACAGCGTGACCTCCACAATTCCAGAAATGCCGTGCACTTCCTGCACTATCGCCGTCGCGATCCCGCATGAGTCGCGCACCGCGTTGAGGACTGCTCCTGGAGGATCGGAGACAATGGCAACGACCCTGAGGTCGAGCGTGAGGATTAATTGGCCGCCTGCAATCTCGGCTGTGAGAGCCTCACCGGGAGTAAGCGAAGCCCCGCTTTCAATGACTGCCGGAAAAGTCTGGCACATATCACCCATATCCTGAGTGAAGAGGTCTGACGTAGACAACTTTGCTCGCTGCCGATCAAGGTGCTTGTCAAAGGATCGCTTGGTCCGTTCGATAAAATCCGTGCCCACTGTTAGCCTTCCTTCAAAAGGGACCAATAGCGTTTGGCGCGACCGCGACTTGTCTCGATAACCAGACCGGCAGCAGCAAGTGCCGCAAGTCGGTTATTCCACGCTGTCTGCTGCACACCTTCCGCTGCACCAAATTCTCGTTGAAGTTCCCCCGCGTCGATTTCGCCCCGATCTTGAATCACGTTGAGAACGTGCTTGATCTTTTCATCGAGCCGCCCAAGCACTGTTATATTGGTTTTACGCCCGTCACTTTCTAGATGGCAATGAAGAAACGCCTCATTTTTGAGGGACAGGATGATCTCAAATTCATCCCGTATCTGCTGGTTGGCGTTAGTCAGGACAGGATAGTAATTGGACTTCCGGCTGCGCAGAAAATCGCGGATGGCCAAGATGCTTTCGCGCAGGAAGCTGACGGTAGCGATTTCGACTTCCGAAAAATCGAGAAAAAGCGCCGAAGGCGATGACGGTTCGCAACTTGTCAACGCAAGCAGTTTGCCCAGCACCGTGCGGCCTGCATGGCTGCCAGCACAGACTGCATCGTCACATTGGTCGCGAATCGAAATCATCATGTCATATATCTCACTAAATATCATGAGATATATGAGGAGGAGGAGGCGCGTTGTCAAGAGCGCCGCGAAAATCGCATTTGGGAATCCGTTAGGTCATTGTTTGTGCTAAAATTCCGGCCATCGTAAGGCTTTCGGTAATCTGGGCGTCGGCAAGCAGCACATAGCGCCACGGCTTGCCGTCGCCTTCCGCAACAAACTCGTTTGCGTGGTTGACCCAAGCCCGCGCCGCCCGCGCCTTTTCCAGCACGATGGGGTCGGCAAGATCGGGTTCGGCCTTCACCTCGACGATCAGCTTGCAGTCGCTGCATTCGACCACGAAGTCGGGTTCGTATCGCCGTCCTCGATCATATTCGATGTCGAACTGACCACTGGCGGGGCGCAGCCATTTTAGCACGGATGACATCCGCTCGCTGTCGATCATCGCGGCGAAGCGGCGCTCCGGGTCGCTGTCGAACTTCTGGAATTGATATGGGCACTTCCGGGAGCCGTAGAACAGATAGCCGGAAGTGGTGGACAGCGGGTTGGCCGCTTCGGTGAGCGGCAACCGCTTGGTCAGGCTCACGCCTAGCTGCTGCGCCTTCAATGCCTTGAACGAACGCACCCGCCGCGCGCGGTATTCGGCGGGGGTCTCCCGGTAATGCGTCCGCATCTGCTCGAAGATGAACCGGGCGAGCGCCTTGCCATGCTCCAGCGCCACCGCATCGACTTCCTCTTGCGTGGCGAGGTAGGCGCGCAGCCGTTCGACCATCTGGCTGGATAGCTTGTAGAGCAAGTCCGCCTGACTGTCGTAATCGACTTCCGGGAAGTCCATCAGGTGGCGGATGATGTAGTTCTCCGTCCGCGTCTCGCGCGGCCCTTCCTGCGCGCGGGCCAGTTCGCGCTGCACGTCAGTGCGCAGATTGCGGATCAGGATGGTGTCGGAACTCGGCTGAAAGCGGATCGTCTCCAGCTTGGTCAGGTCGAAATCATCGAACCAGAAATTGACCTCACGGCTGGGCAGCACGACGATTTCGGGAATCTCGATGCTGTTGTCGGCAATCGACACGGCGATTTCCGCAACCAGTTTCTCAACATCGGCAGTCGGCATGACCGCCTCGAACCTCCCCTGCGCCGCCTGCGTGGCCTTCCGCACGTCGCGGGCGATTTCCGCCTGCACTTCGGGTTTGCGGAGGTCCGCCAGCCCACCCGTCAGCGTCCGCTCATACTTGTCGCGGATGAATTGCATCGTCGTGTCGGCGTAGGCGACCTGTTCGGGCGTCGGCGGGACATAGGCGGCGCGTTCCTCAGCGACGTGGCCGGGAAGCTCCAACTGCCAGCCGGTGAACACGGCTTCCGCCGCCGTGGGCATGGATACGACTTCGCGGTGTTCGGGCGATATGTCGCCGCCTTCGCCGATGGTCAGCGTTTTCATGGCGAGGATGGAGTCGGGCTTGCGCGCTTCCCGGATCACATCGTCGAAGCGGTCATGGGCGATCGCGGTCAGCGTATCGACCATCTCGGTGCCTGTCCGCGCGCTAGAAGGCATGCGCGGACCGCGGCCCCAGGGCGGTTCGGACAGGATTTCCGATGCCGACGCGCGCAGCGGCACGATGGTGTAGAGGTTGGTGACGTCCCAGCCTTCTTTCAGCTTGTTGACGTGAATCACAATGTCGGTCTGCGCGTCATGCTCAAGGCTGACCAGCCGGGCCATCGCCTCGTTGCTTTCCTCGCCGGTCTGGTTGGAGTGAACCTCGATCACCCGTCCGCGATAGGTGCCGCCGAAGAAGGCATCGCCCTCCAGATAGGCGTGCAAGTCCTTCGCATGGGCCGTGTCCCGCGCGACCACCAGCATGAACGGATGCACTACGGCGCGGCCCGTCTGCCGGGCATATAGCTCCAGCTCGACTTTGACCTGTTCGTGATAGGTGATGCCATCCTCCAGCATGATCCGCTCAAGCTGGGCATCGTCATAATCGGCGCGGCGGAAGTTCTCACGCGTGGCGACGGCGGGTTCCTTGATATAGCCGTCCGCCATCGCCTGACCCAGACTATAGTGATAGATGACGTTGCGGAAATCTTTGGGGCTGGCGCCGACCGTCTTCGGCGTTGCGGTCAGTTCCAGCCCCAGCTTGGGCTTGAGGTCATAGACGGCATTCGCCGCCGCCTTGGCGCGGTATCGGTGCGCCTCGTCCATCAGCATGACCAGATCGTCCAGCCCCGCCAGATAGTCGAAATAGCTTTCGCCAAGCGTCTCGCGGAAAGAGCGGATGCGGCCCTTTTCCTTGTTGATCTTATCGACGTTGAAGATGTTGATGATGGCATCGCCGATAAGCTGGCTGCCGCGAATGCCGCGCCCTTCGTCCCATGTGTCGCCGGTCACGATGATCGGCGGAGTCTGTGCGAACTCGGCCACGCCCCGGAACACATATTTGGGGGACGACTGGCGCGAGAAATCCTCGACCAGCTTGTCATAGATCGTGGTGTTGGGCGCGAGCAGGAAGAAATTTTTCGAGCGGCCCGTCAGATACAGATAGGTGATGAACGCGCCCATCAACCGCGTCTTGCCAACTCCGGTGGCCAGCGCGAAGCACAGCGAAGGGAAGGCGCGCTCGAAACTCTCCACCGAAGGATAGGCAGCGGCAATCTCGGCCAGCAGCGCGGTGCAATCGACCTCACCGCGCCAGTCGATCCGGTCGGCAATCTCGGTCAGGATATTCAACGCCTCTTCCTGCGGCTTGCGGAGCGAGAGGCGTTGCGCGACTTGGCGGCGGATGCGCTGATTGGGCGTCAGCGCTGGGGGAGCATTGTCAGCCACCGGCTTACTCCTCCCCTGCAATATCGAACAGCGGTCCGGCGCTTTCCGGCTTTTCAGCCTCCGGTTCGGGCAGGGCGGCAACATTCAGCGAATAATCGTCGCGGCCCCATTCGCATTTGGTGAGGATGGTCGAGGGGATTTTGCGGCAGGTGAGGTTGGCGAAGCTGTCCAGATTGCCGCTGAACGCCTTGGCGCAAATCATAAGCGTGCGATGCGGTCCGACTTCCTCGGACAGCAGGCGCAGCGCCTCATGCGTCAGGCTTTGTGTCGTGACATAGAGGAAATCCGCCTCGCTCGACTGGCCGTGCCGCCAATATTCCGCCTCCTCTTGGCTTGGGGCATAGGTGAAGCCCAGATGCTTGCACATCGCTTCCGCCAGCATTGCGGCGTTGTATTCGCGGGCGATCACCCAATTGCCCCAACGATCCTTTTTGAGCAGCGACGGAGCTAGGGTGTAATAGCGGAACCCGCCGCCGCCTTGCCAATCGACGGCTTCGGAAATGCCGCCATGATCGGTGCCATCAATCACCTTTTGGAGGCGCTGGACGATATGCGTGTCGGCATGATCGCCGATCTCAACCATAATCCAGCGGCGGCTCATTTTGTGTGCGACCGCACCCGTCGTGCCGGAACCAGCGAAGGAGTCGAGCACGATGTCTCCGGGGTCCGAGGCAAGCTGGAGAATGCGCTCAATAAGTGCCTCGGGTTTGGGTGTCGAAAACTCGTTTCCGTTGCCGTATATTTCTCTCTGATGTGCTTTTGTTTGTCTTGTGGTCGGCAAATCAGTCCAAAGAGTAGAAAATGGACGTGTTGGGGTGGTTGGTGCATATTCACGAGTATATGGAACCCAAACTTCTTTGTTAAATTGCTCTCTTTTTTTCCAAATAATCTCTCCGTTATCAATTAACCTCTTGACATTTACTATGCCTATACTCCAACACGCTTCGCGTGCATCGTCATGTATTGGCCATATATCATTGCCGTCAGGGTCTTTTATTGAGAACCACATTGATGGGCGGTCCGAGCGCAGGCTGTTTTTTCCGTTCTTTTTTAGCAAGCGGTCCCGATACATGCGCCCGGATTCATCTGGCCCCCTGTAGGAATCGAGAATAGACTCATCGCGGCGCTGCTTGAGCTTGATGCAGCCTATGTCCTTCGCGTAGCCGAAGATGAACTCATGATCGGGCGTGACAGCCACTTTGTTATCATTTGGGCTATCGACTTTCCTCCAAAGAAAAGTTGCTATGAAGTTCTTTCGACCAAATAACTCATCCCCAATAACTTTGAGGTAATGGCCCTCGTTGTCATCGGCTTGAACAAACAATGATCCGTCATCCGACAGCAGTCGTCGTAGAACTTCCAGCCTCTCCCTCATCATGGTCAGCCACAATGAGTGTTCAATGCCATCATCATAGTGCTCGAATGCGCTGCCCGTGTTGTATGGCGGATCAATGTAGATGCACTTCACCTTGCCTGCATAATCTGCCTCAAGCGCCTTGAGTGCGAGAAGATTGTCGCCCTTGATGAGCAGGTTATCGAACACGTCATCCTCACGGCGCGTGGCGGCATGATAGCTTTTTTCGGGATGCTCGATCAGGATTCGCGGTTCCAGCTTGGGGCGGTCCTCCTTGCCGGGCCATGTCAGTTCAAGTTTCGTCTTCTTGGTCATGGCATTGGGATAGTCCGCGAGAGGTGAAATGCAATGTCGGGCAATTTTTTAACTTTCCGGTACTTGCGCTTGTTGGATTCGTTCCCACATTGTTCCCGGTGACGGAATGGCCGTGCATCGCGATTGCTAAGGGGTTGGTCCATGAAGGGCGATCATCTGTTTATCGAGCGAAAGTCTGACGGCAATTATCGGGTGTTGAAGCCCAATGCGGAGCGGGCGAGCGCCGTCACGCCCACGCAGGGGGAAGCGATTGCACGGGCGCGGGAACTCAACCCGGATGCGGCCATTCATGTCGAGCGCGTTCGCAATGTCGGTCCCGGCCCGGACAAATGGCGCAAGCCGTAAGCGCGGCGGAAACCCGGCAGATTCACTGATTCCTTGACTTTTCGGCGCGGATCGCCGATATACAATCTTGGATTGGGACTTACCCGGTCGGCAACGGGACTCTGGGAACACCTGGGGTCCTTTTGTTTTTCCGGGGCTTGATGCTGCCCGATGCAGGGCCGCGATCATGGAAAACATTTCACCCCCGCCAGCTTGGTTTCAATAATCTCATAGGCGCGATTGGCCTGATCGGGCCGCAGATAATGCAGCGCGATGGGCCGTGCGGTGAGGTCGGACAATTGCAGGCCGGTGGCGTTCGCCGCCTTTTTCACGAAGAAGGGCTCAAACCGGATTTTGGTGAAATCCGGTTGCTTATACCCCCAATTGCGCTGGTTCGCGCAGATGCGGCGGAACTCCAGTTCCAGATCGGCATCCTCCTGCTTGCCCCGGCTTTCAAACAGCACATGCACCGTCCGCCCCGCCTGTTTCAGGCCCACTAACTGCGCCAGCAGCCGCTCCATGCAGAACAGCAAGGCAATCTCATAGGGGTTGGACGGGTGGGCGTATTTCGCCTTCAATTTCACCTTGTCGATCACCGAGGCGACGATGGTCATGGCGGTGTCCGCCATCAGGCCGTTCAGCCGATCATAGAAGCTGGTGCGCAATTCCGGGTTGGTCAACAGCAGGGTGAACGGCCCCTTGCGCTTGCGGATTTCATGTTCGTGCAGGACCACGCCATCATGGCCCCAGAAATCGAACTTGAACTGCTGGAACGCGGGTACGACGCTGCCGACATAGGCAGCCTTTTCGATCATGCAGAAGGACAGCGCGAACATGGGAAAATCCGCGTCGATCTTGTCCATGCCATGATCGCCGCTTTCATCGGCGAACACGATATAGTCAGAGAAGGGGAAGGCTTCGGTCATCCGACCGCCTTAACCGACTGCGCCGCCGCTGCAATCCGTGCGTCGAGAACGGCAATCTGTTTGGTCAATTCCGCCCGTTCCTCCTGATTGCGGATATATTTGCGGGAGCCGGGAAAGAACCTCTGCCCCTTTTCCTCCAGCCCTTCCAACATGCCCACCAGCAAGTCCCGCTCAATATTGAGCTTGCCATAAACGGGCAGCGCCGGTGCCTTGGTAGCCATAGGCAATTGGGTGCGCGACGGTGCGCTGGGAAAAGCCGGTGCGGATGGCGCAGCGGTTGTCGTTGCCGCCAACTTTCGCAGGAACGGCGATGCCTTGGGCAGGTCGTTGTTGCCGTCCCTAGGTGGCTTGGCGTCCGATGCAGGGTGTGGCTTCTTTACCTTCGCAATCGCGGCCTGTTTCTCCAGCGCGGCTGCTCGCGCCGCTTCGGCAAGGCGTTCGAGTTCCGCCCGCTCCTGTTCCCGCCGCCGCTCCAGCGCGACAATTTCGGGCCGATGAACCCGCAACAGGCTTATTCCGCCCGATCCGCCATGCTCTGGGGACAGGAGGCGATCCGCCCCACGGTTGACCTTCGCGCGCCATCGGACGAGGCAAATCGGCTCCACCTCGATCAGAACGTCGGTGCGCTGCCACAGGGCTTCCTCGGTCGCGTCGGCTTGGCGGCGGAGCGCGGCGCGCTGTTGGGCAAGCTGGGCAATCGCCTGATCGTGTTCCGCCTCCAGTTCGGCGATAATCTCGGCTATCGCCGCGCGGGCTTCGTCCGAGGCTTCCACCATGCGCCGCCGTCGCCGCAAATCGGCAATCTGCAAATCCACCTCACGGGTGCGCGCCGTGGCCTTCGCTTCCAGCGATTCAATGTCGCGTTGGGCATTGTCATAGAGCGCAGCGAGGCCGGAGTTCATCTCCCGCTGCCAGCGGGCATAAAGTGCCCCTTCTTCCTCGCACAGCAGGTCATCGAGGATTTCGGGCGGCTCCTCGTGGCAATGGTCGAGGCGATCCCACCGGCATTGGGCAAGATGCTCCGCGCGCCATGCGGGAATCGGATTTTCATGTTCGTCGCAAGCGGCGATCAGGGTAGCGCGCAGCATGTCGTGCTCGCTCTGGATTGTGGCGCGCGCCAAAAGCAACCAGCCGGTTTGTCCGCGAAAGGCCGACACATGGGTCCAGGATTCTTCGTAGGAATCGAGGTCGAGTTCGAGACAAAGGGGAGACTGTCCGAACTCAGGAAACATGCCTTCACGCAGCCTTGGCCTGACCGGCTGCAAATGCGCCGGGGGAAACCGTCCAGCGCACCGTAAACAATTCCTCCAGCCGTGGCTCCTTGTTCAGCAGTTCGGAAAAGGCGTCGAGCTTGTCGGTAATCTCCTTGCCGATCTGTTTCTTGACCTCGAACTGGCTCATTTTCAGGTCATCGCGCGCGTCGTTCTTCTTTTTGACTTCGCGCATCAACGCCACCTTTTCCTCCATGCCGAGGCTCGGGGACAGCTTCTGCCGTTGCAAATCCTTCAACTCGACGTCGAGCGCCGCAATCTGCGATTCAATTTCGATTTCCATGTCGCGGGCATAGCGATTCAACCGCTCATCTTCCTCGATCAGCCATTTGTAATTGTCCTGCTTCATCCGTTCGGAGAAGTGGCCAAACTCGAAATCCTGTAGCTGGGAGAGCCGGGCGGCGGGAATGTCGTCCGCCTGTCCCACGGACAGGGCGGGGGCCAGCATCATCTTGTCGCAGACGGTCGGGGAAACCATTTCGCCGCCATCGGTTTCGCCCACGACAATGATTTCCTCACGTTCCGAACCGGGCGTGGGCATCACCGCCTTGAACGCGCGGAGCCAGCCGGATTGCCCCGCCAGTTCCACGACGCCGCCAAGCTGACCTGCATATGCGTATGCAGCGGGATCGAAGGTGATCGCTTCCGCCCCGCCGCCCAATGCACGCGCCTTGGCCCGCTCGATCAGGTCATTGCCAAGCCCTTCGTTGGCGCGGAAAAACTGCCAGTCATTTTCGTCTGCCAGCGGCCATTTCGTTGTCCATTGCTTGCCGTCCCATGAGAAGTCCTCGCTGTCCGGCTGGGGGAATATGGCGTCGGACAGTTCGGCTTTCGCCAGCATCAACAGGCGCTGTTTGAACTCCGGCACGATCTGGGCCAGTGCCTCGTTGCGGCGATGCAGCTTGGCGACAACATCGGCATCCATATTCTCCAGCACCTTGGCGCGGGCGGCTTCAAGATCGGCGGTGATGCTGTCCTGAATGCGGGCGGTCAGTTCATCAAATTCCCGATCCGCCTGTTCGTCGGAGCGGACCTTCTGCATGATCCGCAGAACTTCCTTCTCAAAGTCGATGCCATCGGTGAGGATGCCCAGCACCTCGTCGCTCGACCCAAACACGCCGTCGAACAGGTGCAGTTTCTGTTCGAGAAGTTCGTGGATGCGGGCTTCCGCCCGGTTCTTCATGTTGAGCATGTTGACCACGGTCACATCGACCAACTGCCCGTAACGATGGCATCGACCGATTCGCTGTTCGACCCGCTGCGGGTTCCACGGCAGGTCATAGTTGATGAGCAGCGAACAGAATTGCAGGTTGATGCCTTCCGCGCCGCTCTCGGTGGCGATCAGGATAGTCTTGTCGTCGCTCTTGAAGGCTTCCACGATGGCGGCCTTCATGTCCGCCGTCTTCGACCCTGAAATCCGGTCGGTGCCCGCATGGCGCTCCTTCCACTCGGTATAGACCTTGCGGCTATCGTCGTCATTGTTTGAGCCGTTCATGAGGACGATCTGGCCTGCGTAACCGTTGTCGGTCAGCAGTTGATTCAGATATTTTTGCGTCCGCACGCTTTCGGTGAAAATCACCGCCTTCCGCTTGCCACCCTTGCCCTTGATCTCGTCCAGAACGCCGGGGAGGTTGTGGACCAGCTTCTCACCCTTGGCGTTGATGCCGATGGACTGGGCAAGGTCGCGCATTGCCTCGACCAGCGTAATTTCCGCCGCCAGCTTCACCGGATCAATTGGCGGCTCGTCGCTGCCATCCGCATCATCATCGTCTAGCACCTCGCGCTCTTCGTCGAAACTATCCTCAAAATCGTCCGTCATGTCGGACGAAGCGCGCTGCTTGCTGATTAGCCGTTGCAGCAATGTGTCGAGATAGCTGGCGACTGCGCGAGTAGAGGAGCCAAGGCTTTTCCGGGCTTGCAGAACAACCAGCGCGTTGGTCCGGCCACCATAGGCAATGGTATCAGTATCTTGCAGATAGGCCGACAGCATCTCGTAGAGCGTCGTCTCCTGATCGTAGGGCTCAAACTTGAAGGTGACGGCATGGCGTTGACGGAAGTTGATATGCCCCGCTTCCTGCACCTGACGGCGCAAGGTCCGGTGGCAAATCGAGTTCAGGCGTTCGCGCAGCATTTCCTGCGAAGCCGGGGTGGATGCACCGGCATATTGCGTCCTGAAAGCGTTCTCGCCGCCGAAATGCGTATCGTCGATCATCGACACGATGCCGTATAATTCCATCAGCGAGTTTTGCAGCGGGGTCGCGGTCAACAAGATTTTGAACGCGCCATCGACCGCTTGCTTGAGCGCCTTGGCCCCCTTCGCGGTATTCTTACGGTGGACGTTGCGCAGCCGATGGGCTTCGTCAAATACAACGAGGTCCCAGCGGATCGCATGAATTTCGTCCGCCTTGCGGGCTGCGAACTCGTAGGAACTGATAAGGATACCGCCGCCAGTCTCGAAAGGCCGGACCTGCCCACTCTTCTTCAAGTCGCCATAGGTACGCGCTTCAAGGATGTGACTGCGAAGCGAGAACTTGTCGAACAACTCCTGTTGCCATTGCTTCCTCAGCGAAGCCGGCACGATCAATAGGATTCGCTTTTTCTGTTCAGCCCATTTCTGGGAAATGACGAGGCCCGCCTCAATCGTTTTGCCAAGTCCAACTTCATCGGCGAGCAATACGCCCTTTGCGTATGGAGCTTTGAGGGCGAACAACGCCGCATCGACCTGATGCGGGTTCATTTCAACCCGCGCCGAAGTCAGCGAGCGCGTGAAGGCATCTTCTGCCGTTGCTGATGCAGTGAGGCGGTGGGCATGATAATGGCCCTGAATTGGCAGATATTCAGACATATGCCCCCGCTTAGTGTTCAAACTTCGATAGCATTACTTTGGATGATTGCGACCCACTTGGGTGCAGTCTCACCAAAATTCACCCGCAATACGAACAAAAAAAGAACAATAGCATTGGCGCGCCGACGCTTGCAAGTCATCAGCGTAAGAGATTGTGGACGCCCGTGAGCGGATGAAGTGCCGACATAGCGACCGCGTTGGCACTATGATGGATCGTCGTCGCGGCAATTCCTGCTAATCCTGCTAACAGAGATTTAACAGGATGAAACCAAGCCTAATCGGGCAATTATAAGCATCAGGACCGCCTTGCGGCGCGATCTCACTGATGCGCCATCAATTGCGAGAAGGCGCTCAACGCCGAGCATATTGAAGTCGGACCGCACCCCTTGCACTGTCACCTTGCGGCCTATCAGGTGGTTCGTTCGGCCCGGCATATCGACAAACCAATAGCCGCCGCCATCCATGTTCAGGACATGGATATAGTTGCGTTCGTCCCAGCCGAGCGTTCCGGTGAGCGTGTGGCGGGTGCCTCTGGGCATTCCGCTTCTCCCCGCGAAGCCGGTGCGGTGCGCCCCCGCATGGCTTCACATCTGATCCCTTGGCGATCGGGGAGTTAGTACACCAACCTAGATTGGCCCTGTGGCCTTTAGTTCGGGTGAACCTGTTGCATACGCCACAGGCCTCCCGACCATAGGGTCAAGGAGTGTGACGCTGTTGCGGTCAGCATCAACCGTTCATCTTCGGGGTTACTACGCCCCAGAGCCGTGCGTGGCGGCTCCACTTGGGCTTATCGGCCAACGGTGTTCGGGAGGCAACAGAAACCGTCCAGCGCCTCGCGAGGGGCGTCGGTTCATGCAGGGTCTGAATTTGAAATTGCACGAAATGAAGGGGTTAGGTGTCTCCAAAAGACCCCTGAAAAGACCCCTTTTTCATTTTCCCGCTGGAATGGCACTCATCTTATCGGACCTAAGTCCTTGAAAAGATGGTGGGCGCGGCAGGGATTGAACCTGCGACCCCACCCGTGTGAAGGGTGGGGTCGTGGCGTATTCAGCTACTCCGCCTTCGGCGCCGCGTCGCTGGCGTTGTCGGGGAGGCCGCCCAACAGGCCGACCATCTTCTTATAGGCATCAAGATAGGCGAGCACGATGACTTGCCCGATCTCGGAATTCTGGTAGCCGCCGCCGCCAGCTGCTGCGAGGCCGCCGCCCCACCATGCGCCGCCGCCGGCGCCCCAGCTGATGTCCTTCTTGCGGTAATAGCCTTCGGACAGCGATTCGATTTCGGTCGTGCGCACATTGACGAGCGAGAGCGTGACATTGGCCTCCTTCTTGGAGACTTTCAGCCCGCCCAACAGGCCGCCGAACATCCGCCCGCCCAACATTCCGCCGATGCCACCGGCAATGCCGCCGCCGCCGGAATTTGAGTTGGTCGTGACAATATCGGGGATGACGACATAGTCCGCCGCCTTCACCTGACGCTTGCCGATGTTGGAATTGCGCTGAAGTTCACCTGAATCCCCCAGCGCACGCTCCACCGCGCGCGCGGCAAGGCCGCCGCCGCGATCCACCAGCCCGAAGCAGCCCGACTTCATGACGAAGAATTTGATGATGGCTTCCGGGTTGGAAAGGCCAAGCTGCGTCCACCATTTGGTTTCCGGCTCTGAAATGGCGATTGTGCCAAGCTTTTTGGTGCACATCGGAATGTCAGCGACGCCCTTGTCCTGCGCCTTTTTGGCCGATGATTTGTCTTCGGATTCCGGCTTGGCCCAAGCAGGCGTTGCAGCCATCGCCGGAAGGATCATCGCGGCAGCGGCGAGCGCGGAAATATATGTACGCATCAACGTGTGTCCCCTGGTTAAATTCACGCTGCCGTGGCGCTTTTGCGCCATCGCCCAGCATCTTCACGGTGCGACCCGGTGCTGTGACTTTTCTAACAGAAAGATCAAGATATTGTCACCGCCTTATGCGCGATCAACTAGCCCGCATCAGCAGCGGCGTCTTGGATGAAATCGGCCCCTTTGCCCTTTGGGCCAAGCACTGCTAGGGCGCGGGCCATGTCCACCTCGCTTGATCTTATCCGCAACTTTTCCATCATTGCCCATATCGACCATGGCAAGTCGACGCTGGCTGACCGGCTGATCCAGCGCACCGGCGGGCTTTCTGACCGCGAGATGACCGCGCAGGTGCTCGACAATATGGACATCGAGAAGGAGCGCGGCATCACCATCAAGGCGCAGACGGTGCGTCTTGATTACACCGCGAAGGACGGCAAAACCTATACGCTCAACCTGATGGACACGCCGGGCCATGTGGACTTTGCCTATGAAGTCTCGCGCAGCCTTGCCGCGTGCGAAGGCGCGCTGCTTGTCGTTGATGCAGCGCAGGGCGTGGAAGCGCAGACGCTGGCGAACGTCTATCAGTCGATCGAGCATGATCATGAGATCGTGCCCGTCATCAACAAGATTGATCTGCCCGCCGCCGAAGTGGAAAAGGTGAAGGGCGAGATTGAGGAAATCATCGGCCTGCCCGCCGATAATGCGGTGCTCACCAGTGCCAAATCGGGCATCGGCATTGATGATGTGCTGGAAGCCATCGTCACGCGCATCCCGCCGCCCAAGGGCAATGCCGATGCGCCGTTGAAGGCGATGCTCGTCGATAGCTGGTATGACCCCTATCTCGGCGTCGTCATTCTTGTGCGGATCATGGATGGCACGCTGAAAAAGGGCCAGCAGATCAAGTTCATGCAGGCAGGCACCACGCATCTTGTGGATCGCGTCGGCTGTATGCGCCCCAAGATTGAAAATCTGGCAGACCTTGGCCCCGGTGAAGTTGGCTTCATCACCGCGCAGATCAAGGATGTCAGTCAGGCGCGCGTGGGCGACACCATCACCGATGCCAAAAAGCCGGCCGATGCGCCGCTTGCCGGCTTCAAGGAAGTTCAGCCCGTGGTGTTCTGCGGCCTCTTTCCCGTGGACGCCAATGACTTTGAAAAGCTGCGCGAAAGCATTTCCAAGCTGCGCCTGAACGATGCGAGCTTCAGTTTTGAAATGGAAACGAGCGCGGCGCTTGGCTTCGGCTTCCGCTGCGGGTTCCTGGGCCTGCTCCACCTTGAGATTATTCAGGAGCGGCTGACGCGCGAATATGATCTTGATCTCATCACGACCGCGCCGTCGGTGGTTTACAAGCTTCAGCTTACCAAGGCGGCGGGCGAGGATGAAGGCCGCGAGATCGAGCTGCACAATCCGGCAGATATGCCCGACCCCAATCGGATCGCCGAAATCGAGGAGCCGTGGATCGAAGCGACGATCTATGTGCCCGATGAATATCTCGGTTCTATCCTCAAACTGTGTCAGGACCGGCGCGGCATCCAGAAGAATCTCACCTATGTCGGCGGTCGCGCGCAGGTAACCTATGAGCTGCCGCTGAACGAAGTCGTGTTCGACTTTTATGATCGCTTGAAGAGCATCAGCCGTGGCTATGCGAGCTTTGATTATCATCAGATCGGCCACCGCGCGGGGGATCTGGTGAAGATGAGCATCCTTGTGAACAACGAGCCGGTCGATGCGCTTTCGATGATCGTGCATCGCGGCACTGCGGAATCGCGCGGTCGCGGTATGTGCGAGCGTCTGAAAGACCTCATCCCGCGCCACCTGTTCAAGATCCCCATTCAGGCGGCGATTGGCGGCAAGGTCATTGCGCGTGAGACGATCGCAGCGCTGCGCAAGGACGTGACCGCCAAATGCTATGGCGGCGATGCCACCCGCAAGCGCAAGCTTCTGGAAAAGCAGAAGGAAGGCAAAAAGCGGATGCGCGAATATGGTTCGGTGCAGATCCCGCAGGAAGCCTTCATCGCCGCGCTGCGCATGGGCGAGGAATAAGGCAGGCAACCATGGCCGAACGCTTCGAACGCCACCGCCAGCCCTGGACCTCCGCTGAAATCCAGAAGCTGCACACGCTTGCCAAAAAGGGGATGCCGCTCAAGCAAATGGCCAAGGCGCTGACCCGCAGCGAAGAAAGCATCAAGGATCGCGCCAAGCAAGACGGCCTGACCATCGCCAAGCTGCGATAACCCCCCGCCTTGTAAAATAGGGTTTGCTTTGCTCCATGCTTGGCATGGACAGCACGCCTCATCTTTTTCGCCTTGTCGTTGGTTTTCTTTTGGGGGCTGGGGCGTGTGCCTGTGCCTGTGCTTGGCAAGCCTTGTCGCAGGGCGTGGCCGGGCACTGTCTGGTGGGGCATGGGGCACGGATTTCCGGGAGTGTGTGGCCTCAACTTCCTCCACTTCCAGCCTGGGCGGGGGTTTTGTGGGGGTCTATTTGCGGCGCGCGGCGCGATGCGAAATCAGGCTTGCCTCCATTGTATGAATCCGACATCATGTGGCTGCGCCTGCGTCGTGGAAGCAGGTTTCAGACGATGCCGGGGTCGCGCCATGCGCCTCCATTTGGCGAGGATCGGGCATCGTGTGGGGAGGCGTGGAGGGTCGCCCGCGTCTCCCCGTTTTTCAGGGCGTTTTCCGGCCCGCATTTTGATGCGGCTTTTGAGCGCGCCGCCATTTTCCGCATCTGCCAAGTCTTTGACGCAAATCAAGGAATGATGGCGCGCGCGGGCGCATCAGGGAGCGGACTTGAACAGGAGGAGAAACTGTATGTCGCCCTATCTGATGCAACCCTATGTGCTCGGCGCGATGTGCGTCGCGGTGGCGTTTGCCGTCACCTTGCTGCTGTGCTCGGTGACGGATGCAATGCATGATGAAGGAAAGAATAAGTGAGCCATACACCCCACGAATTGCATGACGAATTTCCCGATGCGCACGATGTTTTGCACGCACTCAAGCTCAACAACGCGCATTTTGTGACGCTTTCTGACCGCTATCACGATGTGAATCGTGAAATTCACCGCATTGAAGCCGAGGTGGAAGCCGCTTCGGATGAACGGGCAGAGGCGCTCAAGAAGCAGCGGCTCCAGTTGCTGGACGAAATCTCCACGCTGGTGAGCGCGGCAAAGGCAGCCTGATGGACGTGCTTTCGGTTCGTTCGCAGCTTGAGGCGCAGCTTGCCGAATTGCAGGGGCGCGCGCGCAAGATCGAGGCTGATCTTGCCGCGCCGCACTCTGCGGATTCTGAAGAGGCCGCTGTCGAGCGGGAAGGCGATGAGGCGTTGGAAGGGCAGGATGCCCTGGTTGCGCATGAGATCAGGGCGGTGCGCGGTGCGCTTGCCCGCATCGAGGCGGGCACATGGGGCGATTGCGTCACCTGCGGGATGCCGATTGCGGCGGGGCGGCTGGCGGCGATGCCCGAAGCTGCTCAGTGCATCGGTTGCGCCAGCAAGGCGGAGGCGCATTGACGGGCGCGCACTGACGAAATTTCCGGGTTCGGAAGGGTTCGCCTTCCGAAACACGGGCGGCGCTCCACCCCCAGAGGGCGCCGCCCGTTTTCCATTTCAAAGGGGAGGGTATTCCAAAGGGGAGAGTTAGGCGAAATCGAGCGGCGGGCCATCACCTTCGCCGGGCTTGGCATGGGCTTTCGCCCAGCGCCGCGCGTCTTCAAGCTCATCAAGCCGGAAGGTGCGGATTGCGGCGGGGTAAAGCGGTGCGAACATCCGGGTGAGGGGGCCAATCAACCCATTGTCGGAAACAACGGCTGCGTGGCGCATGAAATTGCCGTGGGTGAGGTGAAAGACAATGTCCTTCCACCAGACTTCCGGCTCCACCCAGCCAAGATCGCGCACAATCTCGACCACGTCGATCTTGCGGTGCGTTTTAAGCAGGGCGTCGATCGCTTCGACAGCCTGTTCGAAATGCGCCTTGTCGATGCGGCCATCGACCGTCAGTTCGAGATAGCCAATATCGGGATCGGTCTGGACGGTCAGCATCGGGCGACTCCGTAGAGAAGGGGTGATGCCTTCCCATACACCCAAGTCCAAGTCGGCGCATTGACAGGGATCAAGCGGGCCGTGGCGCTCTTAAGCTTGACGATAATAAGCACTGCTATTATGTGGACTGCATGAACGATCACGACAATCTCGGCACGATGGTGACAGATGTCTCGCATCTCATGCGGCGCGCTTTTGATGAGCGTGCCCGCAATATGGGCATTTCGCGGCCACAATGGCGTGTCTTGTCCACGTTGCGGCGGCATGAGGGCATCAATCAGGGCGGACTTGCCGAACTGATTGAAGTGGAGCCGATCACGCTGTGCCGCATGGCGGACCGGCTTCAGGAGGCCGATCTTGTAGAGCGCCGCGCCGATCCGGCTGACCGGCGCGCATGGCGGCTCTACCTGACGGACAAGGCGCGCGCGCTGCTTGATGATATGCGTCCGCTCGCGGTTGGGCTGTTCGAGGATGCGATGTCCGGGCTTGATGAGGCCGAGCGCGCGGAGCTTTTGCGGATGTTGGGTCGCATCCGCACCAATTTGTCGCGGCGGGCGCCGCAGGAGTTGATTATCAATGGCTGATCGGGATCCTCAGATCGTGAGCGAACGCGCAACACAGGTGCAGGACCAGGTGCACACGCAAGGCAAGCAGAGGAAGTGGCTGCGCCCGGTGCTGATGGTTTCGGTGCCGCTGCTGCTCGTTGGCGCAGGCACGGCCTATTATGTGGCGAACGACCATTATGTCTCGACCGACAATGCCTATGTCCAGCAGGACAAGGTGTCGGTGTCGGCCGAGGTGAATGGCCGCATCGTCGAAGTGTCTGCGCATGAGAATCAGATCGTGAAGGCGGGCGACCTTCTGTTCCGCATCGATCCTGAGCCTTATCGCATCGCCGCCGCGCAAGCAGATGCGACGATTGCAGGCGCGCAGGCGCGGCTCACCGGGCTGGAAACGGCCTATCAGGTGAGCGGCGTCGACATCGTGGGTGCACGGCAGGATGTGGATTTCTACACCAAGGAATATGATCGGCAGGCCAAGCTGATGGATACCGGCTTCACCACCAAGGCGCGGTTGCAGGCGGCTGAACACGCCTTGTCCGCTGCGCGCACCAAGCTTGCCAATGCCGAGGCCGATGCGCTGAAGGCGCGCGCGGCGCTGGCGACGGGCAGTGCCGCGCCGGGCGTCAATCCACAGGTGCTGGCAGCGCAGGTGCAGAAGCGCAAATCGCTGCTCGATCTTTCCCGCACCGAAGTGCGTGCGCCGGTTTCGGGCATCATCAGTCAGGCAGACCGTTTGCTGATCGGGCAGATGATGGTGTCTGGCCTGCCAGCGGTAACGATCGTCGCCAATTCAGGCACATGGGTTGAGGCCAATTTCAAGGAAACCGATCTTGACCATATGAAGGTCGGGCAGACGGCGACGCTCAGCTTTGACGCCTATCCCTCGCTCAAATTGAAGGGCCATGTCGCCAGCATTGGTGCGGGAACGGGGTCTGAATTCTCGGTTCTTCCGGCGCAGAACGCCAATGGCAATTGGGTGAAAGTCACCCAGCGCGTCCCCGTGCGCATTGCGATTGATGATAAGTCGCCGCGCCCGCTGCTTGCCGGACTTTCGACTCATGTCCGCATCGACACAGCCAGCAAATAGCGCGCCTGCGCCGCGTCCGGTGGCGGTGCCGGGCAAGCCCTATCTCCAGGTGGAGAATAAGGGGCTGCTGACGCTTGCCATCATGGGCGCAGCGATGATCCAGATTCTGGATTCAACCATCGCCAACGTCGCCATCCCGCATATGCAAACCAGCCTTGGTGCGACGCAGGATACGGTGATGTGGGTGCTGACGAGCTATATCGTCGCAGGTGCCGTCGTCATGCCGATCACCGGCTGGCTGGCGGACCGTATCGGCTCTCGCAAGCTCTTCATCTGGTCGACCATCGGTTTCATCATCACATCCATGCTGTGCGGCATCTCTGTCAACCTGACCGAGATGGTCATATTCCGCGTGCTGCAAGGTGTGTGTGCGGCGTTCATCGCGCCGCTTTCGCAATCGATCCTGCTCGACATCAACCCGCCTGAGCGCGCGCCAAAAGCAATGGCGATGTGGGGCATGGGGGTGATGGTCGCGCCCATTTTCGGCCCGATGATCGGCGGCTGGCTGACCGAGAGCTATAACTGGCGCTGGGTGTTTTATATCAACCTGCCCATCGGCATCCCGACGGTGCTGATCCTGATCTGGCTGCTGCCAAGCCGCCCCATCAACAAGCGTTATTTTGATGGGCTGGGCTTTGCCTCGCTTGCGATCGGCGTTGCGACCTTGCAGCTCATGCTCGATCGCGGTCAGCATGAAGACTGGCTTCAAAGCTGGGAAATCCGCATCGAGATGCTGGTCGCCATCGCGGCGATCTGGATATTCTTCGTCCATCAGGCGACAACCAAAAAGCCGATGTTCGATCCTGAACTGGTGACGGACCGCAATTTTGCGACGGCGCTTGTCTTCATGGTGATGATCGGCGTGATGATGTATGGCGTGTTCGCGCTGCTGCCGCCCATGCTCCAGTCGCTGTTCGGCTATACCGTGTTTGATACCGGGATGTTGCTGGCGCCACGTGGCATAGGCATTTTGGCCGCGATGCAGATCGCCACGCGCCTCGCGGGCAAGGTGGATGCGCGATACACCGTAGGCTTTGGCTTTGCCATCACGATCATCTCGCTCTGGCAGATGACGCAGTGGAGCCTCGGTATGGATTGGCACCCTGTGCTCTATACCGGGCTGTTGCAGGGCTTTGGCATGGGCTTCATCTTCATTCCGATGAACAGCCTCGCCTTTGCGACGCTCTCCATGCACCATCGCACCGATGGGTCGAGCCTGCTCTACCTCGTCCGGTCCATCGGCAGCAGCATCGGCATTTCGATCATGTCGACCATGTTCGCGCGCAATCTCCAGACGAGCCATTCAGATCTGGCGACGCACATCACGTCATCCTCAATGTCGGCGGTTGATCCATCGACGATTGATCGCTTTCAGGTGATTGGTGACGTTGTGATGGCCATGATGAATGCGGAAGTGACGCGGCAGGCGGCGATGATTGCCTATCTCGACAATTTCCAGTTCATGATGCTGCTGCTCATCGTCTTCATGCCGCTCATCCTGCTGATGAAACCGCCCAAGGGCCCGCCGGGGCAAATGCCGCACCCGGTGGGGGAATAGAGCGATTTCGAGTGCGGTGAAAACACCGCACGGCTCGGAAATCGCGGAAGATTATTCGGGTTGCTACATTTCGCCGCGCTGGCGACGGATGGCATACCATTTGGCGACGTTGGCATTGTGCTCGGCAAGCGTCTCGGCAAACACATGGCCGCCCGTGCCATCTGCCACGAAATAGACGTAGCGCGTCGGGGCGGGGCTGAGCACAGCCTCAATAGAAGCCTTACCCGGATTGGTGATGGGGCCAACGGGCAGCCCGGCACGGGCATAGGTGTTATAGCCATTGTCCGCCGTCAGCTCGCTGCGCAGGATACGGCGGCCAAGCGGCTTGCCCCTGGTGACGGGGTAGATGACCGTGGGATCGGCCTGAAGCCGCATCCCTGTGCGCACGCGATTGGAATAGACACCCGCGACAAGACGGCGTTCCGACGCCTTGCCGGTTTCCTTTTCGACGATGCCAGCCAGAATAATCGCCTGTTCCGGCGAAGTGACGACCGTGGCGGACGAGCGTGCCGCCCAAAGCTCTGCCAGCGTGCGTGTCATCGCCTCCTGCATCCGTGCCAGCACCGCGCTGCGCTTCTCGCCGCGGGTATAGGCATAGCTGTCTGGCAGAACCGAACCTTCGGCGGGCACATCGACGCTGCCGGTGAGGAAGGGCGTCGCCATCAACCGTTCCTGCACAACGATAGAGGGCATCCCCGGCGTCACCATTACAAAGCGTTGGAGTGTCTTGCCCGATTGGAGCAGCGCCAGCACATCGCCGTCGCTCATGCCCTTCTTGATCTCATATTCGCCGGGCTTGATCGGGTCTGATGCGCCGAAGATGCGGGCGTGGTTGAGAAAGCCGGAGGCGGACTCCACCGCACCGGCCTCTTCAAGCGCGGTCGCGGCTGCCTTGAGGCTCGATCCCGGCGCGATGACGACCGACACATCCTTGTCGGCCCGCCCCCCACAGGCGGCAAGGAGCAGGGCCAGCACAAGCACCAATAGTTGACGGCCCATCAGGTCACCATCCGTTCAGGCAGTGTCCGGAGTCGATCAAACCGCCTTCATCACCAGCGAGGCATTGGTGCCGCCAAAGCCGAAGCTGTTGTTGAGCACGGCTTTCACTGCGCGCTTCTTGGCGACGTGCGGCACAAGATCGACGCCCTCGGTGCCCTCATCGGGATTGTCGAGGTTGAGCGTCGGCGGCACGATCTGGTCGCGGATGGCAAGGATGCAGAAGATGGCTTCCACCGCGCCCGCGCCGCCGAGGAGATGCCCGATGGCCGATTTGGTGCTGCTCATCGAGGCGCCGCCCAGATCATCGCCCAGCACCCGCTTGACTGCGCCGAGTTCAATCGTGTCGGCCATGGTCGAGGTGCCATGGGCATTGACATAGTCAATATCACCCGGCTCCATTCCGGCCTTCTTCATCGCCATGCGCATCGCGAGTTCCGCGCCCTTGCCTTCAGGATGTGGGGCCGTCACGTGATAGGCATCGCCCGACAGGCCATAGCCGACGACTTCGGCATAGATCTTCGCGCCGCGCGCCTTGGCGTGTTCATATTCTTCGAGCACGACGACGCCTGCGCCTTCGCCCATCACAAAGCCGTCACGATCCTTGTCATAGGGGCGGCTCGCCTGTTCGGGCCGGTCATTATAGCTGCAATTGAGCGCGCGCGCCTGCGCAAAGCCCGCAACACCCAGCGGGTTGATCGTGCCTTCAGCGCCGCCCGCCAGCATGATGTCTGCATCGCCGTCGCGGATCATGCGTGCGGCATCGCCAATCGAGTGTGCGCCCGTCGAGCAGGCGGTGACAACGGCGTGGTTGGGCCCCATCAGGCCGTATTTGATGCTGACCTGACCGGAGATGAGGTTGATGAGGCGGCCATGGACGAAGTGCGGCGAAACGCGGCTTGGGCCTTTTTCGTGGAGCACGATCGACTCGCTCTCAATGCCCGGCAGCCCGCCAATGCCGGAGCCGATCGAGCAGCCGGTGCGCATCTTGAGGTCATCGCTCATGTCGGTCAGCCCGGCGTCTTCAATCGCCTGACCGGCGGCATCGATGCCATAGACGATGAACGGATCGACCTGACGCTGGATCTTGTGGTCCACCCGCTTGTCGGGGTCAAAACCCCAGGGATGATCCTTGGCCTTCACTTCGCACGCGATGAGGCACTTCTGGTTCGACGCGTCGAAGCGCGTGATGAGGCCTGCGCCGGATTTTCCGGCAATCAGATTGGCCCAGGTGGTTTCTACATCGGCTCCCAGCGGGGTGACGAGACCCAGACCGGTGACAACTACGCGGCGCATAAGCGGCTCCTGTTTTCCAGAATCAAAAACGGCTCCCGAACGTGCCGGAAACCGTCTTCGATAACAGCGATTCGTTCAAGGCAACTCGGCCTCGCGTCGATCAGCCCTTGTTGCTGTCGATGTAAGCGATCGCGTCCTTGACGGTCGAAATCTTTTCGGCAGCATCATCGGGGATTTCGACGCCGAATTCTTCTTCGAACGCCATGACCAGTTCGACGATGTCGAGGCTGTCCGCGCCCAGATCGTCGATGAAGCTCGCTTCTTCAGTCACCTTGTCGGCCTCGACGCCGAGGTGCTCGACGACGATCTTCTTAACGCGGTCGGCGGTGTCGCTCATGGATAACCCTTCTCGTTCATGTGTGAGCAATATTTCGATGAAGCCCTAATGGGCCAACAATGGCGATGCAAGCCCTATGGTGACGCAAAACGCCAAAGGCGTGTGGATCACCTGTGCAGCTTGTCGCGCTGATATGGTCAAATCATCGCCATTCCGCCATTTACGTGCAGGGTCTGACCCGTCACATAACCGGCATCCTTGCTGGCGAGATAGACGGCGGCAGCGGCAATATCGGCGCCTTCGCCCATTTTGCCCGCTGGAATACGCGCATTGAGTGCTTCTTTTTGCGCGTCCGGCAGCACGTCGGTCATCGCGGAAGAGATGAAGCCCGGCGCGATGCAGTTTACGGTGATGCCGCGGCTTGCCAGTTCCTGCGCGAGGCTCTTCGACATTCCGATGATGCCCGCCTTGGACGCGGCATAGTTCGACTGGCCCGGATTACCCGTGACGCCGACGACGCTCGTGACCGAGATGATGCGGCCAAAGCGCGCTTTCATCATCGGCTTGGCAGCGGCGCGGCACAGGCGGAAGGCGGCTTCAAGGTTGATACGGATGACGTCTGCCCAATCATCATCCTTCATGCGCAGGATCAGGCCGTCGCGCGTTACGCCTGCATTGTTGACGAGAATGTCGAGCTTGCCGCCCAAGGCTTCGATGGCGGCAGGCACCAGCGCCTCGACGGCGGCGGCATCGCCGAGGTTGCACGGCAGGATAACGGTATCACCGCCAATGTCGGCCTGCACGGCCTTGAGCGCATCTTCGCGCGTGCCCGAAAGCGCCACCTTCGCGCCGCGCTCAACAAGCGCCTTCGCAATCGCCGAGCCGATCCCGCCCGAAGCGCCCGTCACAAGCGCGGTCATTCCTGTAAGGTCGAACATCATTCCATACTCCCTGAAATCTGATTTACGCGGAGGCGCCGGGGGCGCGAACCCTAAAACCCTTTCACCAGAGTTTCGATGTCGTCCATCGTCACGATGCTGACAGCGTTTGCATCGGGGGCGGAGCGTTTGACCATCGCAGCCAGCACCTTGCCGCCAAACTCGACATAATCATGCACGCCCGCTGCAAACATCGCGATCACCGATTCGCGCCAGCGCACACGCCCCGTCACTTGCTCGACGAGCAGCGACTTGATCGTGTCCGCATCGATAACGGGTGCCGCGGTCACATTGGCGTAAACCGGCACGAGCGGGGCCTGAAGCGTCGCTGACGCCAGTGCTTCTGCCATGGCATCGGCGGCGGGCTGCATCAGCGGGCAGTGGAAGGGGGCTGAGACGGGCAGCAGCACACCGCGCTTGATGCCGTGCTCCTTCACCAGTTCAACCGCGCGCTCGATCGCCGCCTTGTGGCCTGAGATCACGACTTGCGAGGGATCATTGTCATTGGCAACGGTGCAAACATCGCCCTGTGCTGCCGCATCCGCCAAGGCCTGCGCCTTTTCGATGTCAGCACCGAGAAGCGCCGCCATCGCGCCGGTGCCGACCGGCGTTGCCGCCTGCATCGCCTGCCCGCGCAGCTTGAGGAGTTTGGCTGTCGTTGCAAGGTCAAGCGCGCCTGCTGCGCACAAGGCGGTATATTCGCCAAGACTGTGGCCCGCGACGAAATCAGCCTTGTCGGCCAGACGGATGCCGCCTTCCTGCTCGACGACGCGCAAGGTGGCGATGGCGTTGGCCATGATTGCGGGCTGGGCGTTCTCCGTCAGCGTCAGGGCGTCCTCCGGCCCTTCGGTCATGAGCTTGAACAGATTCTGCCCAAGCGCCTCGTCGACCTCCTGGAAGACCGCACGGGCCGCAGCACTGGATTCGGCCAGCGCCTTGCCCATGCCGACCGACTGGCTGCCCTGACCCGGAAAGATGAATGCGCGCATAAACACCCCTTTACGCGAAATTTACGTTGGGGCGCGGTTAGGGGAATGGGTGCGCTCTGTCGAGATTTCCGTTTGCGGCCGGCACGTGTGCGCTTTTTCTTCACCGGCTTTTTCATCTCTGGCCCTTGTCGCGCGCGAAATGCCCCGCTAAGGGGCCGCTCTGCCTTCATCGGGTCAACACCCGATTCATGCGTCGGGGAGTAGCTCAGCCTGGTAGAGCACTGTCTTCGGGAGGCAGGGGCCGGAGGTTCGAATCCTCTCTCCCCGACCATTTTCTCAGCCATGCTTCATGATCCCCGCTACAGGGGCGATGGCTGTATTACGATCTTGTCGATTTTGGTGAAGTAATCACCCTCTCCCCCTGCGCGCCTCTTCGTCGCCATGCCATCGGCTTGCGCGCAATGCCTTTTGCGCATGGCGTGAATAAGTGGAGTCTCCTATTGCTATAAGCGTGGAGAATGACCACGATTAGGCCAAATATTAGGGAAGGCATTTTGAAGCTCATTCAATTTCTATTGTCGGCTGTTTCAATCGCCGCGTCCCCAGCGGCTGCACAGGTGGCCGAGGTTAAGAATGGGCCTGTGCCCGATTGGGTCGTTCGCTCTGATCTGTTACCCGTTCCAGACGATGCGGCAGGCCTCGTCTTTCTGCGCAGGCAGGATATTCTGGTGCATCTCAACGACGATGGCCAGTTTCAATATACCGGGTCGCGTATCAAAATTCTGCATCAGAACGGGCTGCAGATCGGCAATGTTGCAATTCGCTGGAACCCGGCTGCCGGGGCACCGTTGGTGCACGCGGTGAAGATTTATCGGCAGGGCGAGGCAATCGACGTTCTGAAAAAGGCGTCCTTTGAAATTTTGCGGCGCGAAGATCAGCTTGAAACCGGGATGTTGACGGGTCTTTTGACCGCCATTCTCCATGTGCCCGACCTGCGGGTTGGCGACGAAATTGAGGTTGAGTTCACAACTTCGACGCGCGATCCCAATCTCGGACAGAATGACGCGGGCGTGATGCTTATCGGCCCAACTCCGCCACAGGGGCGCGTGCGGATTGGCCTCAGCTGGTCACAAAACCAGCCGCCGCATATCAAGATGTCGCCTGATATGACCACATCGGCCAGGAAGGGGGAGCATTCGGTCGAGTTTTTGTTCGACAACCCAAAGCCACTCATGCCGCCCAAAGATGCGCCCGCGCGCTATCAATGGCAGCGCACCGTCGAATATAGTGACTTTGCAGACTGGGCCGCCGTATCTCGGCATTTCTGGCCGCTATACGTGAAGGCGGGTGAAATTGCCGGGCGATCTCCGCTCAAGGCCGAGGCGCGGCGCGTCATGGCCGCGAATGTAACGCCGCTTGATAGGGCCAAGGCCGCTCTCAAGCTTGTGCAACAGGATGTCCGATATATTTTTGTGGGGCTGAACGGGGGCAATCTGAAGCCGGCCCCAGCGGATGAAACATGGCAGCGGCGCTTTGGCGACTGCAAGGCGAAGACGGTTCTGCTGCTGGCCCTGCTTTCCGAAATGGGGATCGAAGGGGAGGCCGTTCTGGCGAGCAACACCGGCGCAGATGATGGCCTTGATGAGCGACTGCCAAATCCCGGCCTTTTTGACCATGTTCTCGTTCGCGCGCGGATCGGCGACGCCACATATTATCTCGATGGAACGCTCCCTCCGGTTGCGCCCCCAAGCGTGGAGCCGGTTGTTCCTTATAAATGGCTTTTGCCGCTGAGCGCGCGTGGCGAGGCGTTACAAGGTCTGGGCTGGGTGCCTGCAAAGCAGCCCGATGAGATTACCTTGTATGAAATTGATGCGCGTGCAGGCTTTGCCCAGCCTGCCAAAATCACAAGCACCACCATTACGCGCGGCATTGATGGGTTGCGGAATTATGCCCTATATTCAGGCTTGGTGCCGAGCGAACTTGAGGGGATTTTCCGCCAGCAGATGACCGGCGACCTTTGGCAATCGGTTGATAATGTGCAGTGGCGCTATGACGAAAAGGCGCGTGCAAGCGTGCTCAAGATCACAGGGTCGGGGACGATTGATTGGCAGGATGATGGCGATGGGGCAAAATCATACGCTCTTCCCGGTGGCGGTTTCAGCCCGCCTGAACGCAGGGCAAGACCCGCAGATCAGGACAAGGACGCGCCTTATTCCAATAAGCCTGAATTTAACTGCCGCGTTACGACGATAAGGCTGCCGGTTGAAACCCGGTCGCGCCAATGGTCGTTCAAAAAGAGCTATGACACGCGCTTATTCGGGAGAAACTATTATCGCGCCATCGAACTGCGCGAGGGCGCAATCAGGATGGTGCGTGGTTCCCGCGTCGAAAAGCAGGAGATTGATGCCGCAAGCGCGCAGCAGGACAATGCCGGGATTGCGCGTTTCGACAACAGTATGGCGTGGATTTTCTATGACCCAGCCGGACAAGAGCCGCCGCCTAACAATGGGCAGGTTCCGGCAACATATGATCTGGACTGGACCGCAGACCAGGTGCCGTGTCTTGCAGCGCCCGCAGCGGATCGCCCCAAGGAAAAGGCGGCGCCTTAGCGAGCAAGGCAAGACTGAATTTAGCGGATTTCTGGCATAAAGTTTATGTCCGGTTGATGTCGGCAGGGAGAAGAAGGTGAGAGTTTCCAAAGCCATTTTGACGATGATTGTCGCGCTTTCTGGCGCAACGGCTGCCGCTGCCGCTCCCGCAGCATCGGGGCCGGTGCCGATCGGATCGCCCGGCGACTGGCTTGGGACAGATGACTACCCGGCTGCTGCGGTGCGGTTTCGAATGGAGGGTGCCACTGCCTTCAGGTTGACAGTCGATGCATCGGGCAAGGCAGAGCGGTGCGAGATCACACAGAGCAGTGGTTTTGACGTTTTGGACAAGGCCGCCTGTGATCGTCTGATGGCCAATGCGCGCTTCACACCGGCCAAGGCCGCGCGCGGCAAGCCCGCTGGCGGCGTCTATGCCAGTCGCGTTGTCTGGCGCTTGCCCGGCGGCGCCCTGCCGCCCATCACGGAAGCATCTTCATCATTGGTGATGATCATCGACCCGGCCGGACAAATCCTGTCGTGCAAGGAGGGGGCTCGTGAGCCTGCCGATCATGAGTCATTGAGCGAGGGCTCGTGCTATATCTTGCAGAAATCCATGCCGCGTGAAATCGCACTGGAACTGAGGGGCGGGGCGAAGGGTGCCGCGGCGATAGTCGAACTTCAATCGGCTGACGCGTTTACAGAGGCGTTTCGCGCGCGCGCACTGGCGCCCATGGCCGGATATGTTCAGCGCGGTTTATATGTTCACCGCTTTACCGTCACGCCGGATGGAAAGCTTGGCAGCTGCGTATTCGAGCAGCAACGCGGCAGCGACCGGTTCGCCGGAGATTTTTGCACCGACGCGTTGCCCCGCACTTTCGATCCGCCTTTTGGCGCATTGCGTGAAGGAAATGACGCAAAGGGCTGGCACATCCTGCGGGTGATGGCAAAAGTAGAAGAGTGAGCCTCGGCCCGATCGGCGGGCGGGATCATCCGTCCATCCCGCGCATATGCCAGGCAGGGGGTTGTGGGGGTTTGCCCCGCCGGAACTGGCGGGGCATTGCCCCCGGTATGGGTCGCAACCCATTCCGGCGCCATCTCCCTCAAGCCGTTCTGAAAATCCGCGTTCATGGCGATAAAGAGGGGCCACACCAGTCGCGCGCACGTCATCACAGCCTGCATATTCATATCCCGGTGGCAGGGCATCAAGCACGGCCTGTCGCCGTTGCGCGTTTTCCCAAACAGTCATTCCCAAGGCGATAATCAAGCCAGATGCCACGGCGATCATTCCATATCGCGTGGCCGCCTCAAATATTGTTTCCGGTTGAGCCGCTCGCTTGTTCCGGTGCGTTCGGCTGAACTGCCGATGTGGATAGTGTCGCGCCATAGTGGCTGGTTGACATGAAAAACGTCAACGCCGGGTTAAATGAGTGACTGTCGTGATCCCAAGTCGCTGATTGGCGTTATGTAAGAATACCCGCGCTGGCGCACTTCAGCCGAATAGCACGCGAGGCCTTGAACCAGCCGCCGCATCCGCCATTCTTGCCGTCATTTCGGCAAGATCAGCCGACGGAACCAGCGCGATGCGGGCAGTTCAACAAGCTTGTAGAACAGGATGGAGGCAATCGCGGTGACAATGAGGCCGATCAGGATCAGTGTGGGATCGGGCAAGGCGGTGCGCAGCGCGAACTTGCTCCATATGCCCCGCAGCACGCCCAGCACGAGAAAGTGTGTGAGATACCAGGAGTAAGAGGCATCGCCCAGCAGGTGCCAGAGGCGATGATTGCGGACGGCGCCCTGACGTTCCAGCGCGAGCGCGCCCAGCGCAATGAAGAAGCCCGGAACACCCCATAGCCACGCGCGTTCGGGTGATGACCGGCTCATGGGAACCGCGATTTCGGTGTAGATGAGAACGGCGGAAGCCGCGAGGATCAGCAGCCATGCCAGCGCCTTGCGCGGCAGCATCTGCCTGCGATCAACTTCCCACAGCGCCATGCCCAGTGCGAATTCAAGGATGATGGGGTGCGTGTAGAAATTCCAGACCGCGCCGTTGAGCGGCAGCATCTGCCCGGCGACGACAAGCAGGAGGAGAACAGCGCTCGATGCCGCAATGCGGTGTCTGCGTGCGCAGGCTAAGGCGACTGCGAAAATCGAGTAGAAGAAGAATTCGTAATTGAGCGTCCAGCCGATGTGAAAGACCGGCCACGCCTCGCCGCGCACGGGGTGCGGCCAGGCAATGAACGCGAGCGAGGCCGCCAGCAGATCGGGCGTCAGGACGGAGCTTCGGAACGCCGATGGCACAAAGATGATTGCCAGCGAAACGAGCGCGGTGATGATCCAGTATGCAGGGCCAACACGCGCAAGTCGCCGCCGGAAGAATTGCCATGCCGTATCACGCCCGCCCGCAGTGATGCGGCACATGATATAGCCGCTGATGACAAAGAAAATATCGACGCCCGATGCGCCGAACCCGAATTTGAGCCAAGGTGTGGCATTGCCAGCTGTCTCGACCACTTGGCCCGCGTGATGCAAGACGACCAGTCCGGCGGCAATCGCCCTGAGATATTGAAGCGAGAGGAGGACGTCACTCTCACCTTGCTGGCCCATAAATGGGGCATTGTGTCGCGGACTATGCATCCACCTTGTATCACACGAGAGTGCGTCGATTTTGAAGTTACATTTCGCTCATGCTGAGTGCATCAACCAATCCTGCGCATTTCGCGTGCTGCGGCGGTTGCCTGCACCACGGTGCGGAAGGCAAGTGCCACGCTGGTGGCGAGCGCCACACCCATGCCGCCATAATGCGGGATGAGTGCTACCATGAGGCCGCCTGCCAGTGGGAGCGAGGCGATTGCCGTCCACGCGTTATAATTGGCCTTGCTTGTCATGGCGAGGAAGGAGCCTGCCGGTCCGAAGGCCGAAACGAGGCACACGCCAAACAGCACCACGAGAAAGACAGGGCGCGCGCTCACGAACTCTGCACCGAACAGAGAGAGCAGTGGCGTTGCGAGCGCGGCCATGGCGATCGCCATCGCGCCTGCCAGCGCCATTGAGTGGCGCAGGGAAAGCGCATATTCGCGTCGAAGCCCCTGTGTGTCGCCAAGGCGGTGCAGCCCGGCAAAGCGGGGCTCGTAAACCGCCTGGATCGACGATCCGAGAAAGGTGAGCGGCATGGCAAGGCGAACCGCGATGCCGAACACGCCAGCGTCGGCGGGCGTGCCAAAAATACCGAGCAGGAGCACGCCGAGCGAATCATTGCCAAGCGAAGCAAGGCTGATGATCCAGAAGGGAAGCGCCTGATGGAAGAGGCCGCGTGTTGGCGCATCCGTGCCATGCCCCGCCCGCGTAACGCGCCAGACATAGACTGCGAGCAGGATGATTGCCGCAAACTGGCCAAGGATGAAGGCGTGCACCGCGCCCAGATAGCTTGCTTCGTGCAGCCAGAGCGCAAAGCTTGCCGTGGCGACCAGTGGCAGAACGAGCGAGCCCAGCAGGTTGGACGAGGTCTGCATCCCCAGCCCGCGCAACGTTGCTGTAAGCGCCACCACGGTGCAGCCGGGGACGATGGCCAGCGCCATCCAGCGCACGGCGGGGGCCGCCATGGGCTGATCGTCAAAGGTGCGCGCAACAGGCTCTGCAAGAAACCAGACGATCGCGCTCGCCGCCAGTGCAAGCACGAAACAGATCAGCGTTGCGTGCAAGGTGATGCGGCGCACTGTGCCCCATGCATCATGCGCCTTTGCCGCCGCCACTTCGCGCACCGCCGCCATGGGGATACCAAGCGGAGCTGCCGCTTCGGCAATGCGGAATACCGAGATCGCAAAAAAATAGATGCCAAGTGCCTCGGCACCCAGAAAGCGGCTGAGCACCACGCTTTGCACAAACTGCATCGCGGCGGCGGCGCCCTTGGTAACAAAAGCGCCTGCAACATTGAGCAACTGGGCGGGCAGCAGCTTGGCCGGAAGGAATTTAGGGCGACGAAAGGCAGTCATGGTTGGCTTGCGTTGGATGCAATTGCGGCGCGTGTCATGACCTGTCGACCTTTAATCTGCGCCCGCCCCATGTTGTGCCAAACGCAACCGGTTCCGCGCGCATTTCCATAGCCCCTCCGCCCATGACAGTGGCGGGTTCCCCCCACAAGGGCAGGCGGGTGGATTCACGGCAATGTGGACGGGAATTAATCGAGGTGCAATGAAGCGCGACACGCCATGGGGTATGGCGCGCCTGGTTCGGCATATGGGGGCAGTCACGGTGGTTCGGGGATGATTTCGGCACGGTTGAAAACATTGGCCCGGTCCGCACCGGACCGGCTGCTTGGCTATCTTGCCGCGCCGCGCTTCGAGGCGTTGTCGCCTTTCCGCAGCCGCCCGGCGCCTGCCGCGCGCTTCACCCGCAAAACGCTGTTTTTCGCCTTCTGCCTGTTTCTGGGCGTTTTCTACGGCTTTTGGGGCACGGTTCTGCCGCCCGCCTTCATCATTTTCCTCATCGTGCCGTTTCTTGTGATGGCGCTGCTCATTCTCTGGATTTTGCCCGACTCTGAAGCGGTGCCCGATGCGTTTCTGGACCGGCTGTTGTTTGCCTTCACTGCCGTCACCTTCCTGTGGCCCAATTATCTCGCCATTGCGATTCCCGGCCTGCCATGGATGTCGATGCGCCGCATTGTCGGCCTCTTCATGGTTGCCGTGTTCCTATATGCGCTTGCCGGGTCGACGCGGATGCGTGTGTCGATCATCGAGGCGCTGAAATCGGTTCCGCTGCTGTCGAAGTTCGTCATCGCCTTTTTCGTCTGCCAGACGATCTCCATCGCCTTCTCGCCTTATCCGGTGCTGGCCTACAAGCACTGGTTCAACTCGCAATTCGGCTGGACGGCGGCCTTCTTCCTTAGCGCCTATGTGTTTTCAAGGCCTGGCCGCGTCGAGCGCTGGGCCCGCCTCATCTGCACTGCGGCGATCATCGTCAGCCTCATCGCAATCGTCGAGCAGCGCTACCAGATGGTGCTGTGGGCCAACCATATTCCATCGATCTTCAAGATGGAGAATGACGACGTCGAGCGCATCCTGACGCCCACCTTCCGTGGCAGCCAATATCGCTCGCAGGCCATCTTTGGTGTGTCGCTCTCCATGGCCGAATTTCTGGCACTGGCCTTCACGCTCTTCATGCATCGCTTTTTCCTTGAAAAAGACATGATCAAGAAGAGCTGGCTCGCGGTCTGGATCGTCGCGGTGCTGACGGCCATCGTTTTTTCCCGTGCGCGCCTCGGCCTTGTGGGGGTCGTCGTCGGCATTGGCCTGTATTCGTTCGTCTGGGGCTATCGCCGCTTCCGCGAGAACAAGACCGATCTGACGGGGGCTGCGCTGACCTTTGGCTATCCAGCTCTTGCCGCGACCGCCATGACGCTCATCCTCAGCGTCGATGCGCTGCGCTTCCGCATCCTTGGCAGCGGCACCCAGCAGTCGAGCAACGATGCGCGCCAGGTGCAGTTCGACATGGCACCGCCTGTCATCGCGCACTCTCCCTTGTTTGGCTATGGCGGCGGGCGCGGGGCGGACGCGCTTGGCTATACGACTCCGGGCGGTTTCGTGACCATCGACACCTACATCCTCTCGATCGTGCTCGATTACGGCATCATCGGCTTCATCTTCTATTACGGCTTCATCTTCCTCGGTGCGGGCAAGGCGGCCAAGCTTTCGCTCAATATGCGCAATGCGCCTGATGATCCTGAACAGCGCGAGATTGGCTATCTGCTGCCGTTTGGCGTGATTCTGCTCCAGTTCTTCTGGATCAAGACCGTGCTCAGTCAGGAAGAGAATCACTCGATGATTTTCATCATTCTGGGGGCAATTCTGGCGCTGGTGCTGCGCGCAAACCGTGCCGCGGCGAAAACGGCCTGACAAACCTAAGCTCCTGAATCTGCCATTCTTTGCGGGCGGTTCCCAAATTGAGACACTGGGCCATGCAAAAACCCAAGCCAAAATGGCGATATTTTCGTTGACCCATCCTGCCCGATGGAGGAAAGATTAAAGGAGATTAAGGAAACTCAAAAAGAGTCGCCCGTTCATTCTCCAGAGGGGCCAGGGGAATTGGCGGTAAAGTGCACGGCCCGCACGAGTAAGAGGGCAACTCTCATGAAGAAAATTCTCGCAGCTACTGCAGCAGTCGTTCTTGCCGGTTCTTCGGCGCCGGCTATGGCTGCAATCATCTTTAACAGCCTGTCGATCACGGCAGCTTCGGAAGCAACGGTTGGCGGTTTTGGCGGCGGCACGGACGCTGACTCGAACACGGTCGTTTACAACGCACTGCCGGTCAATGCGTTCAACGTTCAAAGCTCGGTGAAGAACACGTCCAACGGTCAGGCCAACGCTCAGACCTCGGTTGCTGTTGCTTTCGCTTCGGCAGGCGCGTTCCTGTTTGACGCCACGTCGACCACGTCGATCGCCAATCTCGCGAACGGCGTCAGCGGCAGCGCCAAGGCTGGCAAATATGTGTTCGACTATCTGTTCACCCTGACCACGACGGGCACGCTCTATGCGGATTGGGATCTTTCGGCTCCCAATTCCATTCAGCCGGTGAATGGCCCGCTGTTCGGTGGCGGTCTCCAGCTCGGTCCGAATGCGGTTGGCAGCACGGCCCAGATCCTGGGTCCGGGCACCTACCACCTGACGATGACGGCTGATTTTCAGGACATTCTCAGCAAGACCGGCGCAGGCATCGCGCGCGGTAACAGCAGCGATCACTTTGCGTTCCGCATCGCAACGGTTCCTGAACCCGCCGCTTGGGGCATGATGCTCATGGGCTTTGGTCTCGTTGGCAGCGCAATGCGCTCGCGCAAGACCAAGACCACGGTCGTTTACGCCTGATCTTATTCGCTTCGGCGAAATGGAAGAGCCGCGGTGCGCAAGCGCCGCGGCTTTTTCTTTTTGGACCAAATTTGCTGCCGGGTTTCTTACTGCCGGGCTTCTCGTCGTTGAGCTATTCGCGGTCCCGATATTGCCAACCTTGCGAAGAATTAATGCCCTGTTTGGGAGAATGGCAGGCAGCCCCCCCTAAGACACGCCGTGGCAGTTTCGCCAGAAGGGGAAGGCTATGAAGGGTATTATTCTCGCCGGGGGCAGCGGCACGCGGCTTTATCCGGCGACCATCGGTGTGTCGAAGCAGATTCTGCCGGTTTATGACAAGCCGATGATCTATTACCCGCTGAGCGTTCTGATGCTTTCAGGCATCCGCGAGATTCTCATCATCTCCACCCCGCGCGATCTGCCGTCCTTCCGGCAGTTGCTGGGCGATGGCAGCCAGTTTGGCATCGATATTTCCTATGCCGAGCAGCCCTCGCCCGATGGGCTGGCGCAGGCCTTCATCATCGGCGCCGATTTTGTGGGGGATGATACCGCGTGCCTCATCCTTGGTGACAACATCTTCCACGGCGCGGGGCTGGGCGCGATGTGCCAGCAGGCCGCCGCCATTGAAAAGGGCGCGACGGTCTTTGCCTATCGCGTCGATGATCCTGAACGCTATGGCGTTGTCGAGTTTGATGCAGGCAGCTTCACCGCGCGCTCGATTGAAGAAAAGCCCGCCAACCCCAAATCGCACTGGGCGGTGACGGGGCTTTATTATTACGACAATGACGTGCTCGACATTTCCGCAAATCTGAAGCCCAGCGCGCGCGGCGAGCTGGAGATCACCGACGTCAACAAGGTCTATCTGGAGCGCGGCGACCTCAATGTCGTGCCGATGGGGCGTGGCTTTGCCTGGCTCGATACTGGCACGCATGACAGTCTGCACGATGCCTCGTCCTTTGTGCGCACGGTTGAACAGCGGCAGGGCATCAAGATCATGTGCCCGGAAGAGATTGCTTTCACCCATGGCTGGATTGATGCGGCCGCCTTGCGCCTGCGCGCCGGGCAGATGGGCAAGACGGGCTATGCCCGCTATCTTGACGCCGTGGCGGACGGGTTCTGAGCGATGCAGATGCGTGAACTGTCGCTGGCGGGCGTCTATGAGATCATCCCGGCGCGCTTTGGCGATGAACGTGGCTTCTTTACCGAAACATGGAACCGCGCCGCACTTGCGGCCCATGGCATCGACCTTGATTTTGTGCAGGACAATCATTCGCTTTCGGTGCCGGTCGGCACGCTGCGCGGCCTGCATTATCAGACGCCACCGATGGCGCAGGACAAGCTGGTGCGCGCCACGCGTGGCCGGGTGTTCGATGTTGCGGTTGATCTGCGGCCAGACTCTCCGACCTACAGGCACTGGGTGTCGCTCGTGCTCGATGCCGCCATCGGCAACCAGATCCTTGTGCCCAAGGGCTTTGCGCACGGCTTCCAGACCCTGGTCGCCGATTGCGAGGTCCAGTATAAGGTGACGGCGCCTTATGCGCCCGATTGCGATCGCTCGATCCGCTATGATGATCCGGCGATTGGCGTTGACTGGCCCGTCGCGGTCGATCCCGCGCTGCTCTCCAACAAGGATCGCGCAGCACCGCTTCTCTCAGAACAGGAAACAGGGTTTTAAGCCATGTCAGCAAAGACGACCATCATGGTCACCGGCGGCGCCGGGTTCATCGGCAGCGCTGTGTGCCGCCATTTGATCGCGCAAGGGAGTTTTCGCGTCGTCAATGTCGACAAGCTGACCTATTCGGGATGCCTTGCCTCGCTCGCCTCTATCGAGGCGTCGCCCGATTATGTTTTTCATCAGGCCGATATCTGCGACGGCGCGGCGATGCGCCGCATCCTTGCCGACGAACAGGTGGATCGCGTGATGCATCTGGCCGCGGAAAGCCATGTTGATCGCTCGATTGATGGCCCCGGCGTGTTCGTCGAGACGAATGTCGTCGGCACGGTGACGCTGCTGCAGGCCGTGCTCGATCACTGGAAGACGCTCGACGGCAACAAGAAGGCGGCCTTCCGCTTCCACCATATCTCGACCGATGAGGTGTTTGGCGATCTGCCCTTTGATAGCGGCATCTTCACCGAAGAAACCTCCTACAAGCCGTCTTCGCCCTATTCGGCGTCAAAGGCGGCGTCAGACCATTTCGTGCGCGCGTGGCACCATACTTATGGGCTGCCGGTTGTGCTTTCCAACTGCTCGAACAATTACGGACCCTATCACTTCCCCGAAAAGCTCATTCCGCTCGTCATTTTGAACGCGCTCGAAGAAAAGCCGCTGCCGGTTTACGGCAAGGGGGAGAATATCCGCGACTGGCTCTATGTCGAGGATCATGCCGCAGCACTCGTCACGATCATGATGCAGGGCGAGGTTGGCGAGAGCTATAATGTCGGTGGCGAGGCGGAGCGGACCAACCTTGAGGTGGTCGAAGCGATCTGCGACCTGCTTGACGCGCGCATCCCGCCGCGCACCGCCAAGAGCCGACGCGATCTCATCACCTTTGTCACCGACCGTCCGGGGCATGACCGGCGCTATGCGATTGACTGTGCGAAGCTCAAGCATGAGCTGGGCTGGACGCAGACGGTGGATTTTGATGCCGGTCTGGCCCGCACGATCGACTGGTATCTGGCGAATGAGGATTGGTGGCGGCCCTTGCGTGAGCGCCGCTATTCGGGCGAGCGGCTGGGGACTTCTCCCAAGTGAAGGCGCTCATCCTCGGCTCGACGGGGCAGGTCGCCCATGCGCTGATGGCAAGTGCCGGGGGGCTGGAGGCGATTGCGCTGGGTCGGCCCGGCATCGATCTTGCCGATGCGGCCAGCATTGAAGCCGCCATCGCCGCCCATGCGCCCGACCTCGTCATCAATGCGGCGGCCTATACCGCAGTCGATAAGGCGGAGAGCGAGGCGGACGCCGCCTTTGCGATCAATGCCAGCGGGGCAGGGGCCGCGGCCGCTGCCGCGCGCGCGGCGGGGGCTGCCTTCCTCCATCTGTCGACCGATTTTGTGTTCGATGGAACGAAGCCCGGCGCTTATCTGGAGGATGATCCCGTCTCCCCGCTCGGTGTTTACGGCGCGTCCAAACAGGCGGGCGAAGCCGCCGTTCGCGCGGCGCATCCTGAGGCCGTGATTGTCCGGCTTTCATGGGTCTATGCAGCGCATGGGGGCAACTTCGCCAAAACCATGCTGCGCCTTGCGGGCGACCGGGACGAGATTGGCGTGGTGGCGGATCAGCTTGGCCGCCCGACAGCGGCGGAAGACATCGCGCCCGCGCTGTGGACGCTTGGCAAGGGCCTCGTCGCGCAGCGGACATCGCCGCACAATCTCTATCATTTGGGGCCGCAGGGTGAGGCGACATGGGCGGACTTCGCCGCCGCCATCATGGAGGCTTCCAAAGCCGCAGGCGGGCCTTTTGCGCACATCCGCCGCATCACCACGGCCGATTACCCGACCCCCGCCAAACGCCCCGCCAACTCGGTGCTCGATTGCACCCGCATCGCTGAAGATTGGGGCATCCGCCTGCCTGATTGGCGTGAAAGCTGCGACCGCGTGGTGCGGGAGATTGTGGCGGGGTAGCTTCACTGTTTGCCGCGGTGAACAGCGAAGGGCAGCCGTTGACCTTCGGTCGCCTTCGGCCCCGACAAGCTCAGGGCGAACGGTGCAGATTTTAAGCGCCTTGTTTAGCTCAACAGCACAACCGGGCTGGAGGGGTGCCAGCAGAGCGACACCTTGTCATCCCACTGAAATTCTTCCTGATCCCAGCGCGAGAGATTGGGGCGCGAGACGCGGATGCTGCGGCCACTGTCGAGCCGGATGTCGTAGAGGGTGATGTCGCCCAGATACGACATCCCCTTGATCTGCCCATGCGCGACGTTGCTTCCCTCCGGGCTGTCCTTCGCCTTGGCCTGGCCTGCGGGCAGCATGGTGATCTTTTCCGGCCGGATCGCGACCCACACCGTTGTTTCGTGCGCGCCGGTGACGCCGTGGTTGAGATAGACGCGACCCAGCTCCGGGCAATCGACCACCGCCTGTTCGGGCTCGTCGATGCTCAGCCGCCCCTCGAAGATGTTCACCGAGCCAATGAAGTCGGCTACGAAGCGGTTGGCGGGATATTCATAGAGATCGGATGGAACGGCGAGTTGCGCGACATCGCCCTTGTTCATCACCGCGATGCGGCACGCCATGGAAAGCGCCTCATCCTGATCGTGCGTTACCGTGACGAAGGTGATCCCCACATTGTCCTGCAATTCGGCCAGCTCGAACTGCATCTGCGCGCGCAGCTTGGCATCGAGCGCGGAGAGCGGCTCATCAAGCAGCAGCACCTTGGGGCGCATCACAAGGCCGCGCGCAAGCGCCACGCGCTGGCGCTGGCCGCCCGACAATTGATCGGGCATCCGCGTGCCAAGCCCGCCAAGGCTCACCAGTTCCAGCGCCTCATCCACGCGCGTGCGCAACTCGCTGCGCTCCACGCCCGCGATCTTCAGGCCATAGGCGACATTGTCCGCCACCGACATATGCGGAAAGACCGCATAGCTCTGGAACACCATGTTGATCGGGCGCTGGTTGGGCGGCACACCCGCCATATCTTGCCCGCCGATCAGGATTTGCCCTTCGGTCGGTAACTCGAAACCTGCAACCATGCGCAGCAGCGTCGTCTTGCCGCAGCCCGATGGACCGAGCAGCACGAAGAACTCACCCTCCAATATGTCGATTGAAACATTGTCCACCGCGACCATATTGCCGAAGCGTTTGGTGACATTGCGGATGGAGATGACGGGTGGTTTGTCGCTCATGCGGTGGCCTTGGTGAAGTCCTGTAGCTTGAGCGCCACAGAGGTAAGCAGGATGGTGAGGAAAATGAGCAGCGCAGAGGCCGCGTTCACTTCCGGCGTCACCGAGAAGCGGACCATCGAATAGACCTTCACCGGGAAAGTGATCGTGTTGGGGCCACTGGTGAAGAAGGTGATGACGAAATCATCGAGGCTGAGCGTGAACGCCAGCAGCGCACCCGCGACGATGCCCGGCTTCATGTGCGGCAGCAATACATGGCGAAACGCCTGCCACTCACTGGCGCCAAGGTCTTTCGCGGCTTCTTCCTGCTCCTTGTTGAAGCTGGCGAGCCGTGCGCGCACGACCATGGCGACAAAGGGGAAGCAGAAAGTGATGTGGGCGATGGTGATGGCGGACAGATTGAGCGGCCAGGGCAGATCGGTCGGCCAGTCGAGCTTTGCAAAGAAGACGAGCATCGCCACGCCCATGCAGATTTCGGGAACGACAATGGGCAGCGACATGGTGCCTTCAACTCCCGCCTTGCCGGGAAATTCAAAGCGCCACAGCATCACGGCGGCAAGCGTGCCCAGCAGGATGCTGAACAGCGTCGCCAGAAAGGCGATTGTCAGCGAATTGCCCAGCGCGGCCATCAGGGCGTCGTTTTCAAGCACCTTGCCGTAATATTTGAGCGTGAAGCCGCGCCAGACGATGTTGCGTTTGGAATCGTTGAAGCTGAAGGCAATCAGCACAAGGAGCGGCGCGTAAAGAAAGAAGAGCGTGCCTGCCATCCATGCGCGCATCCACAGGCGGCGCGTGTAATCAAGCGGGGCGATGGGGGCGCGCTGAAACAGCCTCATGCCCGCGTCTCTGCCTTGCGATTGCGCAGCGCCTGCAACGCGATGAGGATGAAGGTCGCATACATCAGCAGGAAGGAGAGCGCGGCGCCAAAAGGCCAGTCATTGGCGCGCTTGAACTGTCGCTCGATGACATTGGCGATCATCTGACTGTCTGGCCCGCCCATCAGATCGGGCGTCAGATAGGCGCCAAGGGCTGGCACGAAGGTGATGATGATGCCCGAAATAATGCCGGGGGCGGCAAGCGGTGCCACGATTTGCGTGATCGTGCGGAAATGGCCTGCGCCCAGATCAAGGCTCGCCTCGATGAGCGATTTGTCGAGCCGGTCGAGTGCTGCATAAAGCGGCAGCACCATGAAGGGCAGATGGACGTAGACCAGCCCGAAAATGACCGCGAAATTATTGTAGAGCAGCGGCAGCGGCTCCCATGCCGAAAGCGGCGCAAGGCCGACAAGCGCCTTGAGGCCGCTCGCACTCTCCCACAGCCAGCCGAGCGACTTGTTCACATAGCCTTCGGTGCGCAGCACGGTGATAAGCGCATAGGTGCGGATGAGCAGGTTGGTCCAGAAGGGCAGCATGATGGCCAGAAGCATCCATGGCCGCGCGCGCGGGCTGGCAAAGGTGATGCCGAGCGCAATCGGAAAGCCGACGATCAGGCAGATGAAGGTGGTGATCGCCGCGACCGCCACCGATTTGCCGAAGATTTCAAGATAAAGCGGTTCCAGCGCGCGGGCATAGTTGGAAAAAGTGCCCGAAATGTCGATTTCGGTCAGCCCGGCATTGCGCCCGAAACTATATGCCCAGACGATGGCGAGCGGCGCGATGAAGAATATCGCCAGCCACAGCACCGGGCCGAGGGAAATCGCCCCGAATGTCGCTTTATGTTGTTTCCAGTCCTGCATGGTCCCCACCTCGCCGTCGCGATCAGGCGGCGCGCACGCGCGTAAAGGCTTCCTCGTAAAGCGGCTGCAATGTCTCGTTATAGGCGGCGTATTCGCACTTCGCCAGCAGGTTGTCTGGCGGGAAGATGACGGTGTTCTTCTTGTAGCTGTCGGGCATCAGCGCCTTTGCGGCCGCATTGGGCGTGGGGAAGAGGATCGTTTCGGCGATCTTCTTGCCGGCTTCGGCATCGAGCAGATAGTTGATGAAGGCGTGCGCATTTTTGGGGTGCGGCGCACCCTTGGGGATGCACAGTGTATCTGAATTGAGCTGGCTGCCTTCCTTGGGAATGATGAAGTCCAGATCATCATCTTCCTTCATCACCTGCGCGATGTCGCCATTATATTCGAGCACCAGATCGACCTCGCCCGACAGCAGCAGATCTTGCCCGTTATCTTCATGGAAAGCCTTGATGTTGGGCTTTTGCTTAATCATCATCGCTTCGATGGCCTTGAGATCATCGGGCGTGAGGCTGTTGACCGATTTGCCCAGATATTTGCCGTAGAGGCGGAACATATCGCCCGCTTCCGACAGCACCGAGATACGGCCCTTATATTCGTCGGAGTCAAAGAGCGGCTTCCAGCTGTCGGGCTTGGCCTTCATCTTGGACTTGCGATAGCCGATGCCCAGCACCAGCCATGTATAGGGCATGGAGAATTTGCGGCCCGGATCATAAGCGACATCAATAAAGGCCGGGTCGACATTTTTGATGTTCGGGATTTGCGCATGGTCAAGCGGCAGCAGGAGGTTTGCCCGTGACAGGCGCTCGACAAAGTCGTTGGAGGGCACGATCACGTCAAAGCCGGGGTTGCCCGCGCGCAGCTTGGCGAACAGCTCATCATTGGTCGCAAAGAGCGACATATTGACGTTGATGCCGCTCGCATCCTTGAAGTCATCAAGTGTCGTCTCGCCGATATAGGTGTCCCAATTGTAGAAGTTGAGCTTGGGTTCCTCACCCGTGCCGCCTGTCGCCTTTTCCTTGCTGCCGCACGCGCCCAATGCGCCTGCAAAGCTGATCCCGACAGCGGCGGCACCAAGGCTCTTGAGGATCGAGCGGCGGTTCTGGCGAAATTCCGACAGCGGAATGAGGCGGTCCATTGAGACGACTCCCTGTTATGGTCTGATCTGGATTGCCCTATGCTGACGGCAAAAATTGCGCGTGCAAAGGGAATTTTTTGCACTGCGGCATGATCGCCATGTTCATTTTGGGCTTTTCGCGGCCTGCGCCATCCACCATGATCGTGCGCATGACAGACCAAGCCATCCGCTATTCGCGCACCGCCATGCTTTTGCACTGGGCAATTGCGCTCGCCCTTGTGTTCAACTTTGCGCTGGGGGAGCGCACCGAGCATCTGAAGCGGGGGGCGGAACTCTTCTGGGTGATGCAGCTTCATAAATCGGTGGGGATCACGATTCTGCTGCTGTCGCTGTGGCGGCTGGGCTTGCGCTTCTTCACCAGGCGCCCGGCCAAGGCGCAGGATAGCGACATTGCGCAATTCCTTTCGAGCGCGGTGCATTGGGGCTTTTACGCGGTGATGATCCTTGTGCCGCTGTCGGGCTGGGCGCTTGTTTCAACCGCGCGGGTCCAGTTGCCGACCTTGCTGTTTGGCACCATCCCGTGGCCGCATCTGCCGGTGCAGGGGCGTGATGTGCATGAAGTGGCCGAAGAGCTGCACGAGATTGTTGCCAAGCTGATGATCCCGCTGCTGGCGCTCCACCTTGTCGGTGCGGTGCGTCACCAGTTCATGTTGAAGGATGCGCTGGTCGAACGGATGGTGCCCGTGCGCCGCGTGGGGGTGCTGGGCATGGTGCTGCTCGTCGCCTCGCTCGCCGTGGCCTTTGTGGCCGGCAAGAACTGGCCCGCCCCAGCTGCGGCGGAACCGGGTGAAACGCTCCCCGACTTCCAGCAGGCAAAGCAAGACGCGCCCGCCGCCGCTGTGCCTGCGCTGGCAGACGCGGCGCAGAACACGCAGGTCGCCGCCGTTGAGGAGGAAGAGGAAGCGTCCAGGGTCGCGCCTGCGTGGAAAGTCACGCCCGGCGGTCGCCTTGGCTTCAAGGTGACGGTCAATGGTGAGGCCGTGTCTGGCAGCTTTGGCAAATGGGATGCGGCCATCGCCTTTGATCCCGACCAGCTCGATAAATCCTCGATCCGCGCGACAATCAGCCTCGCCTCGGTCAACAGTGGCGACGCCGGGCGCGACGATATGTTGCACGGCGATGATTTCTTTGGCGCAGCGCATCCGACCGCCCGCTTCACCGCAGATCGCATCCGCGCGAAGGGCGGCAACCGCTATGAGGCGCGCGGCGCGCTTCAGATCAAGGGCGTCTCCAAGCCCGTGGCGCTCGCCTTCTCGCTCGACATCAAGGGCAAGGATGCCCGCGCCAATGGCACCGCGACCTTTGATCGCCGCGATTTCGGCGTTGGCACCGGCCAGTTTGCGGGCACTGACACCGTATCCGGCAATGTCACGGTGGATTTTGCGTTCCGCGCCAAGATGGTCGCACGGGACGGCTGAGATGACGCGATTGCGCATTGTTCTCCCCGCAGCTCTTGCCGCGACGGCGCTTGCCGCCGCGCCCGCCCAGGCCAGTCCCAAGGGCTGGCAGACGGCAAGTGATGTCGGCGTCTATTCGCTGATGGCGGTTTCCATCGGCCTGCCGCTTGTGCAGGGCGACAATCAGGGCGCTTTGCAGGCGGCAGGCTCTATCGGGGCGGCGACGCTGGTCGCAACGGGCCTGAAGGAAGCCTTCCCCAAAACCCGGCCCGATGGCAGCGACCGCAAGAGCTTTCCCTCCGGCCACACGTCAAATGCCTTTGCCGCTGCTGCCTCGCTTGCCAACCGGCAGGGGCTGGCTGTTGGCATCCCGGCCTTTGTCGTCGCCAGTTTCGTTGGCGTCGCGCGGGTGGAAGGCAAGAAGCATTATTGGTCCGACGTTGCCGTGGGTGCAGGCATTGGCACGGCGGCGGGGCTGCTCATCACGCGCCAGCGCCCTGCCGAGCGGCAGGCGGCGCTCATCCCCTGGGGTGATGCGCATGGCGGCGGCGTCACCTTCGCCGCGCGGTTTTGAGCCACGCATATGAGCTGGAAGCTGGTCGTTCATGGCGGCGCGGGATCAATCACGCGTGGAATGTTGACGGAAGACGGCGAGGCGGCGATCCGCCACGGTCTGGCCGCCGCGCTCGACGCTGGCGCAGCTATTCTGGAGGCAGGCGGCAGCGCGCTCGACGCGGTTGAAGCCGCCGCGCGCGTGCTGGAAGATGATCCCGCGTTCAACGCCGGGCGGGGCGCTGTGCTGACGCGCGAGGGGACGATTGAACTTGATGCCGCGATCATGGACGGGCGTGATCGGCGGGCCGGGGCAGTGGCGGGTGTCACAACTGTGCGCAACCCGGTGAGCCTTGCGCGCGCCGTGATGACGCAAAGCCCGCACGTGCTGCTCGCCGGCAAGGGCGCGGAGGATTTTGCCACCTCCTGTGGCGCTGCCCGCGTGGGTCAGGACTGGTTTGAAACGCCAGAGCGCCGGGCGCAGCTGGAGCGCGTATTGGCGCGGCCCGGCGATGGCTTTGATGCCGATGTGAAGTTTGGCACCATTGGTGCGGTCGCGGTGGATGCCGCAGGCCATGTCGCGGCGGCCACGTCAACCGGCGGGCTGACGGGCAAGCGTTGGGGCAGGGTCGGCGACAGTCCGGTGATTGGTGCTGGCACCTATGCCGATGATCGCGCTTGTGCCGTGTCTGCCACGGGGCATGGAGAAAGCTTCATCCGCGCGGTTGTGGGGCATGAGATGGGCGCGCGCATCCGTCTGGCAGGTGAAGCGCCCCAAGCCGCCGCCGATGCCGCGATTGCCGATATGGGCGCGCTTGGTGGATCGGGCGGGGTGATCTTCGCGGCACCTGCGGGCGCGGCGGGGTGGAGCTTCAACACGGCGAGCCTCTATCGCGGCCTTGCCGGATCGGATGGGGCGCGGTGCGTTGCGATTTATGGCGACGAGTGAAGCGCCTTAGAGCGAGGCACTCTCAATTTACTCCGTCCGCCCTGAGCTTGTCGGGGCCGAAGGCGACCGAAGGTCAACGGCTGTCCTTTTCTGTGGTTTGCGATGTCCAGAAGAGCAGTGCTTCGACAAGCTCAGCACAAACGGAGGAGGGGCGGATTGCAGGGCCCACTAGTCCGCATCACCCCAGCGCCAGCGCCAGCGCCAGCCACCGCGCGTTTTGAGCGCGATCAGCGGCATCGGGGCCAACAGACAGACGAGAAGGCCGATGGTGCGCGCCCGGCTGTGCGCGTCAGACAATGCTGCAACAAGCGCACAGCCTGCGGCCATCGCGCCGTAAAGCGCCCAGCCCTGCCATGTGAGCGGAAGGCCGGAGCCAAGGCCGTAGCGTTTGGGTGCAAACCACGGCCCGCTCACGCGTCAATGATCCGAAAGTCGGGTGATGTGCCCCATTTTGCGCCCGGCGCGCGCTTCGTGCTTGCCATATAAATGAAGGTGCGAGAGCGGATCAGACGCCCATTCGAGCCAGCGGTCGGCGTCTGCGCCGATCAGGTTGCGCATTTCGACGCGGGGTGCTGCCAGCCGGGTGGAGGCGAGCGGAAGGCCGACCACGGCGCGGATATGGTTTTCAAACTGCGAGGCAATTGCGCCTTCAATGGTCCAATGGCCCGAATTATGGACGCGCGGTGCCATTTCGTTGAAGACCGGCCCATCTGCGCTCGCAAAGAACTCGATTGCGAAAACACCGACATAGCTGAGCTTTTCGGCAATTTTGCGGGCCAGTGCGCGCGCGGCGGGCACCTGCTCTGCCACTTTGGGGTCGGCGGGCACGGTCGAGATGGCGAGGATACCATCCTTGTGGACATTTTCCGGCGCATCCCAAAAGGCGATGCTGCCTTGCCGGTCACGCGCGATGATGAGTGAAAATTCGTGCTGGAAGCGCACCATCTGCTCAAGGATAAGCGTGCCCGCACCCGACAGCGCCTCCCACGCCGTGTCGGCATCGGCGGGGCTGGCGATGCGCGCCTGCCCTTTGCCGTCATAGCCGAAGCGCGTTGTTTTCAGGATGGCGGGCGTGCCGATCTTCTCGATGGCGGCGGCGAGCTCTTCACGGCTTTCCACCTTGGCCCATTCGGCGGTCCGGCCACCGCAATCCGTGGCAAAGGACTTTTCGCGCAGGCGGTCCTGCCCGATTTCCAGCGCGTCAATGGGCGGAAACAGCGTCGCTTTTTCCGCAATGCGGCGCAGCGGAGCGGGGTCGATATTCTCAAACTCGAAGGTGACGACATCGACCGAACGGGCAAAGGTCGTCAGGGCGGCTTCATCGGCATAGTCGCCCTGCACCCATTTGGCGCAGACATCCGCGGCAGGGCCGCTGTCTTCCGGCGCGTAGATGAAGCAGCGATAGCCCAGCTGGGCTGCCGCCATGCTCAGCATCCGGGCAAGCTGCCCGCCGCCGATGATGCCAATTGTGGAACCGGGAGGAAGTGCGCTCATGCGGGGTCGGTCGCCACGCTGTCGGTCTGCGCCTTGCGCCATGCGGCAAGCCGCTCTGCAAGGGCGTCATCATTGAGCGCGAGGATCGATGCGGCCATCAGCCCGGCGTTGGTTGCCCCCGCCTTGCCAATGGCGAGCGTGCCAACGGGAACGCCGCCGGGCATCTGGACGATGGAGAGCAGGCTATCCATGCCGCTCAGAGCTTTTGATTCAACGGGCACGCCGAGGACCGGAAGTGCCGTCATCGAGGCGGCCATGCCCGGCAGGTGCGCTGCACCGCCTGCGCCTGCGATGATAACCTTGATGCCGCGGCTCTTGGCCGATTTGGCATAGTCAAACAGGCGCTCCGGCGTGCGGTGTGCCGAGACGATTTTGGTTTCGTGCGGAATATGAAGTGCGGCCAGAATTTCAGACGCATGGCACATCGTCGCCCAGTCGGACTGGCTGCCCATGATGATGCCGATTGTCGGCGCGGATGCGGTCATATCGCTGGCTTCGCCCTGTAATTGCCCCAAGGCCCAAGGGCCTTAGCCATGTGTCGCGCCAAGCGCAACGCATCTGCGCGCATTACGGCTTTGTCAGTTGCTGCGACTCGCTGAGCCAAGTAAAGTTTGAGTCGTTCCCGCTCCATGCGGGAGCCAACAAAGATTGCGACCCGAAAAATGAAGTCAGCTCTGGCGAATAGCATGGGGGGTAATTCTCTCGTGCAAGAAAACGCGGCCCTGCTTGCCGAGATTGATGCTTTGCGCTTAAAAATCGTGGAGCTGGAACAGCTTGCCGATACCGATACTTTGACGCCGCTGGCCAATCGGCGCGCTTTTCTTCGCGCGCTGGAACGGTCCATCCGGCTGGTCGGGCGGCATGAAACGCAATGCGCGCTGGTTTACATGGATCTTGATGGCCTCAAGAAGATCAATGATGACCATGGCCATCTGGCAGGCGATGCGGCGCTTTTGCACCTGGCCAACCGGCTCACCGCCGCCTTTCGCAGCACAGACCTTGCGGCGCGGGTGGCGGGGGATGAGTTTGCGCTGATCCTCGATCAGGCCTCGCAAAATGATGCGCGGCTTCGCGTTGAGGCGCTGGTGGCGAGCCTTGCGGACGATGTCGTCAATCTGGGCAGTGCGCGTGTGCGGCTCAAGCTCTCCTGGGGGCTCACCATGATCCGCGCCGACGACACTGTGGACAGTGCCATCGGCCGGGCCGATGCCGCAATGTATATGGCAAAGGCGGATCAGCGTTCCGAGAGGTAGTAGCGGTCCTTGGCCGTCAGATCGTCGGCAAGATCATAAACGATCGGCTGGCCAGTCGGGATTTCAAGGCCCGTAATCTCATCATCGGGAATGTTCGAGAGGTGCTTGACGAGCGCGCGCAGCGAATTGCCGTGCGCTGAAATCAGAACGCGCTTGCCGGCCTTGAGTTCGGGCGCGATGCGGCTTTCCCAATAGGGCAGCACACGGGCGATGGTGTCCTTCAGGCTTTCGGTCGCGGGCACTTTGATGCCGGCATAGCGGCGGTCTGCCGAAAGGTCATAGGGGCTGCCCGCTTCAAGCGGCGGCGGCGGCACGTCAAAACTGCGACGCCAGATCTTCACCTGATCGTCGCCATGCTTGGCCGCCGTTTCGGCCTTGTCGAGCCCGGTCAGGCCGCCATAGTGACGCTCGTTCAGGCGCCAGTCCTTTTCAACCGGCAGCCACAATCGGCCCATCTCTTCAAGCGCGAGATTGAGCGTCTTGATCGCGCGTGTCTGGAGCGAGGTGAAGCAGGCATCAAAATCCAGCCCCTTGTCGCGCATCAGCACACCTGCCGCGCGCGCTTCGCCTGCGCCCTTTTCGGTCACATCGACATCCCACCAGCCGGTAAAGCGGTTTTCAAGGTTCCAGGCAGACTGGCCGTGGCGAATGAGAACAAGCGTGGGCATTGGGTGTCAGACTCCGCATTATGGGCGTTGCGGGGCTCTATAGCGGTTTCGCGTGAGGTGGAAACACCGAACGGCTTGGAAATCGCGGAAAACGAACAAGCGCCATCCATCCATCGGCGGATGATGCGCGCGATGATCCCGCAGCGTCAGTGCGCGTTTTTCTTCTGGCTTTCGGCCATGCGGGCCAATTGCTCTTCACTCGCTGGCAATTGGTGCCGGGCTTTCCATTCGGCATAGGGCATATCGTAAACAATGGCGCGGCCATCGTCTTTCGGCATATCGCCTGCCTCGGCAATCCAGTCTCCCAGACAGTTGCGGCAAAAGCCCGCAAGGCCCATCAGATCAACATTCTGGGCATCCGTCCGATGTTGGAGGTGGCGGACAAGGCGGCGGAACGCTATTGCTGCCGTAGCGTCATCAAGCTGGTCTATGTTCATGTGCGGGGCCTCCTTCATATGATCGCCCTGGTTTGATTGCCTGTCATTAGCCGCTATGGCTGACGACGAGAAGTGGAGTGAATTCTTGACCGATTACCTGCCACCCCGTGGCCGCAAAGTCCGTATCCTCGCAACCCTTGGCCCGGCAAGCCGCAGCCCCGAAATGATCGGCAAGCTGTTTCGCGCGGGTGCCGACGCCTTCCGCATCAACATGAGCCACGGCACACAGGCTGATCGCGCCGAGATTTTCCAGTCGATCCGCGCGCTTGAAAAGCTGCATGGCCGCCCGACGACCATCCTTGTCGATCTTCAAGGCCCCAAGCTGCGCGTTGGCACCTTTGCGGATGAGCGGGTGGATCTGAAAACCGGGCAAAGCTTTACGCTTGATCTTGATCCCACCCCCGGTGACACGCGCCGTGTGTGCCTGCCGCATCGCGAGGTGTTCCACGCGCTTGAAGTCGGCTCGCGGCTGCTGCTCGATGATGGCAAGCTCGTGCTGCGCGTGATGGAGCTGGGCGCGACGAGCATTGCGACCAAGGTGGAAGTCGGCGGCGCGCTCTCCAATCACAAGGGGCTTAACGTGCCCGATGTGGTGGTGCCGCTGGCCGCGCTCACGGAAAAGGACCGCTCAGACCTCGCCTTTGCCATCGATCAGGGGGCAGACTGGATTGCGCTGTCTTTTGTGCAGCGCCCGGATGATCTGGCCGAAGCGCGGCGGCTGATTGGCGGCAAGGCGGCCTTGCTTGCGAAAATTGAAAAGCCCTCGGCGCTGGAGCGGCTGGAAGGTATTCTTGAACTGGCCGATGCGGTGATGGTCGCGCGTGGCGATCTGGGGGTCGAGCTTCCGCCCGAAGCCGTGCCGCCCGCGCAAAAGCGCATCGTGGAAGTGGCGCGTGAACTCGGCAAGCCCGTGATTGTCGCGACGCAAATGCTCGAATCGATGATCAAGGCTCCCACGCCAACGCGCGCCGAAGTGTCTGACGTGGCGACCGCCATTTATGATGGTGCAGACGCGATCATGCTTTCGGCGGAAAGTGCCGCCGGTGACTGGCCGGAAGAAGCCGTCGCGATGATGGAGCGCATCGCGCTCAGCGTCGAGGCGGACAAGGGCTATGGCGCACGCCTTCACTTCACCCAGACCAAGGCCGACCCGACGACGGCGGATGCGCTTTCTGCCGCCGCGTTCGACATCGCCCGCACCGTCTCTGCCAAGGCGATCATCTGCTACACCACATCCGGCTCGACCGCGCGGCGCATTTCGCGTGAGCGCCCGGCGGTGCCGGTTGTCGTGCTGACGCCCAAGATGAGCACGGCGCGCCAGCTTGGCCTGCTCTGGGGAGCGCACTCGGTTCACACCCGCGACGTATCTTCCTTTGAAGAGATGGTCGCCAAGGCCAAGCGCATGGCGCTGCGCCACGGCCTTGCCAAAGGCGGCGACCGCGTGATCGTGATGGCGGGCGTGCCCTTCGGAACGCCGGGCTCCACCAATGTGCTCCACGTCGTCCGTCTCACCGGCGACGAGCTGAAGGGCCACAAGAGCTAAGGCTGTCCGCAATATTCCCTTGCGCAAGGCGAAGGCGGTGGGCGATGAACACCGTCTACGCCATTAGCCATGACCGGGCGGTAAAAGCCCGGCGCGGCAGCAGGAGGGAATTTATGAAGCGTTTCGCCGCCGCGACTGCCGTCGCACTTGTTCTTGCAGCGCCAGCAACAGGGCGTGAAGCGCCGCCGCCGGGCATGGTCACCAAGGCCACCGCCGACGCGAATGCCAAGGTCTCCACGCAACTTCCGCTCAATGACCCGTCCGACTTTGCCGACGCCACGCGCGGGCGGCTTGCGCAGATTGACGGCGGCATCATCCGCAACGCCAAGGGCGATGTGGTGTGGGATGCCAACAGTTATGCCTTTTTGAAGGGCGATGCGCCCGCGAGCGTGAACCCCTCGCTCTGGCGCCAGTCCAGGCTCAATGCCGAACATGGCCTGTTTGAAGTCACGCCCGGCATCTACCAGTTCCGCGGCTATGACATCTCGGTGATGACGATCATCCGCGGCAAGACCGGCTGGATCATCGTTGATCCGCTCACCGCGGTTGAATCGGCGGCAGCGGGCATGGAGCTTGTGAAGAAGGTGCTGGGAGATCGCCCGATTTCGGGCATCGTCTTCACGCACAGCCATGGCGACCATTATGGCGGCGTGGCCGCGCTCGCTGCGCCCGAAGTGCTGGCTTCGGGGAAGATCCCCATCGTCGCGCCGCATGGCTTTACCGATGAGGCGATCAGCGAAAATGTGATTGCGGGCAATTATATGGGCCGCCGCGCAGGCTTCCAGTTCGGCGCCGCGCTGCCACGCAATGCGACAGGACAGGTCGGCACCGGGCTTGGCCAGGCGCTGCCTGCCAACAACACCGCCTCGCTCGCCAAGCCGACGCTGGAGGTCGCCAAGGGCGCGGCCCCCGTCGTCATTGATGGAGTCACTTTCGAGTTCGTCGATGCGGCAGGCTCTGAAGCACCTGCCGAATTCATGTTCTATCTGCCGGAGTTCAAGGCGCTCTGCTCATCCGAAGTGGCGACGGGCACGCTCCACAATGTGCTGACGCAGCGCGGCGCCAAGGCGCGCGACACGCTCAACTGGTCCAAGTCGATCGATGCCGCCCTGCGCCTCTATGGCGACAAGTCCGATGTCGTGTTCGGCTCGCATAACTGGCCGACCTGGGGCGCGGACAATGTGAAGACCTTCCTCACGCACCATCGCGACAATTACCGCTTCATCCATGATTCGGTGATGCGTCTCGCCAATAGCGGCGAGACCGCGACCGAAATTGCCGAGGAGATTGGCGAGCCTGCTTTCGCCAAGAGCGATTTCTCGACGCGCGGCTATTACGGCACCTATAATCACAACGCGAAGGCGGTGTTCCAATATTATTTCGGCTGGTGGGATGGCGCTCCCGCCAATTACAACCGCCATGTGCCGACCGAAGAATCGAAGCGTTATGTGGCGGCGATGGGCGGCGCGAAAAAGGCGCTGGCAACGGGCATCAAGGCCTATGACGCGGGCGATTATCGTTGGTCGTCAACGCTGTTCAACCACATCGTCTTTGCCGACCCGGCGAATGAGCAGGCGAAGAAATGGCTCGCCGCCAGCTATGAGCAGCAGGGCTATCAGGCAGAAGCCGGCACATGGCGCAACGTCTTTCTGCAAGCCGCGCACGAACTGCGCAACGGCGTTCCCCAGCCGCGCCTCGATGTGGCGGGCGCAGGCGGCATCCGCGCGGGGCCCCCCGCCCCTCTGATGGAAGCGCCTGCGGCCCGCCTCCACCCCCCCCAATCGACGCGGCCGGGCACGACCATCCAGCTGGTCTTTACCGACCGGAACGAGAATGTGGCGCTCCATGTCGATGAGGCGGTGCTCTTCCCCAGCATGGGGCAGGTGCTCGACAAGCCGACCGCGAAGATGATTACCACCCGCGCCACCTTTGACGGGCTGATCCTCCAGACCATCGACATTGGTGCGGCCATCCAGTCCGGTGCGCTCAAATTTGAAGGCGATCCGACCGCCATCGGCGCGATGTTCGGCGCGCTCGACAAGCCGGGCATGATGTTCAACGTGGTGACACCGTAAGAGGGGGGCACGTCATGCCAGCGCAGGCTGGCATCTCTGGCGCCGCGCTTTTGAGACCCCAGCCTTCGCTGGGGTGACGGGAAAGGGACAGGCACCGTGCTCTGATCGTCATGCCAGCGAAGGCTGGCATCTCCCGCACCCTGCGACCCCAGTCTTCGCCGGGGGTGACGGGAAATCCTATTTCGCTGTCCTATTGATGCTCTGCCATGCCACGCCGCGTCACAGGTGACGAAGGAGGCAGGCGATGGGCAGTCAAATGATGGGCAATGTAATGGGGCTGCTGGTCCCTCTGGTTATGCTGGGGTGGATGGTGGCCGGGTGCCTTGCAAATCCCGCGGGCACGGATTTCCGGGGGAACGCGGCCTCAACTTCCTCCACTTCCAAGTTTGGATGCGGTGCTGCGGGGGCGCTTGCGGCACAGGAGAAGGTCAACCCCTGTCCTTCGCTGTTCACCAACCCCCGCAGCTTAGAGCAGGCCCAACTCCACAATATGCGCGCGTGCCCGCGCGGCATTGGTGAAATGATGGCCGACAAAGCCGTTGGCGTTCGCCGCGTCCACATTTTCGCGCCGGTCATCGAGGAACAGTCCTTCGCCCGGCGCGAGCGCGAATCGCTTCAGCGCGAGCGCGTAAATGGCGGGATCGGGCTTGGCGAGCTTCTCTTCGCCCGAAACGACGATGCCCTGGAACCGGTTGAACAGCTGTGCCTCGCTGTTACGAAAGGGCGGCCAGAATTCATGGCTGAAATTGGTGATGCCGAACATCGGCACACCCGCCGAATCGAGATCGGCGACAAGCTCGGTCATCCCCTCGACCGCGCCGGTGATGGTTTCGTTGAAACGCGGCTGCCAGGCGAGGATGAGATCGCGATGATCGGGAAAGCGCGCGATCAGCTCTGCACTTGTTTCGGCAAAGTCGCGCCCGGCATCGTGCTGGAAATGCCAGTCGGTCGTCACGACATTTTCCAGAAACGCATCAAGCGCCCGACCCTCTGGGATCAGGCGCTCGTACAGAGCCCTTGGGCTCCAGCGATAAAGGACGTTGCCGACGTCGAAAACGACGGCGGACACCGCCATGGGCAATTAGCCCTGGCGCGCCTTGAAACGCTTCTGCGTCTTGTTGATGACGTAGGTGCGGCCGCGACGACGGATCACGCGGTTATCCCGGTGACGGTCCTTGAGCGACTTGAGCGAGTTGCGGATCTTCATGATCGCTTGCCTGTTCTTACTAACGGTGGAAAATGAAGGCTGCCGCCTAAAGATCGGCATCAGCAAAGTCAAGGCAAAGCCATTATGGGAAGTGTAATCTCCATGCGTATCGCTTTTCTGTCATTCTGTGTGTTCCCGCTGGCAGGGTGCGTTGCGCCCATTCCACCTGTGGAGGTTACCCGATTTCACGTGCCTGAGCAGATCGAGGCAGGTGGATTCGTGATCGACGCGGCACCCGGCGTTAATGCCAACACACTGGAATTCGGCACATATTCCGCTGCTGTCACGCGAGAATTGCTCCGTCTTGGTTTCAAGGCGGAAGGTGCGCCGCGCTATCATGTGGTGGTGGGCTATGAGCGCACAGAGCGTAGCGTGGCCAAGCGGTCGCCCGTCACCATCGGTCTTGGCGGCGGCTCTTTTGGGAGCCATGTCGGGCTTGGCATCGGCACCAGCTTTGGCGTTGGTGGCGGCACCAAAGGGCTCGTGCTGACGCGAATGTCCGTCCAGATGAAGCGCGCAAGCGATTCGGCGGTGCTGTGGGAAGGCCGCGCGCACACCGAAAGTGCGGCCAGCGCACCCGCCGCCCAGCCGGGCCTTGCGGCGTCAAAGCTTGCAACTGCGCTGTTTCAGGACTTTCCGGGTGATTCGGGACGGACTATCACGGTGCCATGACACTCAATATTTCAGCCGCCTTTGACAGCGGCAACATCCTCGTTTCCGGCATAGACGGCGACACGGCACAACTTGAAATCCGCAAGGATGCGCAGTCGGACTTCTATCAATGGTTCCACTTTCGCGTGTCGGGCGCGAAGGGGCGGCGCATCACGCTGCGCATCACCAATTGCGAAGGCTCTGCCTATCCCGGTGGCTGGTCGGGCTATAAGGCGCGCTATTCGGATGACCGGCAAGACTGGCTGTGCGCCGAAACCAGCTATGCCGATGGCGTGCTGACCATAAGCCACATACCCGCGCGCGATGCGGTGTGGTTTGCCTATTTCGCGCCCTATTCGATCGAGCGGCACCATGATCTTGTCCAGCGCATCGCAGGTGCGCCGGGGGTGGAGCTGATCGAGCTTGGCAAGACGCTCGATGGCCAGCCGATGGACCTGCTGCGCATGGGTGCTGGGCCAAAGCAGGTCTGGCTCTATGCGCGCCAGCATCCGGGGGAATCGATGGCCGAATGGTGGATGGAAGGCGCGCTCGACTGCCTTATCGACGCGCGTGATCCGGTCGCGCTCAAGCTGCGGCGAGAGTGCACGCTCCATATCGTGCCCAATATGAACCCCGATGGATCGATGCGCGGGCATTTGCGCACCAATGCGGCGGGCGTGAACCTCAACCGCGAATGGGCTGAGCCAAGCGCCGAGCGGTCGCCAGAAGTGCTCTGCGTGCGCGACGAGATGGACCGCACCGGCGTCCACTGGGCGATGGACGTGCATGGTGACGAGGCGATCCCGGCGAATTTCATCGCGGGCTTTGAGGGTATCCCCAACTGGACCGAAGATCAGGGGGAACGCTTCTATGCCTTCCGCAACGCGCTTGCGGCGCGCACGCCCGATTTTCAGACGCAATTGGGCTATCCCAAATCGGCGCCGGGCAAGGCAAACCTCACCATGTCGACCAACCAGCTCGCCAACCGTTTTGCAGGCCAGGGCTGCGTGTCGATGACGCTCGAAATGCCGTTCAAGGATCATGACATGAACGGCGATCCGCTGCGGGCATGGTCGCCCGAACGGTGCAAGCAACTGGGGCGTGATTGTCTGGCGGTGCTTGCGGACAGCCTGTGATGCGGATTGTGGTTGATGATCTGCACGGGGCCGAGATCGCCGCGCTGCTTCAGGCGCATCTGGACGATATGCATCGCCATTCGCCGCCCGGCAGCGTCCATGCACTCGATCTGGAGCGGTTGCGCCGGCCCGACATTACCTTCTGGACGGCATGGGATGGCACGACGCTGATGGGCTGCGGCGCGCTGCGTGAGCTGGATGCACGGCATGGCGAGGTCAAGTCGATGCGCACCGACCCCGCCTATCTGCGGCGCGGCGTGGCGGCGGCCTTGCTCGATACGATCATCGCAGCGGCCCGCGCACGCGGCTATCAGCGCCTCAGTCTGGAAACGGGGCGGCCCGCGCCCTTCCAGCCTGCACACCGGCTTTATGAACGCTATGGCTTTGCCGAGTGCCCACCCTTTGCCGATTATGTTCTCGATGATTTCAGCATCTGCATGACGCGCCAGCTCTGAACGCGTCAAAGGCCCAAAAGCAAAGACCCCCGCTCCGGGGGCGTGGAGCGAGGGTCGAGCTAGCGTTCGTCACGCCGGCTTTATGCAAACCATTTAGACGGGCAACAGGGGGGGAATCCCGTCATATGTCTGCCAAAGCCAGATTAAATTAGGACTTTTTTCCTGTCGCCAAGATGAATGGATTGTCAGCCACGTGGCCCTTTCGGGCGTGGATCGCTCCAATTGAACGTTTTATCGGATATTGGGGCGTTGAATTGCTGATTTGCGAGGCGGATCGTCGTTCGGTTGTTCTGGGAATCGAGCGACACCCAGCCATCGAGCCGCAATCCGGCGGGCGCCGAGTCGGCCTTGGTGAACGCCAGCGTGATAACGCCATATTCGGGGTGCTTCTTGTCGCGCGCCTCAACAAGCACGACATTGGGGTTGGCGCTCGGCAGCAGCCGGGCAAATCGCGTCAGATCCTTGTTGGGGTCCAGCAGAACGCCCAGCGGGGTGTTGCCAATCGGCCAGCGCTGCACCTGCCGCACCGAATAATCGATGAAGGTCAGCGCCTTGCCATCGCCGACGATCAGGATCGGCACGCCCTTTTCATATTGGAAGCGGATCTTGCCGGGCCGCTTCAGGCTGAGCGTGCCGGAAATGGACTTGCCGCCCCGGTCGGTCTGGGTGAAGCTCGCCGTCATCGAGCCTACCGCCTTCAAATGCGCCTGCACGGCGGCAAGGCTGTTCACCTCGGCAGAGGCTGACGATATGGTTGCGGTCATGATCGTTGCGGCAAGAATCGGAAAGAGGGGCTTCATGGATTAACTCCGAGAGAGTGCCGGGCTTCTGGCTGCGCATCGTTGAACGCGGGGTGAACTGTCAGTCAGATGGCGTGGCCATCTGTGTCGATGAGCACTTCACGTCGGCCGACATGGTCCGGGCGGCTGACCTTGCCTTCGGCTTCCATCCGTTCGATGAGCCGCGCGGCCGAGTTGTAGCCGATGCGCAACTGGCGCTGAATATAGCTGGTCGACGCCTTCTGGCTTTCCGCCACCACCTGAAGCGCGCGGCGATACATCTGGTCTTCGGCGGAATCCTCGCCGGTTGGTGCGCCTTCCAATTCCCAGCTGCCCTCTTCGGGCTCTTCCGTCACGGCCTGAATATAGTCGGGCTGGCCCTGCGCGCGCCAGTGATCAGCAACCGCGCGCACTTCCTCGTCCGAGACGAACGGGCCGTGAACACGCGCGATCTGCTTGCCGCCGGGCATATAGAGCATATCGCCCTTGCCCAGCAGTTGCTCGGCGCCCTGTTCGCCAAGGATGGTGCGCGAGTCGATCTTGGAGGTGACAGAAAAGCTGATGCGGGTCGGCAAATTGGCCTTGATGACGCCGGTGATGACATCGACCGAGGGGCGCTGGGTCGCCATGATAAGGTGGATGCCCGCCGCGCGCGCCTTTTGCGCGAGACGCTGGATGAGAAATTCGACTTCCTTGCCCGCCGTCATCATCAGGTCCGCAAGCTCGTCGACAATGACGACGATCTGCGGCAGCGGGCGATAGTCGAGTTGCTCTTCCTCATAGATCGGCTGGCCGGTATCGGCATCATAGCCCGTCTGGACACGGCGGCCGAGGAAGGCACCCTTCTGGTTAGCGGAGCGCACCTTTTCGTTGAAGCTCGCAAGGCTGCGAACACCGACCGAAGCCATCATGCGATAGCGGTCTTCCATCTGCTCGACCGCCCATTTGAGCGCGCGGATCGCCTTGGCGGGTTCGGTCACGACCGGCGAGAGCAGATGTGGAATATCGTCGTAGATGCTCAGTTCGAGCATCTTCGGGTCGATCATGATCATGCGGCACTGATCGGGCGTGAGCCGGTAGAGCAGCGAGACAATCATTGCGTTGAGGCCGACTGACTTACCTGAGCCAGTCGTGCCCGCGACGAGCAAATGCGGCATGGGTGCAAGGTCGGCGATCACGGGGTCGCCCGCAATGTTCTTGCCCAGCACGATGGGCAATTGCCCCGATTGTTCGGCAAAATTCTGGCTGGCGATCAGCTCGTGCAGCACCACGCTTTCGCGCTTTTGGTTGGGCAGCTCGATGCCGATGACGGTGCGGCCGGGGATGGTTGCGACACGTGCCGAAAGCGCGGACATATTGCGCGCGATGTCGTCGGCCAACTGAATGACGCGGCTTGCTTTGATGCCGGAGGCTGGCTCCAGTTCATACATGGTGACGACCGGGCCGGGGCGCACCTCGACGATCTGGCCCTTGACGTGGAAATCGTCGAGCACGGTTTCGAGAAGCCGGGCGTTGTGCTCCAGCGCCGCCTTGTCGAGCGTGCCACCAGCCGAGGGCGGGGCAGGGGCAAGCAGATCGAGCGAGGGCAGGGCATAGCCATCGCCAAGCGGCAGCGACGCCTGCCCCTTGTCAGACTTAGGTGCGGCAGGCGCGGGTTTGTCTGAAATAACGGGCTTGGTGCGCGGCTCGGTGATGACGGGGGCAGGGCGCGGCTCGATGGGGCGCTCCTTGACGGGCTTGGGACGATGATCTGCAATGACATCATCCTCTTCGTCAAAGGGCGCAGGCAGCGCGCGCACTTCATCTTCCCGGTCACGGCGGCGGAACAGCCAAGCGCGCTCATCATCATCAAGGCCAAGGCTTTTGGCCCAGATAATGATGCCCGCAAAGGCAGCAAGTGCGGCCAGCCCCCAGCGCACCCATGTCATCCAGTCGGCAGGCGGCGCAAAGTCCATCAGCCACTGGACGATGCTCCCGATGGTGACGCCAAAGGTGCCGCCAAGTCCGCCGGGCAGGCCATCAAAGGCGCCGGGGCGGAAGAGCGCAAGCCCGGTATCGATAAGGGCAATGCCGCCCAATGTGCCAAGCGCGCGCTTCTTCCAGCTGATGACAGGAACCTTGGCCCATAGGCGACGGGCATTGAGCAGGATTTGTGGGACGAACAGGCCAATGGCGGGTCCGAACGACCAGAGGAGAAAATCCGCCATCCACGCGCCGGGAAGGCCCAGCAGATTGCGTGTCGGGCCACCGGCTGCGGTGTTCATCGAAGGATCGCTGGGGTGGTAGCTCGCCAGCGCCAGCACGAGCACAATGGCTGCGAGCGCAAGCGCAACCGCGCCCAGCAGCGTGCCGCTGCGGATTGCCCCCCGCTTCACTGATTCACGCCATTCCGGCGCCCGCGATGCCATGCCGCGCCTCCTTTGCTGCGTGCGCATAATGTTCTGGGCGCACTCATGCGCCAGCGGCTGACTCGCCGTCAAGAGTCAGGCTGAAAAGCTTGAGTCGCGGCCCGCACTGGGCGTAAGGCTGATACCATGGACTCGCATGATGTGATTATTCTCGGCGGCGGCCTGATCGGCCAGACGATGGCGCTGGCGCTGGATGTGCATGGCCTCACCTCGGTTGTCATCGACCCGCTCGATCCCGCAACGACGCTGACGACTGAATTTGACGGGCGCGTGACGGCCATTTCATCCAGCAGCTGGAAGCTGTTTGATGCGATTGGCATCGGCCCCCGGATGCGCGCGGAGGCCTGCCCCATTCGGCGCATCGAAGTGCGCGACGGGGCTGATGGCGCGCCGCTCGATTTCGAGACCGACAGCGTTGAAAACCCGCTCGGCCTGATGCTCGAAAACCGCGTGTTGCGACGTGAGCTTTGGGCGATGATTCAGGATGCGGGCAAGGTGACACGTAAATTCGGGCACCGAGCGGCGTCAGTGGATCGTGGCGACCATCGTGTCACGGTGGTTCTGGACGACGGCTCGACCGTCTCCGCGCCGCTCTTGCTTGTCTGCGAGGGGCGCTACAGTTCAACGCGCGAGGGCGCGGGCATCAATGTTGCGGCGTGGGACTATTCGTCGAAGAGCATCGTGACTGCGCTCGACCATGAAATTCCGCATCATGATACCGCGCACCAGATTTTCTATTCGTCAGGGCCGGTGGCGCTGCTGCCGATGAATCCCGGCACGCGCTCGGCGCTGGTCTGGTCGCTGCCCGACGACCAGGCGGCGGCGGCCATGAAGCTCAATGACCGCGCCTTCCTTGCCGAAGTGTCGCGCGTAACGGCGAATGTTTTGGGTGAGCTGAGCTTTGCCGCGCCGCGCGGCATCTACCCGCTGCATTTCCGTCACACAGCCAAGATGACTGAAAAACGCATGGCGCTGGTGGGCGATGCGGGCCATGGCATCCACCCGATTGCGGGGCAGGGCTTCAACCTTGGCCTGCGCGATGTGGCGGTTGTCGCCGAAGTGCTCGTCGATGGCGCGCGGCTGGGGCTTGATCTGGGCGATGCACAACTGCTCGCCCGCTATCAACGCTGGCGCAGTGCCGATGTGATGGCCGTTACCTTCGCGTGCGACAGTCTTGTCCGGCTGTTTGGCGTTCCGGGCAAAACGGCGCGCGCCGTGCGGCGCTTTGGTCTGGCAACGGTGCAGCGTGCCAAGCCCTTGAAGGATCTCTTCATGTCTGAAGCGCGCGGCGAAAGCGGTAGCCTGCCTGTGATGCTGACGGGGGAACTGGTTTAGCCCTCCAGATGCCGTGTCAGTCTCAGTTCAACGCGTAGACAAACGCACAACGCGACGGCTGTGCCGACGATGATCGTTCCCATGCGCGCTTTTCGCGTTTTCAGAAAATGTCGATCCGCGACAGCAGGTGGGCGACTTCAGCGCGAGACTTGGTCTGCGTTTTAAGATGCACGCCCTTTGAATAGCTGCGCACCGTGTGAACCGAGAGATGGAGGAGATCGGCGATGGTCTGATCGTCCATGCCGCGGCGCATGAATTCTGCAACGCGTGCTTCTGACCGGGTGAGGAGAAAAAGGTCACGCCAGCGTTCCTGCGTTCCATGGCGACATTCCTCTGCCGGATAGGCGGAAATGAGGATGCGTTGGTCAGCGGCTGCGCGCGCGCAGGCATGATGGCGAACGCTGTCAATCGTGACGACAAGATGCCCGTCGAGGCGCATCGCGCCCGATTGGCGCTCGCCGCTTGCACACGTTTCAATGATAGTGCGAAATCGGCATTGCTCGCGCGGATCCGCGCATATGAGTTTTCCCAGAGACAGCGCCAGAAAATTGTCTGCGTCGATCAGCGACCGGGCTTTGTCGTTGGCGCGGATCAGGCTGCCATCTGCTGCGAGAAGAAACAGCGCGCGATCCGCACGCCCCACGCTCAATCCGCTCCAAAAGGCGTCCTCGGCATCCAGCGCCGGTGCCAGGCTGTGCGAAACAGAGAGCGCAACGGCGATCGGCATGGCGGTTGCTTGTCGCGACGCGTTGTGATCGTTGTGCTTGAAACCCTGTGCACCGCTTGACGGTGTGGTCGTGAAACTTCTGCCGCTGAACATATACGCGCCCCGTGTCATTTGTGCCCGGCTGGTGCATTTTGCGCCTCGCCGCCGCGTTCATCCCGGCAAAAAAAAGCGGGCGCATCCCCTAATATTGGGGTGCGCGAAAAAAAATTCCTTCGCTAGGAACCGGCAGCTTGATCGGGGGGGGGATGGGTTCAATTTTGAACCGTGGTCAAAAAATCTCTTAAAGAATCAAAGTTATACCTGTTTTGCGTGGGGGCAAAATGAACCGGAAGGTCGCGCGGATCATTGATTGGCTAATTTTGGTCGCACTGATGTCGGCGATGCTGCTGGCCTATGATCTCTATCAGGTCCGTATCCGGTAAATTTTCGGCGTGACAGGAAACTGGGCTTCGGGTCGCTCCGAAGGGCGGTCAGGACATCCACCCTCAAAACTAGGATCGCCCTGACCGTCTCGTCTGCCTTCGCAGTGCGGGAATGGTTCCCCTACCGTGCCTGGTAAAACCCGGCCCGTATTGCGAAGGCGGCGATTTTCTGAATGTGTGTAGTGGGCTTTAGCGCAGCTGCATCTTAACCTGTGGCCAGAGGATGCTGGTCACAAGCCCGCCCATCACCAGGGCGGCTGCGAGGATTTTCCAGTCTTGCAGCGGCTCGCCGAGGATGAGCGTGGAAGAGAGCATCCCGAACACTGGCACAAGCAATGCCAGCGGGGCCACTTGCGCGGCCGGATGCCGGGCAAGCAGCCAGCCCCACACCGCATAGCCGAACATCGTGTTGCCCAAGGCCTGCCATGCCGCCGCTGCCCAAGCACCCGCGCCTGCATGGGCGAGGCTGGTAACAATCGCCTGCGGCCCCTCTACAAGAAAGGCGAGGCCAAAGAGCAGCGGAATGGCAAAGAGGCTCGCCCAGACGACGTAGGCGAGCATATTCACCTGACCGGCGGCCCGCGAGACCATATTGCCGCTGGACCAGCTGATTGCCGCGCCGATGACAAGCGCAAGGCCGAGCGGCGTCGTGTGCCCGTCGGTATGCGTCAGGATGATGCCAAGCCCGGCCAGCGCCATGGCGAGTGCGCCAAGCTGGAAGGGGCGGACCTTCTCTCCATGCAGCAGCAGCGAGAAGAGGATGGTGAAGATGACCTGCGTCTGCACCACCAGCGAGGCGAGGCCGGGCGTGATGTCCGACTTCATGGCGATGAAGAGCAGCCCGAACTGGCCGCCGCCGATCAGCAGGCCATAGGCCGCCAGATTGCGCAGCGGCACATTGGGGCGCTTGAGGAAGAGCGCGGCCGGAAAAAAGGCGAGTGTATAGCGCAATGCGGCGAGCAACAGCGGGGGAAAGCTGTCGAGCGCGATGCGGATGACGACGAAGTTGGACCCCCAGACCGCCATGACGAGCACGGCGGCGAGGAGGTGAAGACGCGGCAGCCCCGCCTGCATCAGCAGGGCTGCCCTGTCATCAGGCGGCAGCCTTGGCGCGGCTGGCCTTCTTGCGCTCATGCGGGTCGAGATGGACCTTGCGCAGGCGGATGTTCTTGGGTGTCACCTCGACGAGTTCGTCATCGTCGATATAGGCAATCGCCTGTTCCAGCGTCATCCGCTTGGGCGGGGTGAGGCGGATGGCATCGTCTTTGCCGCCTGAGGCGCGGAAGTTGGTGAGCTGCTTTGCCTTCATCGGATTGACTTCAAGGTCATCCGTCTTGGCGTTTTCGCCCACGATCATGCCTTCATACAGCGCTTCACCATGGGTGACGAACAGGATGCCGCGCTCTTCAAGCGGGCCGAGCGCGTAGGAGTTCGCTTCGCCCGCGCCATTCGAGATGAGCACGCCGTTCTTGCGGCCTTCGATCTTGCCCTTGTGCGGGCCATATTTTTCGAACAGCCGGTTCATGATGCCCGTGCCGCGCGTGTCGGACAGGAATTCACCGTGATAGCCAATGAGGCCGCGCGAGGGCGCCGAGAAGGTGATGCGCGTCTTGCCGCCGCCAGAGGGGCGCATATCGGTCATTTCTGCCTTGCGGATGTTCATCTTGTCGATGACGGTGCCGGAGAATTCATCGTCCACGTCGATGACGACGGTTTCATACGGCTCTGTCCTCTGGCCGTCTTCCTCGCGGAACAGAACGCGCGGACGCGAAATGCCGAGTTCAAAGCCTTCGCGGCGCATCGTTTCGATAAGCACGCCAAGCTGAAGTTCGCCGCGACCGGCGACTTCAAAGCTGTCCTTGTCGGCGCTTTCGGTCACCTTGATCGCAACGTTCGATTCCGCTTCACGGAACAGACGGTCACGGATCATGCGGCTCGTTACCTTGGTGCCTTCGCGGCCGGCCATGGGCGAATCGTTCACGGCAAAGCGCATCGAGAGCGTCGGCGGGTCGATCGGCTGGGCGGCGATCGGATCGGTTACCGAGATGTCGCAAATCGTGTTGGCCACGGTCGCGGTCGTCATGCCCGCGATGGAGATGATGTCGCCAGCCTTGGCCTCTTCAACCGGAACACGTTCCAGACCGCGGAAGGCGAGGATCTTCGATGCACGGCCCTGTTCAATAACCTTGCCATCGGGGTCGAGCGCATGGATCGCCATGTTGGTTTTAACCGTGCCGCTGTCGACACGACCGGTCAGGATGCGGCCAAGGAAGTTGTCGCGATCCAGCAGCGTCACGAGGAACTTGAAGGGGCCGTCTTCGTCTGCCTTGGGTTGGGGAACGTGGCGGACGATGGTTTCAAACATCGGCGTCAGCGTGCCTTCGCGCAGTTCAGGCGAAAGGTTGCAATAGCCGTTGCGGCCGGACGCATAGAGCACGGGGAAGTCCAGCTGCTCGTCGGTCGCGTCCAATGAGACGAACAGGTCGAACACTTCGTCGAGCACTTCCTGAATACGCTCGTCGGGACGGTCGATCTTGTTGACGACGACGATGGGGCGCAGGCCGAGCGCCAGCGCCTTGCCGGTCACAAATTTGGTCTGCGGCATCGCGCCTTCGGACGAATCGACAAGCAGGATGACGCCATCGACCATCGAGAGGATGCGCTCCACTTCGCCGCCAAAGTCGGCGTGGCCGGGCGTATCGACGATGTTGATGCGGTTGCCTTCCCACTCGACCGAGGTGCACTTGGCGAGAATCGTGATCCCGCGTTCCTTTTCAAGGTCGTTCGAATCCATGGCGCGCTCTTCCACGCGCTGGTTGTCGCGGAAGGTGCCTGACTGGCGGAACAGTTGGTCAACAAGGGTCGTCTTGCCATGATCGACGTGCGCGATAATGGCCACGTTGCGGAGGCTCATGCGTATCTCGGTTTTAGGAGGGACTGATTTCGCCCGCGCCCTAGCTCAATTTGTGCGTTGCGGCAAGCTCGGCTACAGCCCCGGCAATGCTCGCTCGCCTTCTTCCCGACAAGTTCATCCTGCTGCTGCTCGCAACCATTGGAATTGCGACCTTGCTGCCGGCCAAGGGGCAGGGGTTGGCGGTTGTTTCCGTGGTGTCAAACGCCGCGATTTTCAGCCTCTTCTTTTTCCATGGCCTGCGGCTGGCGCATGAGGCGGTGTGGGCGGGGCTGAAGCATTGGCGGCTCCAGCTGGCCGTGCTGGGTTTTGTTTATGGCGCATTGCCGTTGCTGGGGCTGGCCGCCTCGGCGCTGGTGCCGGGGATGCTCTCGCCCGAATTGTGGCTGGGCATCTTCTTTCTGTGCGCGCTGCCGTCCACCGTGCAGGCGGCAATTGCCTCTGCGTCGATGGCCAAGGGCAATGTCGCAGCGTCGGTGATCGCCTCGGCCGTGTCCAACCTGTCCGGCGTCATCCTGACGCCGCTTATCTTTGCAGCACTCGCCCATATCGGCGGCGGGTCGGGCGATCTTTCAACGGTGGGGCGGATTGCCTTGCTGCTTCTGCTGCCCTTCGCGCTCGGCCAGATCGCGCGTCACTGGCTCGCCGCCTGGGCAGAGCGCAACCGCGCGTGGATCGGCAGGCTTGATCGCACGACCATCCTCATCACGGTTTATGTCGCCTTCAGCGCGGCGGTGAATGAAGGGCTGTGGGGGCGGCTCGATGGTGCTGAGATGCTGCGCCTGTTTGCTGTTGTGCTGGGCCTGCTCGCACTGGCCTTTGCGGGCGCATGGATGCTGGGCGGCCTCATCGGCCTCAAGCGCGAAGACCGCATCACGCTGCTTTTTTCCGGCGCGCACAAGAGTTTGGCGACGGGCGCACCGATGGCGCGCATCCTGTTTCCGGCAGCACAGGCAGGGATGATCGTCATTCCGCTGATGCTCTACCATCAATTGCAGCTGACGATCTCGGCATGGATCGCCGCGCGCCTTGCGCGAAATTAATCGAAATTTGCCTGTTGCCGCGCTAGGGGACCGCGCCATGACTTCCACGACATCATCACGGGTCGCCGTTCTGCTGCCCTGCTATAACGAAGCCGCCGCCATTGCGCAGACCGTTGCCGATTTTCGTGCCGCGCTGCCTGAGGCGACAATCTATGTCTATGACAATAACAGCACCGATGCGACGGTAGAGGTGGCGCGGACCGCAGGCGCCGTCGTGCGGACCGAGCGGATGCAGGGCAAGGGCAATGTCGTGCGCCGGATGTTCGCCGACATTGATGCCGATATTTACGTGATGGCCGATGGCGATGCGACCTATGAGGCAGCCGCCGCTCCGGGGCTTATTTCACTGCTGGTCGACGACCAACTCGATATGGTGGTCGGCGCGCGCAAATCCGAAGTGGACGCCGCCTACCGGCGCGGGCACCGGCTGGGCAATGCGATGCTCACGGGGATGCTCGCCTGGCTGTTTGGCCGGACCTTCACCGATATTCTTTCGGGCTATCGCGTCTTTTCGCGCCGTTTTGTCAAAAGCTTCCCGGTGCTGTCTGAAGGTTTTGAGATTGAAACCGAAATCAGCGTTCATGCGCTTGAGCTGCGGATGCCGGTCGCTGAGCGCATCACGGCCTATGCCGCGCGGCCCGAAGGCTCCGAATCCAAGCTCAGCACCTACCGTGATGGCTGGCGCATCCTGATGACGATCCTCACGCTCTTCCGCATTGAAAAGCCGCTCGCCTTTTTCGGGCTGATCGGCGGGCTGCTGGCGTTTATCGCCATTGGCATCAGCGTGCCCCTGTTCGTCACCTATTTCGAGACGGGCCTTGTGCCGCGCCTGCCAACGGCAGTGCTCGCAATGGGGATGATGCTGCTGGCCTTTCTCAACGGGTTTTGCGGGCTCATTCTCGATACGGTCGTGCGCGGTCGCCGCGAGATGAGGCGTCTGGCCTATCTCGCTTACCCGGTGTAGTCCCGGCCTCATGACATTATTGGGGGTTACGCCCGCGCGGGAGCGGGCCATATGGCTGTTTCTCGCCATCGCGTCGGCGGTGCCCTTCATGGTTGCGCCGCTGCCGATTCTGCCTGATCTGTTCACGCATATCGGCCGCTATCATGTGATGAACAATGAGGCGGACCCTTGGCTCAGCCAATATTACGCCTTTGACTGGCACATTACCGGCAATCTCGGTTTTGACCTGCTGATGGTCGTTTTCGGCCCGCTGATGGGGACGGAAAAGGCGGCCTATTTTCTTGCCGCCTGCATCCCGCCGCTGATGGTTTTGGGGCTTTATCGGCTGGCAAAGGCGGTGCACGGCTATGTGCCTGCCGCCACCTATGTCGCGCTGCCGCTCATCTGGTCGTTCACCTTCAACCATGGCTTTGTGAACTATTGGCTGGGCATCGCGCTGGTCTTCCATGTTGTGGCGGGGTGGATCGGCGTTCGCGATGGTCCCGCTGTTGCGCGCCATCTCTATGCCTTTGCGATGGGGCTGCTCGTCTGGCTCTGCCACACCTCGGCCTGGGGTGTGCTGGGGCTGGTGATTGCGGGGCTGGAATATGTGCGCCGCACGTCGCTGCGGGGTTTTGTGGGCAATATGCTGCCCTGGGCCTCGCCGATCATCCCGATGATGGTATGGCGCGTCACCAAAGGCAGCGGCGTGTTGTTTGAAAAATGGCTGCCGATGGAGAAAATCTACGGCATCCCCAATCTGCTGCGTGCAGAATGGCAGATTTTTGACAACGCCTCGATCACGCTGCTGCTGATGGCGACTTTATGGCTCCATTGGGACAAGCGCTTCACCCGTAATGCGGGGTTGCGGCTGGCCGCGCTTGCGCTGCTGGTGACGGCGCTTGTCCTGCCTGCGCTCGTGCTCAGCTCCTATTTTGCCGATGTCCGCCTTTATGCGCCGATGCTGATGGTGGCGCTGCTCGCCATTTCTGGCCTGCCAAAGCGCGAGGCGGCTCTTGTTGGGCTGGCGGGCGCCGCGCTCTTCCTGTTGCGCATCGGCGAAACCTCAATCGGCTGGATGACGCGCGGTGCCGAAATGGAGGCCGATCTGAAGGCGCTTGATCGGGTGCCAATGGGCGCGCGCATCGCGGTTTTGGCGCATAGCAGCGAGTGTGGCGTCTGGCCGCTTGCGGGCCGCAACCACGCGCCCAGCCTTGCCATCGTGCGGCGCCATGCCTTTGTGAATACCGAATGGGATATTCCCGGCCAGCATCTGATGAAGCCCATCTACAATGATGTGCACGGCTTCAATGACTCGCGCACGGTTGACCTCTTCAATCCGGCCTTTGGCTGCCCCGGTTTTCGCGTCCGCCGCTTCTTGCGCGAGGTTCCGCGTGACCGCTTTGATTATATCTGGATGTGGGAAACAGAAGCCCCTGCCGCCGCACTTTCGTGGTTGACGCCCATTTATACCGGGCCAACCTCGCGGCTTTACGCCATACGCCACGAAACCGATTCAACATCAGGGGTTGAACTTTCGGGCCGGACCCCGAAATAAGTCAGAACACGAAAAGAGCAAAGGACTGTCCATGCATCCGCACGACGCGCTGATCCCCATCGTTATCGAACAATCGAACCGCGGGGAGCGCAGCTTCGACATCTACTCGCGCCTGCTGCGTGAGCGCATCGTCTTCGTGACGGGCGGCATTGAGGACAATATGGCCTCGGTCATCGTCGCCCAGTTGCTCTTCCTTGAATCAGAAAACCCCAAAAAGGACATCTGGATGTACATCAACTCGCCGGGCGGGGTGGTGACGGCCGGCATGGCGATCCATGATACGATGCAGTATATCCGCCCCAAGGTGGGCACGGTGTGCGTTGGTCAGGCAGCTTCCATGGGCTCTTTCCTGCTGGCATCGGGTGAACCGGGGATGCGCGTTGCGCTTACCAATTCGCGCATCATGATCCACCAGCCGTCGGGCGGCGCGCAGGGCCAGGCGACCGACATCGCCATCCAGGCGCAGGAAATCCTCCGTATCCGTGCGAATATGAATCGACTTTACGCGCAATATACGGGCAAGGACATCGAGACGATCGAGAAGGCCATGGAACGCGACAATTTCATGACCTCCAGCGAAGCCAAGGATTTTGGCCTTGTTGACGCGGTGTTCGACAAGCGCCCGGTTTCGGGTGACGAGGCCGCGAGCTAAGTTAGTGGAAATTAAGTCATTGCCGCTATGAAATGAGATTGTAACATGGCGGCTAATCTGGCGGGAAAGTTTTGATGACCAAGTTGAGCGGCAGCGACACCAAGAGCACGCTTTATTGCTCTTTCTGCGGCAAGTCCCAGCATGAGGTGCGCAAGCTGATTGCGGGCCCGACCGTGTTCATCTGCGATGAATGTGTCGACCTGTGCAACGACATCATCCGTGAAGAAACCAAATCGGCGCTCGTCTCCAAAAAGGATGGCGGCGTGCCGAGCCCGGCGGAAATCTGCCGTGTCCTCGACGATTACGTGATCGGGCAGGTGCGCGCCAAGCGCGTCCTCTCGGTCGCGGTCCACAACCATTACAAGCGTCTCAACCACGGGGCGAAGGGTGCGGACGTTGAACTCGCCAAGTCGAACATCCTGCTTGTCGGCCCCACCGGCTGCGGCAAGACGCTGCTTGCCCAGACGCTCGCCCGTATTCTCGACGTGCCCTTCACCATGGCCGATGCGACCACGCTGACCGAGGCGGGCTATGTTGGCGAGGATGTGGAAAACATCATCCTCAAGCTGCTTCAGGCGTCGGACTATAATGTCGAGCGGGCGCAGCGCGGCATCGTTTATATCGACGAAATCGACAAGATCAGCCGCAAGGCTGAAAACCCGTCGATCACGCGCGACGTTTCGGGTGAAGGCGTGCAGCAGGCGCTGTTGAAGATGATGGAAGGCACTGTGGCCAGCGTTCCGCCGCAGGGCGGGCGCAAGCATCCGCAGCAGGAATTCCTGCAGGTCGATACCACCAACATCCTCTTCATCTGCGGCGGCGCCTTTGCAGGGCTTGAAAAGATCATCGCAGACCGTTTGCAGGGCAAGTCTATCGGCTTTGGCGCGCACGTCTCGGCCCCGGACGAACGCCGCACGGGCGACATTCTGAAGCAGGGCGAGCCGGAAGATTTGCTGAAATACGGCCTCATCCCGGAATTTGTGGGCCGTCTGCCCGTTATCGCGACGCTGGAAGACCTTGATGTCGATGCGCTCGTGAAGATCCTGATCGAGCCAAAGAACGCGCTGGTGAAGCAGTATAAGAAGCTGTTCGACATGGAAGAAGTCGAGCTCGACTTCACCGACGACGCGCTGACGGCGGTGGCCAAGCGCGCTATTGAACGCAAGACCGGCGCGCGCGGCCTCCGCTCGATTCTCGAAGGCATATTGCTCGACACCATGTTCGATCTGCCGTCGATGGAAGATGTCGATCAGGTGATGATCGACAAGGATGTTGTCGCGGGCACGAAGGAGCCGGTGCGCGTTTACGCCAAGAAAGCCAAGGAAGCCGCAGGCGACGCGGCGGCCTGACCGTCGCCGCCGGGCGTCCAACCAAATCGCCATGCTGAACTTGTTTCAGCTTGGCGGATGACTTTGCCAAGCCACATCCAACCCGTCACCCCAGCGAAGGCTGGGGTCTCTCCGTCTGCGCGCATGAGATGCCAGCCTTCGCTGGCATGACGGCGTGAAAATCGCGTGCGACCCGCCAATGCGTCACGCCAGCGCAGGCTGAGGGCTGATGGTCCAGACACGCAAGATGCGAGCCTTCGCTGGCTTGACGGTTCGGGGAGGGGCGGCAGGAATCCCCCTATTTCTGCTCCGCCAGAACGCGGTCGATGATCGCGACCATCTTGTCATATTCCGCGCTCTCGGTGCTGGTGTAGCGCGCGCGGAACTCGGCTTCGGTCATCCCTTCGGCAAAGGCGAGCGCGTGGAGCGGCAATAGCTGCGCTTCGGTAATTGTGGAGAGGCGACGGCGTTCATCCGCTGCGGTTTCGGGTGCAGCGGCGCGCTTGGCGTGGTGCGTGCCGGATCGATCCGCCGAGAGATCAACAAAGGAAAAGCCGGAGCCTTGCGGACCGCTGTCCGAAATTTCCTTCCAGGTGCCCATTTCCTGCGACACATTTTCGCCGAACAGGCTGGTGAGTGCTGCCGACAAGATGAGATGTTTGGGCAGATCGGTGCGGGCCATAAGCGTCAGCGATTGCGGCGCCGCTCGGCATTTTTCAGTGCGTTGTACGGCATCGCCCGCAAGATTGCCGACATTGGGCGAGACGGTGAACATGGCGAGCGCCACAAAGGCGGCGCGGTTGGCGTCTGCCGGAGAGGCTCCTGCAACCGGCTGGGCAAAGGCGCGCTGCACCTGCACGGCAAGGTCTGTGGCGGGGGACACCGTCTGTGCGCGGGCAAGTGCGCAATAGCTGGCGGCAACCAGCGTGGACGCGACGGGATCGGACTGGACGTCGTTCAGCTGGCGGAACAATTTGGTGTTGCGCGGAAGGTTGAGCGTGGTCTGAACGCCAACCGGATTGATCGTGATCCCGCGTACCATATCATCAAGTGGTGCCAGATGCGCGCCGCGCAGGTTGAGCACCAGCCGCGCGCCCTTTGCCAGCGGGCGGACGAGGAAGGGGGGCAGATGCAGCCAGCCCACGCTGATGCTCGTATCGGGAAAGCGATCTTGCGTATTGCGTATCGACACCGCGACATTCGCCCAGAGCGGCCCCACGGGCACGCTTGCACGCAATGTGGCTGTCTTTGCGTCTTGCGCCACGACCACACGGTGCACATTCAGGGCGCGGCCCAGAAGCAGACTGCCGCCGCGCGCTTCTGCCCATGAGAGCAAAAAGGGTTGCGACTTGCCGGTGCCTGAAAGCCCGCGAACACGCTGAAAGGCCATATGTGCGGCAGTGACATCCGCTGCCTCAGGCGGAGGTGCTGTTTCCACAGCGGGTGAGAGGCTGAGCGTGAGCAGCGCGAACGCCAGAAGCGCCGCACCGATCCCCGTGATGAGCCGCAAGGGCCAGCTTCGACGTGCAGCAGGCGCGTTTGCGCGGAGAGTTTTCGCCATAGACCGGGCACCTAGCAGCTTTGCGACGCGATGTGCTAGCGTCTGCAAAACATGACTGAGGAGAGCGCGATGAACGTCCATGATTTCACGGTGAAGAAGCCCGATGGCAGCGACCAGAAACTTGCCGATTTTGCCGGTGGGCCGATCCTTATCGTCAACACCGCGTCCAAATGCGGCTTCACGCCGCAATATAAGGGGCTGGAAGAGCTTCAGCGAAAATATGCCGACAAGGGGCTGACGGTGCTGGGCTTCCCCTGCAATCAGTTCGGCGCGCAAGAACCGGGCGATGCCGAGGAGATCCAGAATTTCTGCTCGCTCAGCTATGATGTCACCTTTCCGCTGATGGCGAAGGTCGAGGTGAATGGCGACAAGGCCGAGCCGCTGTTTGAGCATTTGAAGAGCGCCAAGCCCGGCGTTCTGGGCACCAAGTCGATCAAGTGGAACTTCACCAAATTCCTGGTCGACAAGGATGGCCAGGTCGTTGGCCGCTACGCGCCGACCGATAAGCCGGAGAGCATTGAAAAGGACATTGCGCGGCTGCTGTGAGTGGTGGGCTCGCGCGGCGGCTGGGCGAGATGCCAGCCTTCGCTGGCATGACGGGGGGCTTGGTTCACTCACTGGGCCGTCACCCCAGCGCAGGTTGGGTGCTTCCGGCCTGTGTGCACGAGATGCCAGCCTTCGCTGGCATGACGGGGGGCTTGGTTCACTCGCTGAGCCGTCACCCCAGCGCAGGCTGGGGTCTCTTGGTTTGCGCCCACTGAATGTGAGTCTTGGCTGGCATGACGGATGGGGGGCTCGACTTATCCCCAAGTCTGTCGGGCGAATCTGTTAACAACGGGTCTTGCCGTGCCTAAGGTCCGTCCATGCCCTTTTCGCCCTTTGTCCCGCTGCGAGTCTTTTCCGCCTATACGATGCTCGAAGGTGCCATCGAGCCGAAGGCGATTGCCAAGCGCGCGAAGGAGCTGGGCTTTCCCGCAGTCGCGGTGTGTGACCGCAACGGGCTTTATGCCGCGCCGCAATTTTCCGATGGGTGCAAGTCGACGGGTGTCCAGCCCGTCATCGGCACGATGCTGTGCGTGTTGCGCAACGGGCGGCCCGAAGGTGCTGCGCCGGTCTATGACTGGCTGGCACTCTATGCGCAGAACGAAGCCGGTTATGACAATCTGTGCGCGCTCGTGTCAGCCGCCCACCTTGATCGTCCGCTTGAAGAGCCGCCGCACGTCGATTTTGCCAAGCTCGCCCAGCATATTGAAGGGCTGATTGCACTCAGCGCCGGGGGGGAGGGCGCGCTCTGCCGTCTGCTCGCCGAAGGCCAGCCCGACGCGGCAGAAGCCTATGCGCATCAGCTGTGCGGGCTTTATCCGGGGCGGCTTTATATAGAGGTGTCACGGCGTCTTGATCCGGTGGAAGGCGCGTCGGAAGATGCCTTGATCGACTTGGCTTACCGGCTTGATCTGCCGCTGGTGGCAACCAACCCGGTCAACTACGCGCAGGCCGATTTTCATGCCGCGCATGATGCGATGCTGTGCATCTCCGCCAGCGCCTATGTGGAAAGTGCAGACCGCGCCAAAAGCTCGCCTGATGCGTGGATGAAGCCCGCCAAGGATATGCAGCGGCTGTTTGAGGATCTGCCAGAGGCGCTCGCCAACACGCTGGTGGTCGCGCAACGCTGCGCGGTGATGGCACCCAAGCGCGCACCCATTTTGCCCAGCGTTGCGGGCGATCGTGAGGCAGAGGCGGCGCAATTGCGCACGGATGCCCATGCCGGGCTGGAGCGCCGCCTGGCGCACATCCCCGATGCGGATCGTGATCTCTATTTCAAGCGGCTTGATTTCGAGTTGGACGTCATCGTGCAGATGGGGTTCCCCGGCTACTTCCTGATCGTTGCCGACTTTATCAAATGGGCCAAGGACAATGGTATCGCGGTCGGGCCGGGCCGTGGTTCGGGTGCGGGCTCGGCGGTGGCATGGGCGCTCACCATTACCGATCTTGATCCCATCAAGCTCGGCCTGCTGTTCGAACGCTTTTTGAACCCGGAACGCGTGTCGATGCCTGACTTCGACATCGACTTTTGCGAAACGCGGCGTGGCGAAGTCATCCGCTATGTGCAGAAGAAATATGGCCGTGACCATGTGGCGCAGATCATCACCTTCGGAACGATGAAGGCGCGCGCGGTTTTGAAGGACACGGGCCGCGTTCTCCAGATGAGCTATGGACAGGTGGATCGGCTGGCCAAGCTGGTGCCCAACCTTCCGGCAGACCCATGGACGCTTGACCGCGCGCTCAACGGCGTTTCGGAAATGGCCGCCGAGTATAAGAATGACATTCAGGTCCGCCAGCTTCTTGACCTTGCGATGAAGCTGGAAGGGCTGCCGCGCCACAGCTCCACCCATGCGGCGGGCGTCGTCATCGGGGATCGTCCGCTTGACCAGCTTGTGCCGCTCTACCGCGATCCGCGCTCGGATATGCCGGTGACGCAGTTCGACATGAAATATGTCGAAGGCGCGGGGCTGGTGAAGTTTGACTTTCTGGGCCTGAAAACGCTCTCGGTCATCCAGCGCGCGCTTGACCTGATTGAGCGACGCACCGGCGCACGGCCCAATCTTGATGATCTTGGCTGGGATGATGAAGGCGTTTATGCGCTGCTGCAAAAGGGCGACACAGTCGGCGTGTTCCAGCTGGAATCGGAAGGGATGCGCCGCACGCTTGCAGCTGTCCGCCCGTCTAACTTTGGTGACATCATTGCGCTCGTCTCGCTCTATCGGCCGGGTCCAATGGATAACATCCCGCTCTTTGGTGACCGCAAGAACGGGCGTGCGCCGATTGAATATCCGCACCCGGCGCTCGAAGGCATCTTGTCAGAAACCTACGGGATTTTCGTCTATCAGGAGCAGGTGATGCAGGCCGCGCAGATCCTTGCCGGATATACGCTGGGCGGCGCAGATATGCTCCGCCGCGCCATGGGCAAGAAGATCAAGGCGGAGATGGACGCGCAGCGCGAAACCTTTGTGAAGGGCTGCGCCGAGCATAACCAGATTGATGCGGCCAAGGCGAACGAGTTGTTCGACTTGATCGACAAGTTTGCAGGCTATGGCTTCAACAAGTCACACGCCGCCGCTTATGCGCTGCTCGCCTATCACACCGCATGGCTCAAGGCGCATTATCCGGCGGACTTTTTCGCCGGGTCGATGAGCTTTGATATTTCAAACACCGACAAGCTCTCGACCTTCATGGACGATATGCGCCGCCTTGGCGTGCCCGCGCTGGCACCGTGCATCAACACGAGCGGCGCTGACTTTGAAGTGGAGCCGCATGAAGGCACGCTTGCGGTGCGCTATGCGCTGGGCGCCCTGAAGGGCGTGGGCGAGGGCGCGATGGAACAGGTCGTCGCCGAGCGCACGGCCAAGGGCGGCTTCTCCTCGCTTGATGATTTTGCGGACCGGATCAGCCCCAAGCTGCTCAACCGCCGTCAGATTGAAAGCCTTGCCGCCGGGGGCGCGTTCGACGTGATCGAGCCCAACCGCGCAGGTGTTCACGGCGCTGCCGAGACATTGCTGGCGGTCGCCGCCGAAGCGGAAAGCGCGCGCACTAGCGGGCAGGGCGGACTGTTTGGTGGAGACGAACACAAGGTGGAGGCGGTCAAGCTGCCGCCCGATGCGCATTGGTCGCTGGCGGACCGCATGGCGCAGGAGCGCGAGGCGTTCGGCTTCTATTTCTCGGCGCACCCGGTGGATCGTTACAAGCACGTCGCCACGGCGCATGGCGCGCGCGACTATGCGGCCTTGTGCGCCCAGCCAGCCCCCGCCGATGGCGGGCGCACGAGCGCGGTTATGGCGGTGCTGGTGGAAGATGTGCGCTGGCGGACCTCTGCGCGCGGGCGGCGTTATGCGAATTGCGCCATGTCTGACGCGACCGGCCAGTTCATCGCCAGTTGCTTTGATGATCTGACCGCCAAGGAGCTGGAAGAAATCGCCAAGGTCAATGCCTGCGGGTTGCTGACGGTTGAACTGGACCGCCAGCCGGGTGAAGAAACACCGCGCATCACCGTAAAGCGCATCCAGCCGCTTGAGGGGCTTGCCGCGAACAGCCGGTTGAAAGCCGTCGTGCGCACGCGCGATGCAGGCGTGCTCCATGCGCTCTCGGTGCTGCTGGCGGGCGAACGCGGCGGGCGTGGCGAGATCATCCTCGATGCAGATCTGGGCGCTGGTGAAAGCGCGCGCGTGCGGCTGGGCCGAGCCTTTGCGCTCGATGCAGAACTGGCCGCGCGGATCGAAGCCATCAACGGCGTGGATGAGGTCGCGCTGTCCGCCGCCGATGGACCGCGCCTTGCGCTTGTATCCTAAATATTTCCGGCCGCGCAATAAAGCGAATTGACGCCGCCTCACCGGCTCGTGCCATAACGGCGACATTGGACAGGGGCGGGAACAAGACGAGTATGGCACGCGGGGGAGACTGGCATCGCCTTGGCATTACCGAGTTGCACGCCGCCTATTCGCGTGGGCTGACGAGCCCGTCTGCGGTTGTCGATCACTATCTCGCGCGCATCGAGGCGCTGGATGGGGGGCTGCGCGCCTTTGTTGAAGTTGACGCAAAAGCAGCGCGCGCTGCCGCGCTGTTGAGTGACGGGCGCTTTGCAACCGACAGCCGCCGCCCGCTCGAAGGTGTGCCGATTGCGGTCAAGGCGAATATCGCCGTCAAAGGTCTGGAGCATGGCGCGGGCATGGCCGCGCGCAGCGGCATGGTGGCAGAGGAAGACGCGGATGTCGTCACGCGGTTGCGTGCGGCGGGCGCGATCATCCTTGGCACCACCAATATGCACGAGGCGGCGCTTGGCGCGACGACCGACAATCCGTTTACCGGCCGCTGCATCAACCCGCATGGCGATGGGCAATTATCGCCCGGAGGCTCATCTGGCGGAAGCGCGGTCGCCGTTGCGGCCGGGCTGTGCCTTGCCGCCCTTGGCACGGACACGCTTGGTTCAATCCGTATACCTTCCGCCTTGTGTGGAATTTATGGCCTCAAGCCTACGAATGGGCTGCTCCCCGCAACAGGTCTGGTGCCCTTGTCATCGCGGTTCGATGCGATCGGCCCAATGGCGCGCTCGATGGATGATCTGTCGATTCTCACCAATGTGTTGTGCACGCCTGATCTGGCCACCGCCATGCGCCGCTCGCGTTTCCTCACGCTCGCGCGGTCGGGCGGCACGGATGTCGCGCCCGAAGTGGCAGAGCGGATCGCCGCCATTCTTGCCGATTTGCCGGACCAACAGGGCGATGTTGCGGTGCGCCCCGATTGCGCCACGGTGTGCCGGGCGACCTTCCTCATTTCTGCGCGCGATCTTATCCCCACGCTGGTGCCGCTGGGCGAAGAGCGGTGCGCGCGCATTTCTGGCGACATTACGCGCATCCTTGAAATCGCGGTGGATCGTGATGAAAAGAAGAACCGCGATGATCTTCTGCTCGTGGATCAGATTGGTGAAATGCTGCGGCGTGAATTGGGGAGCAACGCCATTCTCGTTACCCCCACCACGCCGCAAACGGCCTTTGTGCAAGGCGCGCCAATGCCGGAAAACATCGCCGATTTCACGGTTCTGGCCAATGTCGGCGGGCTACCCGCCATCAGCATCCCTGCCGGGCGGGACAGTGCGGACAGGCCGATTGGCCTTCAACTCATCGGGCCGCAGGGCAGCGAGGCGATGCTGATCGCACAGGCGCGGATGATTGATGATCGCATCCGCAGCTATGCGCCGCCACCGGCTTATTGGTAGGGTTCGCAGTGTGACGCTGTAAGCCTGCATTCCCACACGCGTTCGGGCTGAGCCTGTCGAAGCCCTGTCCTTCCGCTTTGGCAAACAGGTCAAGAACAGCCCTTCGATAAGCTCAAGGCGAGCGGTGGCGGGCGAGAGCTCGCAGCATCAATCGGCAAAGAGCAGGACGGGCGTTTCCAGCAGCTTCTTGACCGCCTGCACGAAGCTGGCGGCATCCCAGCCATCAACGACGCGGTGATCGCAGCTGATCGAGAGGTTCATCAGCTTGGCGCGCACGATGTCGTCACCCACAAAAATGGGCCGCTCGACGATTTTGTTGGGGCCGATAATCGCGACTTCGGGCCGGTTGATGACCGGCGTCGTCGCAACGCCGCCCAAGGGGCCAAGCGAGGTGATGGTGAGCGTTGAGCCGGAAAGCTCTTCGGACCTGGCCTTGCCGCGGCGTGCGGCCTCTGCAAGCCGGGTGATTTCGGTTGCGAGCTGCCAGATGTTCTTTGCCTGTGCATCGCGGATGACCGGCACCATCAGCCCCGCATCGGTCTGCGTCGCCATGCCGAGGTGCACGGCGCCATGGCGTGTCACGATGCCCGCTTCATCATCATAGCGCGCATTAATCATCGGGAAGGCGGGGATCGCCTTGCAGATGGCGACGATCATGAGCGGCAGCATGGTCAGCTTGGGCCGTTCACCGCGATTGGCGTTGAGGTCTCCGCGCATCGCTTCCAGCGCGGTGACGTCAATTTCCTCGACATAGGTGAAGTGTGGAATATGGCGCTTGGAGGCCGCCATATTTTCAGCGATGCGACGGCGCATCCCGACGACCTTGATCGGCTCGTCGACGCGCGCGGCACCTGCTGCGTGATAGCCCTGCCCGCCATGATAGGAGAGGAAGGCATCAAGGTCTGAATGGCGGATGCGGTCGCCTTCGCGGGCGCGCACCTGGCTCAGATCAATGCCGAGTTCCTTCGCGCGGGCGCGCACGGCGGGCGAGGCAAGCGCCTGCGCCGACGGCTGCGGCACGCTGATTTCGGTCGCCTCTGGGTGTGGTGCCGGAATGAAGTGGACGGGCGCGACGGCAGGCATATGCTGCTCATGCGGGCTTTCCAGATCGGTGCCGTCGAGAAGGTCGGGCGTGGGGGCTTCTGCCGGAGCGGGCGCGGGTGCAGGTGTCACCTCAACCGGGGCTTCTTCCTCGCCTTCGGTTTCGATCACGAGCAGCGTCGAACCGATGGGGATCATGTCGCCGACATCGCCTGCAACCTCAAGGACCACGCCCGATACGGGGGATTCCATTTCGACCGTCGCCTTGTCGGTCATCATGTCGGCCACGCCCTGATCTTCGGACACGCGATCACCGATCTTTACGTGCCATGCGACGATCTCGGCCTCGGCAATGCCTTCGCCAATGTCGGGCAGGCGGAATTCAAAGCGCGCCATCGCGTCAGTCCTTCATCACTTTTTCGATTGCCATGCCGATGCGGATCGGCCCTGGGAAATAGGCCCATTCAAGGCTGTGCGGATAGGGCGTGTCAAAGCCCGTTACGCGTTCAATGGGAGCTTCCAGATGGTAGAAGCATCGTTCCTGAATTTGCGCGGCAAGCTCCGCGCCAAAGCCTGAGGTGCGCGTCGCTTCATGGATGATGAGGCAGCGTCCGGTCTTTTTGACCGACGCCTCGATCGTCTCGATGTCGAGCGGCATCAGCGTGCGCAGGTCGATCACATCGGCATCGACGCCCAGTTCTTCTACTGCGGCCAGCCCGACATGGACCATTGTGCCATAAGCGATAACGGTTAGATCCTGCCCCTCGCGCACCATCGCGGCCTTGCCGAGCGGCACCGTGTAATGGCCTTCGGGCACTTCGCTCGCCGGATGCTTGGCCCAGGGCTGGACGGGGCGATCATAATGGCCGTCGAAAGGCCCGTTATAGATGCGCTTCGGCTCGAAGAAGATGACGGGATCATTGTCTTCTATCGCCGCGAGCAACAGCCCTTTGGCATCATAGGGCGTTGAGGGGATGACGGTCTTCAGGCCAGCGACGTGCGTGAAGATGCCTTCGGGCGACTGGCTGTGCGTCTGCCCGCCGAAAATGCCGCCGCCAAAAGGCGAGCGCACCGTGATGGGCATTTGCCACTGGCCTGCCGAACGATAGCGGATGCGCGCCGCTTCTGAAACGAGCTGGTCAAGCGCCGGGTAGATATAATCGGCAAACTGGATTTCGGGGATGGGGCGCAGGCCATAGGCCGCCATGCCCACCGCAACGCCGATGATGCCACATTCGGTAATCGGCGTATCGAAGCTGCGCGTCTTGCCATATTTGGCCTGAAGCCCGGCGGTCGCGCGGAAGACGCCGCCGAAAAAGCCGACATCCTCACCGAACACGACAACATCGTCATCGCGGCCCATGGCGATGTCCATCGCGTCGTTGATCGCCTCGATCATGTTCATGCGTCTGGTGCCGGTCATCAGCGCGGTCCCTGACCGGGTTCGGGCCATTTGCGCATCCGTTCTGCCAGCATCTGCGCCTGCTGCTCCTTCAGGTGCCAGGGCATTTCTTCAAACACATCCTCGAACATCGTCTCAAAGGGCTGGTGCATCCCGTGGCCGAGGATGCCATTTTTTTCGGCTTCCTTCTGCGCGGCCTTCACGGCTTCGGCGAGTTCAAGGTCCATCGCGGCGTGGCGGTCTTCATCCCATTCGCCAAGCGTAATGAGGTGCTTTTTCAGCCGGGCGATCGGGTCGCCCAGCGGCCAGTGGGCGCGCTCGTCGGCGGAGCGATAGGCGCCCGGATCATCCGAGGTGCTGTGGCCTTCGGCGCGATAGGTGAAGTGCTCGATGAGCGTTGGCCCCTTGTTGGTGCGCGCGCGCTCCGCTGCCCATTGCGTTGCGGCATAAACGGCGAGCGCATCATTGCCGTCGATGCGCAGGCCGGCAATGCCATAGCCGATGGCGCGCGCGGCAAAGGTTGTCGCCTCGCCGCCCGCAAAGCCCGCGAAAGAGCTGATCGCCCATTGGTTGTTGACGACGTTGAAGATGACCGGCGCGCGATAGACGGTGGCAAAGGTCATCGCGGCATGGAAATCGCCCTCTGCGGTTGATCCTTCGCCGCACCAAGCCGCCGCAATGCGCGTATCGCCCTTGGAGGCGCTCGCCATCGCCCAGCCCACGGCTTGTGGCAATTGCGTGGTGAGATTGCCGGAGACGGTGAAGAAGCCATATTCGGGCGCCGAATACATGATCGGCAACTGGCGACCTTTCAGCGCATCGCCCTTGTTTGAATAAATCTGGTTTATCATGTCGACCAGCGGACAGCCACGCGTGAGGAGAATTCCCTGCTGACGATAGGAGGGGAAGCACATATCCTCGCGGTCAAGGGCATGGGCTTGGGCGACGGCCACGGCCTCCTCGCCGGTGCACTTCATGTAGAAGCTGGTCTTGCCCTGCCGCTGGGCGCGGAACATCCGGTCATCAAAGGCGCGGGTCAGCGCCATGTTGCGCAGCATGGCGCGCAGCAAATCGGGCGACAGGCGCGGCGCCCACGGGCCAACGGCCTGCCCCTCATCATCGAGCACGCGGACAAGGCCATAAGCCATGTCGCGCAGCGTTGCCGTGTCGGCAGAGCTGTCGGGACGTGGCGTCACCCCGGCGGGGAGCACGCTGATATGCGAGAAATCTGCCTCTTCTCCGGGCCGCGCGGGCGGCTCCGGGATGTGAAGCTCCAGCGGGGGCAGGTTGCTGCGACGTGAGTCGATGTTCATAACAACGGTTTGTAATAAAATTACGCGAGCATTGCCAGAGCCCTCTTTCAGGCTTCCGCATTTCGACGCTGCGGCCTAAGCCTTTTCTCATGTTGAGAATTTGTGTCGCGTCGGTCGCCCTCATTCCCGCTATGGCGCTTGCCCAGCCGCAAAGCTGTGCCGTGCCCAGCCCCTTGCCGCGTTATCGCGCCGAAGCTCCGCCTGCCGGACAGGTGCGCAAGGTGCCCGTGGCGGGCTATCTCCTCACGCTTTCATGGTCGCCGCAATATTGCCGCGACAAGGGGGCGTCGCGCGATGGCGACGTGCAGTGCGGGCGCGGCGCGCGCTTCGGCTTCGTGCTGCACGGGCTATGGCCGGAAGGGGAAACATCGGCTTACCCTGCATGGTGCCGCGAGGCGGAATTGATAGATGAAAGCCTTGTACGCCAGCATTTCTGCATGACGCCCTCACCGCAGCTTTTGCAGCATGAATGGGCCAAACACGGCACCTGCATGACGGACAAGCCGGAGAAATATTTTCAGGCCGCTTCGTTGCTGTTCAAGGCCGTGAAGACGCCTGATATGAACGCGCTCTCGCGGCGCAAGCCAAGCGTTGGGGCATTTGCGAGTGCCTTTGCCAAGGCCAACCCCGGTCTGTCGCCAGAAATGCTGCGCGTGACGACCAATGCGGGGGGCTGGCTGCAAGAGGTGCGCATCTGCCTTGATAGGGGCTTCCGGCCAGAGCAGTGCCCAAAGGGCGGCGGCGCGGCAGATGCACGGCGCGCCCTACGTATCTGGCGCAGCCCGCGCTGACCTGCTCCAGATCATGGATTATCCGTGATTTCCGAGCCGTTCGATGTTTCCATCTCACTCGAAATCACTCTATTGGTCGATGATCGCGCTTGCCGGGTGATGCCGGTCCAGATGTTTCTTCACCATCTTCAAATTGCGCGTGTTGGAGCGGAAGAAAAAGTCCGGGATCGCGCCCACAAAGGGGATCGCGCCCAGCAGCGCGTCAAAGCCGATATTGCCTGCCATGCGTACCAGCGTTGAGCGCGGCGTCCCCAGATTGCGCGCTTCCCATGCAAGATAGCTGCCAAGGGCGGCCGCGACCATGGAGCCACCAATCGGCAGAACGTCCATCAGCACGTCAAGGCCAACGCGCTGCTTTGTGCCGGGGATGGTGAACAGCCCTTCCATCAGCCGCTCAAGCCCTTCAATGCGCCGCCGCACCGCCGCCGGATGCTTGATCGCCGTGCCATGCCGCCGATTGAGAATATCGTCTTGTGTAACAGCCATGCGTCACTCCTTCCGGGAGATATATAGGAAGGTTTGGCGCGCGTGCTAGTTGCCGCCACTCCCCAGCCGGTTGAGGGGGTGGATGCCCGTGCTGTTCTCCGCATAGCCCGTCAGGCGTGGATCAACGAGTGACCAGCGTAGCGGAAGCGCAATGGGGATGAAGAGCTGGTCGCTTGAAATCGCCTGATCGGCTTCCGAATAGAGCCGCGCGCGCTCATCGGGCGCGGCGTGGCGCGCGAGCGACAGCGAGGCGGATGTTTCCTGACTGCACATGGGTGCCACGCCGCACGCGAACTGGCTGACATACCAGAGCGCGCTGGGGGCGGGGGCGACGCGATCAATCAGGCGGAAATCCGGGCTGCGGCCCTGTGTCGCGCGCATGGCCTCAACGCCGATTTGCCGCCAGTCGCTTTTGATCTGCGCGAACAAGAGCCGCCCACCCGGCCCATCTGGCAGGCTCACGAATATTCTGACGGGCGATCCGCCGCGTGATCTGGTGGCGCTGGCAATCAGGCTGCGCGCCTTTTCGATCCGTGCCTGCCGCTGGAGCGTCAGCCAATCGGGCCGTGCTTCCAGATAACGGTCAATCGGCCCCGGCATGAGCGTTTCAGTCGCTGCCCAGCCTTGTGCGCGCAGCCGCTTGACGAAGCCGTCACGGTCAATCGCCATGGCAAGCGCGCGGCGAATGTCACGGTCTCCAGCCGGGCCATCGCTGCGCACGGGTTGCAACCCAAAAACGCCCGCCACAGCGTCTCGCCGCACTGCGCGCGCGCCGGCGGCTCTGGCGAGGGGGTAATCCGCAAAATCACCGCCCAGCACGAGCGCGGCGCTGCCGAGTGCAAAGCGCGCGACGGCGCGGGCGCTGGCCTCTGCGCGCACACGCCGCTCGCTGCGGACGAGAACGTCCTCGCTCACCTCCCCGGCGGTATCGGGGATCACGGGGCGCAGCACACGGGCATTGGGATAGGTGCGGAAGAGGCGGAACGGCCCGGTGCCCTTGGTGCCGCGCATTATGGCGAGTTCGGGCTGTGCCAGCAGGTCAAGCAGATTGGCCTGTGGCTCGGTCAGACGGATTTCCAGCACGCTGTCGGTCATGGCGACAATCTCACGCACGGGGGCGAGCAGCGGCTTCAAGGGATTGCGACTGGCGAGAGACAGGCTGGTGCGCAGGCTCCGGGCGACTTGCTCTGCCGTAACGGGGGAACCGTCCGACCATTTGGAGCGACGGATACGGAAAATGTAACTCAGCCCGTCATCGGTCACAAGCCACCGCTCGGCCAGTGCCGGTTCCACTTCGCCGTGCGCATCATATTGCACCAGGCCCTGCATCAGCGCGCCGGTGAGAACCGCAGAGGGGGCATCGAGCGGGAGACTGTTCGGATCGCGCGCGCGCGCGTTGTCGCCGACCACGCTGACCGTGATCGCCGCATCATCCTTGCCGGAACATCCCGCACAGAACAGGGCAAGAAGAAGGAGCGCGCGACGCATCATGAACGGTTGATAGCGCGCGATGCAGGTGCCGTCACGGACTTGGTGCACGTTTCAGGCGACGGATGTAGCCGCCCGGCGCCTGAGGGCCAGCATCATCGAACCCGTGGGGGTTCGCAAGGCCGACCGGCCGTCCGAGCTTATGCGAGGAAAGCCAAGGCGACGGATGTCGCCGCCCGGCGCCTGAGGGCCAGCATCATCGAACCCGTGGGGGTTCGCAAGGCCGACCGGCCGTCCGAGCTTATGCGAGGAAAGCCAAGGCGACGGATGTCGCCGCCCGGCGCCTGAGGGCCAGCATAAAATGGTGCGGACGGCGGGACTCGAACCCGCACTTCCAGAGGAAAGCAGATTTTAAGTCTGCTGCGTCTACCGATTTCGCCACGTCCGCATCCGCGCGGCATCGTGGACGGGAGCGCCGCCGTCAAGTCTTTCGCCGTGATCGCGCCTCAGACGTTGAGGCGGGCCCGCATTTCCTTGCCCGGCTTGAAATAGGGCACTTTCTTTGCGGGAATGTCCACCGCTTCGCCGGTGCGCGGATTGCGGCCCTGCCGTTGATCGCGTCCACGTGTGGAGAACGCGCCAAAGCCGCGCAATTCAACGCGGCCACCCTCGGCAAGTTGCCTCACGATTTCATCGAAGAAGATGGTGACGATTGAGTCGACTTCGCGGATCGACAATTCAGGATTTTCTTGCGCCAGTATATCCACCAGCTCGGAACGTATCATACTCATACCCCCTCGCTGCTGCCCGTGCCTGTTATGGCGCTTCCCCTCGAAGGCCAAAGTCCGCTCAAACGCAAATCCCCCAAAACCGGCAGGATTAAGAGTGGACGCAACAGCGTTATCGACAAATACTGCCATATTGGCGGATTTTGCAAGTAATTATGTCTTAACGATAGTTAGCGGCGACGGTCGTGCTAAGTCAATGAGTCAGCACGATTTTCCGCTGAATGACAGAAAAAAGGCCCGCCACACGCAACCGTGTGACGGGCCTTTTCAAAGGCTTGAGCCGTAAGGCTTACTTCTTGGTTTCGCGTGCCTTGAGGGCTTCACCAAGAATGTCGCCAAGCGATGCGCCCGAATCGGACGAACCGTACTGGGCAACGGCCTGCTTCTCTTCAGCGATCTGCATCGCCTTGACCGAGAAGTTGGGGTTCTTCGAGCGATCGAAGCCGATCACCATCGCGTCGAACTTCTGGCCGACCTGGAAGCGGTCAGGGCGCTGTTCGTCGCGGTCGCGGCCAAGGTCTGCACGCTTGATGAAGCCGATGGCGCCATCGTCACCCACCTGAACGTCGAGGCCGCCGTCCTTGATCGCGATGACCGTGACGGTGACGACTGCGTTCTTGGCAAGGCCGCCAGCGCCGCCGGTGGCAACCGAAGCGCCACCCTTTTCAACCTGCTTGATGCCAAGCGAGATGCGTTCCTTCTCAACGTCGACATCGAGAACGACAGCCTTGACGGTGTCACCCTTGTTGAAGAGCGCCAGGGCTTCTTCGCCCGAAACGCCCCATGCGATGTCCGACATATGGACCATGCCGTCCACATCGCCATCGAGGCCGACGAACAGGCCGAATTCGGTCGCGTTCTTGACTTCGCCTTCGACGATGGTGCCAGCCGGGTGAGCCGCGCTAAAGGCTTCCCACGGGTTCGACGCAGCCTGCTTGAGACCAAGCGAGATGCGACGCTTTTCTTCATCGACTTCAAGAACGACAACATCGACTTCCTGGCTGGTCGAAACGATCTTGCCGGGGTGGACGTTCTTCTTGGTCCAGCTCATTTCCGAAACGTGGACAAGGCCTTCGATGCCGGCTTCGAGCTCAACGAATGCACCATATTCGGTGATGTTCGTGACGCGGCCCGTGAGCTTGGCACCAACCGGATATTTGGCGGCGACAGCTTCCCACGGATCGCTTTCGAGCTGCTTCATGCCAAGCGAGATGCGCTGCGTGTCCTTGTTGATGCGGATGATCTGCACCTTCACGGTATCACCGATGTTGATGACTTCCGACGGGTGGTTGACGCGCTTGTAGCTGATGTCGGTGACGTGCAGCAGGCCGTCGATGCCGCCGAGATCAACGAACGCACCGTAATCGGTGATGTTCTTGACGACGCCTTCGATCACCTGGCCTTCAGCGAGGTTCTGGATCAGGCCCGAACGTGCTTCTGCGCGGCTTTCTTCAAGGATGGCGCGACGCGACACGACGATGTTGCCACGCTTGCGGTCCATCTTGAGGATCTGGAAGGGCTGGGGAATGTCCATGAGCGGCGCAACGTCGCGCACCGGACGGATATCGACCTGCGAGCCGGGAAGGAAGGCAACAGCGCCGCCGAGATCGACAGTGAAGCCACCCTTGACGCGGCCGAAGATGACGCCTTCGACGCGGGTCGACTTGCCGAATTCTGCTTCGAGCGCATCCCAGGCGGCTTCGCGGCGCGCACGGTCGCGCGACAGCACGGCTTCGCCCTGAGCGTTTTCGACGCGGTCGACATAAACTTCAACGGTGTCGCCGACAGCGAGTTCGGCCTTCTGGCCCGGAGCTGCGAATTCGCGCAGCGCAACGCGGCCTTCCGACTTCAGGCCAACGTCGATGACGGCCATGTCGTTTTCGATTGCGGTAACGGTGCCCTTGACGACGCGGCCATCAAGGCTTTCGGCATTGCCGAGCGATTCTGAAAGGAGAGCCGCGAAATCGTCGCGGGTCGGGTTGGCGGATGATGCCATGCTAGAGTTTCCAATCATTCATGTTTTCCGGCCATGTGGTTGAATCCACAGGTCTTTTGGCCAGACTGCCGCGGCCACCCCATGTGGACGCAGCATCCTTTGGACGATGGAACGTGGGGTCGAAAAAGGGAGGGTAGCTTGAAAAGCTGCTCAGCGCCGAATCCGGGCCTCCACGAGCGCAATCGCCCGCTGGACGGCGGCGCCTATAGTCAGATTGGTCGTATCTAGCAAGTCCGCGTCCTCGGCCTGCCGCAGCGGGGCGGCGCTTCGGCCTGAATCCCGCGCATCACGCGCGCGGATGTCGGCCAGAATGTCGTTATAGCTGGTCGTGGCGTCCTCGCGGTGGCGCCGCTCTGCGCGCACTTCGGCAGATGCTGTCACGAACAGCTTGGCATCGGCAGCGGGTGCGATGACGGTGCCGATGTCGCGGCCATCCAGCACCGCACCACTTGGTTGGCGGGCAAAGTCCTGCTGATAGGCCAGAAGTGCGGCACGCACGCCCGGATGGCGCGACACGCGCGAGGCGAGCGCGCCCGCCGCTTCGCTGCGCAATTCGGGGTCAGCCAGCAGGGCTTCGTCAAAGCGGCAGGCTGCGACGGCATCGTTCTCACAGTCAGGATCGCCGCCCATGCGCGCCGTGCCGACGCCCACCGCGCGGTAGAGCAGCCCGGTATCAAGATGCGGCAGGCGATAATGCGTCGCCAGCGCCCGCGCGATCGTGCCCTTGCCCGATGCGGCGGGGCCATCAACCGCAATAATCATCTGGCGCCAAGTCCTTCAAGCATCGCGGTAAAGACCGGGAAGCTCGTGGCCACCGGGCTCATATCGTCAATCGTGACAGGCGCTGCGGAAACGAGTCCCGCAATCGCAAAGCTCATGGCAATGCGGTGATCGAGTTCCGCCGCAATCGTCGCCCCGCCATCAAGCGCAGCGCCGCCGCTGCCATGCACGATCAGCCCGTCTTCCAGTTCCTCGACACGCACGCCAATCGCTTCCAGCCCCTTTGCCATCACGCTGATGCGGTCAGATTCCTTGACGCGTAGCTCTTCCAGCCCGCGAAAGATGCTCGTGCCATCGGCACAGGCCGCCGCGATGAACAGAATGGGGAATTCATCAACCATGCTCGGCACCACGTCCGGCGCGGTTTCGATGCCCTTCAAGGTTGCGTGCCGGACGATAAGGTCTGCCACGGGTTCGCCGCCCACGATGCGCTCATCAACAAGTGTGATGTCTGCGCCCATGTCCTTCAGCACATGGATAAGCCCTGCGCGCGTCGGGTTGATGCCGACATTGTCGATGCGGACTTCCGAGCCGGGGACGATGCTCGCCGCGACCATCGGGAAAGCGGCGGAGGAGGGGTCTCCCGGCACGATCACGTGCTGTGGCTTCAATTCTGCCTCGCCATGGAGCGAGATGACGCGCGCGCCATCGGCATCGGTCGAAATGTCGAGCCTTGCCCCAAAGCCTGCCAGCATCCGCTCGCTATGATCGCGCGTCGGCACTGGCTCGATGACGGTCGTGATGCCCGGCGTATTAAGCCCCGCGAGCAGAATGGCCGACTTCACCTGTGCCGAGGCCATCGGCAGGCGATAGCTGATCGGCAGGGCGGGGCAGGCGCCGCGCACCATGATCGGCAGATACTGGTTGCCCTTTTCTCCGGGTGAGCAAGAAAATTGCGCGCCCATGGTGCCGAGTGGATCGGTGACGCGCGCCATTGGGCGCTTGGAGAGTGAAGCATCGCCCGTGAAAGTCGCGGTGATGGCGTGGCTTGCAACCAGCCCCATCAAAAGCCGTGTCGAGGTGCCTGAATTGCCCATGTCGAGCGCCGATTCGGGCTGGAGCAACCCGCCCACGCCCACGCCATGCACGCGCCACACATCATCTGCGCCGCGTTCAATGCGGGCACCCATGGCGCGCATTGCGGCGGCGGTTGCCAGCACATCCTCGCCTTCAAGCAACCCTTCGATCACGCTTTCACCCACGGCCAGCGCCGAAAGCATGAGCGCGCGGTGCGAGATCGATTTGTCGCCGGGCACGCGAACGCGTCCTGTGAGCGGGCCGCTCTTGGTGAATGACATCGGAGTTGGGGCAGATGAGGAATGGGACATTTCGTGCGCGTCTTTGACAGCGGCGTTCCGCTATGGCAAGGCGCGCGCCGATTCAGCCGGTCCATGCGTCCGGCTTTTGGCGATTCTGTTTATTTGAAAGGCTTATAAGGCCCATGGTGAAGCCTGAATGGGGTACCAAGCGTACCTGCCCGAAGTGCGCGACGCGTTTCTATGACCTGACCAAGGAAGATCCGGTGACCTGCATTTCGTGCAGCTATGCCTGGATTCCTGAGCCCGTGCTCAAGTCGAAGCAGCCGCTTCCCTTTGAAGCCGCAACGCCTGCTGCCGGTGCCGTTGGTGAAGCTGCGGATGCGGATCTCGGTGCGGATCTGGATATCGACGTCGACAATGAAGGCGAGCCTTCGGCAGACGATGACGTCGATCTGGGCGGCGATGACGACCTTGGCGTCGACACCGGCGACGCGAACGACGAAAATTGATTTAATTCGTTGCAACTGGGGTTGCAACGCGGGCGCGCCTGATCTAGAGGCGCGCCTCCAATATGGGGCCTTAGCTCAGCTGGTAGAGCGCTACACTGGCAGTGTAGAGGTCAGGGGTT